>DCGM01000090.1 GCA_002315255.1 Lachnospiraceae bacterium UBA1778
CATTTCGAACAGTACCCTTTAAAATCATACCCGGTTTTAAATCCTTGAGATCTAAAACATCACTTCTAAGGATTGGTCTTGGCATATCATCTCTCGGATCTCTGGCCGGCTTTTCCAGTTCTTTGATAATATCTGTAAGAGTGATTTCTCCAATACCCAGCTCCTGAGCCATTTTCTTTTTGTCTCCGATTTTCTTTTCAAGGCTAAAGATTCCGAGCTGAATTTTATCTTCTCCTGCCTTCTGCTCAGAAACTTTTTCCTTTGGAGCTTCTGTAATTGTCATTCCGTTCATAGCCTGTGCAAGGGCAGCACCCATAGCGGTACCTGTATTGCGGATCACAATCTTTTTCTCTTTCGGCTTTCTTTCCTGCTTTGGAGCCGCTTTTGCTTTTGCTGCATTCTTGGTCTCTACTGCTACCATCTTCTGTGCATTCTTGACATCTTCCATAGTCAGATTTGTCTTTTCCAAAAGCTGAAGCACTGCATCATAAGATTCCGGATGTACACTGGTTGCATCCAGAGGATTATCTCCATCTAAAATACGCATAAATCCGGCACACTGCTCATACGCTTTTGGTCCGAGCTTTGCAACCTTTAAAAGCTGTTTACGATTTGTAAATTTACCATTTGCTTCACGGTAATCTACAATATTTTTCGCAATCACTTTGGAAATACCTGAAATATATTCAAGAAGCGGTGCTGATGCAGTATTTAAGTCTACACCAACCTTGTTTACGCTGTCTTCTACCACTCCGGTCAGTGCATCGGAAAGTTTCTTCTGATTCATATCATGCTGATACTGGCCGACGCCGATCGCCTTCGGCTCGATTTTAACAAGCTCCGCGAGCGGATCCTCTAAACGACGCGCAATCGAGACCGCGCTTCGAAGATTAACATCATAATCCGGGAATTCTTCCGATGCGAGCTTGGAGGCCGAATAAACCGACGCGCCCGCCTCGCTGACGATCATATAGCTGACTCCCGGGCAATGATGGATCAGTTCGACCGCCATCGCCTCTGTTTCACGAGAAGCGGTTCCGTTTCCGATTGCGATATGCTCGACATGATGCCGGTCAATGAGCTTTTTCAGGAGGAAAATCGCTTCATTCTTCTTCGCTTCGCTGAACGTCGGATAAACGACCGTCGTATCGAGGACCTTTCCGGTCGCGTCAATGACTGCGACTTTGCAGCCCATACGATAACCGGGATCAAGCCCCATCGTGACCTTTCCCTTAACCGGCGGCTGAAGGAGAAGCTCGCGAAGGTTCGAGCGGAAATTGCCGATAGCGCCTTCCGATGCATTGTCTGTCAGGTCCGAACGGATCTCATTCTCGATAGACGGCAGAAGGAGACGCTTCACGCCGTCATCAGTAGCGGCTTCTAAGAATGCTTTCGCCTTTGATTCGCGTGAAATCACGCGCATTTTTGCGAGGCGCATCATCTCTTCCGGCTCATATTCAAACGAAATCTTTAAGAATCCTTCTTTTTCGCCGCGGTTTAACGCGAGAATCTGATAGCCGGCCACTTTCGAAACCGCCGCATCAAATTCATAATAATTCCGATAGACGGAGTCCTCCTCTTTCGCAGCGCGGGAAATAATGCTTCCTCCCCGACGGATCGAGGAACGCAGAAGATCACGGATTGACGGGGAATCTGAAACCGCCTCCGCTACGATATCGGCTGCGCCCTTTAAAGCATCCTCAACCGATTCGACGCCTTTCTCCGGATCGACATACGGAACCGCTTCTTCTTCCGGAGTCTTTAAGTTTGCTCCCTGCGCGAACAGCAGCAATGCGAGCGGCTCCAGCCCCTTTTCCTTCGCAATCGTCGCACGCGTCCGCTTTTTCTGCTTATACGGCCGGTAAAGGTCTTCCACCTTTGCGAGCGTCTTCGCGTCGCAAATCTGCTTCGCCAGTTCCTCCGTCAGCTTTCCCTGCTCATCGATCAAACGGATAACTTCCTCTTTCCGTTCTTCGAGATTCCGAAAATAGTTCAGCTTATCGAAAAGATCGCGAAGGATTTCGTCGCTCATCGCCCCGTGAAGCTCTTTCCGGTATCGCGCGATAAACGGCAACGTGCAGCCGTCATCGAGCAGCTGGACTACATTCTTTACATATTCTTCCGGCTGTTTCAGCTCAGCCGCTAAAAGCTTGATAATATCTGCCATAAACACCTCAAAAAAACTTAGTTTATTCCTTTCACTCCGCTTCAGTCGCCGCGAGTTTTTTCGCCTGGTCCGCCGCCGTGAGCGAATCGATCAGCACCGAAAGATCGCCGTCAATGATATTGTCGATATTATAAATCGTCAGATTAATGCGGTGATCGGTAACTCTTCCCTGCGGGAAATTATAGGTCCGGATTTTCTCCGACCGGTCTCCGGTTCCGACCTGTGATTTCCGAGCCGCAGCCTCTGAATCATGCGCCTTCTGGCACTCGAGCTCATAGAGCTTCGCGCGAAGCACCTTTAATGCTTTATCGCGGTTTTTGAGCTGCGACTTTTCATCCTGACACGAGATGACGATGCCGGTCGGATAATGGGTCAGACGGACGGCTGAGTCTGTCGTGTTGACGCATTGGCCGCCGTTTCCCGACGCGCGGAAAACATCGAAGCGGCAATCGTTCATGTCGAGCTTCACATCGACTTCTTCCGCCTCCGGAAGAATCGCGACCGTTATCGTCGATGTATGGATGCGGCCCCCGGACTCGGTTTTCGGAACGCGCTGCACACGGTGAACGCCCGACTCGAATTTAAGTTTCGAATAGGCGCCTTTTCCGGTGATCATGCAGGTGATTTTACTCGCCCCGCCGATTCCGGATTCATTGTACTCGAGCGTTTCCGTCTTCCAATGAAGCGACTCCGCATAATGGTAATACATCCGGTAAATTTCAGACGCAAAAAGTGCGGCTTCTTCGCCGCCTGCGCCCGCGCGAATTTCAAGAATGACATTTTTATCGTCGTTCGGATCCTTCGGAAGAAGCAGAAGCTTCAGTTCCTCCGAAAGCTTTTCTTCGTTCTCGCGCGCCGCGGAAAGCTCCTCTTTTAAAAGCGTCCGCATCTCTTCGTCCTTCTCGGTTTCGAGAAGGAGCGCCGCGTCGCAGATCGTCTCTTTTTCTTTTTGCAGCTTCAGATACGCCGTCACGACAGGTTCGAGGTCCGCGCGCTCTTTCATACGCTTGCGGTATGTGTCCGGGTCGGCCGCCACATTGGGCTCGTTCAATTCCCGTAGAACCTCTTCGTAATGCCGGACCGTCTGCTCCAGCTGTTCAAACATCTTTAACTCCTTTTTATCGTTCGGTGCAATCTTTCGGCCAAGTTCCTCTGACGACGCGGTCGCGTCCGGAAAGATCCTGAATAACGCGTACATCAGAAAATCCCCGCGCTGCCATCATCTCCGAAACCGCTTTTCCCTGTTCATCGCCGATTTCAAACAGCAGCCGCCCGTTCTTTTCTAAAAAGTCCGGCGCTATTTCGATAATCTTCCGGTAAAAATCGAGCCCGTCTGTTCCGCCGAAAAGTGCCATCTTCGGATCATGGTCCCGCACCTCGGGCTCGAGTGTCTCCATCTCTTCCGCATCGATATACGGCGGATTGGAGACAATGACCTGAAACCGCCCCTGGATATTTTCAAATAAATCACTTTCAATCAAACGGATTTCCGCCTGATTCATTTCGCTGTTTTTTTTCGCAACGAAAAGCGCTGCACTGGAAAAGTCCGACGCAGAAACCGTCCACTCCTGTCGCTCTTTCTTTAAAGAAATTGCGATACAGCCGGAGCCTGTGCACAGGTCGAGAAGCGCGTTCTCGCCAGGATGAGCCGCGGCGCCTGTTTGCTCCTCTTCGCCCAGCTGATGCGCTTCGCATTCTTTCATTGCTTTCAGCGTTTCTTCGACTAAAATCTCCGTATCGAACCGCGGAATCAGCACATCAGAATTAACGAAGAACCGATAGCCGAAGAACCAGGCTTCTCCTAAAAGATGCTGAAGCGGAATCCGTTCTGCCCGTTTGTTGAGAAGCTCGCGGTACGCTTGAACAGAATCTTCCGGTGCCGGCTCTGAAAGCCGCAGGAGCCATTCCTGCGCATTCCAATGAAACGCCGCCAAAAGGAGCTCCTTCGCGTCTACTTCCGCATCTGGAACTCCTTTTTTCCGTAAAACGGTTATTCCTTCTTTTAACAGTTCACTCGCCGTCATTTGTTTTCTATTTACACCATCAGTTGTCAGTTTTCTGCTCACATCCGCAGCTGCCGGCTTCCTGTTCCGCATCCGGCTGAAACTCTGCGCCGAAGTTCTCATTTAAGAATTTCTTCCAGTCGAAAACCTTCTCGACTGCGATGATGGCCACTTCCACCATATCCGCCGTCGGCTCCTTCGTCGTCAGCGCCTGCATCCACATACCCGGACGCGAAATAAGATGCGTAAACTTATTGTCGTAACGGCCGGTGAACCGGAGAATCTCGTACGCCAGCGCGGCAATGACCGGAATCAGCAGGATCCGGCTTAGAACTTTGATCAATACATTGTCAAAACGGATAAACATAAAGAGCACGATCGAAATCAACATGACGATCAGCAGGAAGCTCGTGCCGCAGCGCTTATGCTCTTTCGAGCTCTTCATAACATTTTCGACGGTCAGCGGAAGGCCGTGCTCGAGGCAGTTGATGCATTTATGCTCAGAACCGTGGTACATGAACGTCCGCTTGATGTCTGGAAGCAAAGAAACGAGCAGCACATATCCGATGAACATGAGGAGACGAAGCACTCCCTCGCATACGGCGAGTAAGATTTCGCTCTCAATGAGCGGCTTTATCAGGTTGATCAGAAGCGCCGGAAGGACAGCAAAAATACCGATGGCCAATGCGACTGAAAGGATCATGGTGATCGTCATCGTGCCTTTCGAAAGTTCGACCTTCTCGCCCTGTTCATCCTCTTCAAAGGAAGACGCCCACATAAGCGCCTTCATGCTCGTCGTCAAGGATTCTACGAAGCTTACGACGCCGCGGACCAGCGGCCACTTCGCCCATTTATGGGTATCGCTGAAGTTATTCAGCGTTTCTTCCATAACCTCGATCTGCCCGCCGGCTTTTCTGCAGGCGACAGCCATCTGGTTTCCGTTTTTCATCATGATGCCTTCAATGACGGCTGCGCCGCCGATTCCGGAATACTTCATTGTTCAGTTCCTCTCTATAAAAATCGCTATGTTTTAATAACAGAAAAAGACCGCCCCAAAAGAAGAGAACCCTGTTCTCTTTCCCCCGGAACGGTCTTTTAAAGAAAATCCTATTTGTTGATGAATTCACCGTACTTCTTATTGAAGCGGTCAACACGGCCACGTGCGGAGATCGCTCTCTGCTGACCCGTATAGAACGGATGGCACTTCGAACATGTTTCAACGTGGATTTCCGGCTTCGTAGAGCCAGTTACAAAGGTATTTCCGCAGTTGCAGGTAACCTTGCACTCGTAATACTTCGGATGGATTCCTTCTTTCATGATAACTCCTCTTTCCCGATGGTTTCCGACCATCACATTTTACACAACAGTAGAACTATAGCATAAATACTGAAATAACGCAAGAATTATTTTAGATCAGCTGAAAAGAATGATTACATCAGCTGCTTAAAAATATACGAATAGATATTCTGCGCGTTCGCCTCAAAATGATCGCACATTTCCTTCGCCTGCTTCTCGTCCGCCACAATAATGTTCAGTTCATAAAGAGTGTTTTTTCCTTCCCGGACTTTCAGATGAACATTGTAATCGAAATTCTCTGTCTTAAAATAATCGGACGTGACGCCGGTTTCATTGCGAAGCTGGAAACGGTTTTCACGGATATAGTTCTCCATGTCGGTCTTCACTGCGGAAGGGATATCCTTTCCGAAATAGTAAAGCGCGTCCTCTCCTTCCCGCGTCAGCTCGTAAATCGTGCCGGTGCGGACAGGCTCCGAGGTCAGGAGATTCGCTTCGATCAGTTCCGTCAATGTGGCGCGGAAATTGAGGAAATTTGTGTATCCGTTCTGCTCAAAAAATGACCAGAGCTGCGGGTCCGACAGGGGAAAGTTCACTTTTTTCAGCATATAAAGTATAATGAGCTTATACAGTGTGCCGGGCTCTTCCATAGTACCTCCTGAATCGATATAATTCTAGCAAAAATGCGGCGTGATATTGATTTTATCATTGAATGCGGTAAAATACAACCTGTAAAGAGGCCGAAAACATCGACAAAATCGACTGTTTTTTAAGATATACTGATTTGAATGATCATTCTTCTGACCTTTCAAATGATTTAACTTTTGAAATATTTACTAAAAGGAGTCCTTATGGAAATCGAACGGAAATTTATGATTGCTTCTCTCCCCGAGAATCTCGACGACTATCCGTCAGAAGAGATCGAACAGGTCTATCTCTCTCGCAATCCGACTGTCCGCGTGCGTCGTTACGGCGATAAATACATATTAACGATTAAGGGGAAGGGAAAGCTCTCGCATGAAGAATATGAACTCGATCTGAATCCGGATTCCTACGCTCATCTTTTCGAAAAACACGATGGTTTCGTGATCCGGAAGCGCCGCTATCGGATTCCCTATGGCCCGTACACGATTGAGCTGGACCGCTTCTTTGAGCCCGTGACGGTGACCTATGCAGAAGTCGAGTTTACGTCCGAAGAGGAAGCGCTGGCGTTTACGCCGCCTGAATGGTTCGGGACGGACCTCACTGACCTCGACGGCTATACCAATGCTTTTATCGCCTATAATGGCTACATAGGTGAAAAAAAACCGGAAAACAGCTGAAACATTATTTAAACGTAATCATTTCCCCATAAAGGGCCGCGCCAGTCGCGGCCTCTTCTTTTTCTTCCGACAGGATCAGCTTCCGGCCGAAGCGCTTTTCTATCGCCTTCTGCATGGCCGGATTCTTACGGATTCCGTTTCCGCTTCCGTATAGAACCCGGTCCGAACCGCCGATTTCCTCATAAAACCGATAAAGCTCGTCAATGATCCCGTCAATCACGCCGAGCACCATCTGCCCGGACATCGTCTCGCCGATCACCATCCGGTCGGACATTGTCTCGCCGATTACCAGCCGGTCGGGCATCATCCCGCCGGACGTCCCCTGCAGGGATTTTGAGTTTTCAGAGGAAAGTGCCCGAAGCGCCTCATGGTTCATCGCTTCATAGATTTCCTCATCAGAAAATGACGTGAGCGTCTGACTTCCGATATTTTTCCGCTTCCGGCTTTCGCGAAGCCCGCCGGTCTCCTTAAAGAAATCCTTTAGTTCCGCATAAGCCCGTCCGCCGGAGAGCGAGGCGCCGACATATAGGAACTGCCCGTTCAAATAAGGGCGGCATTCGAGATGCTGAAAAGAACGGATCTCATCTCCGGAAACCGAAAGCTGGCTTCCAGTTCCGATATTGATAAGGAGCGCTCCCGGTTTCGGAACGGTTCCCAGATAGCTCGCCTGGTTGTCGCCAAGCGCCATCGTGACCGGGACGAAGCGACGGGTCTCCATGTTTTCGGCTGATTCTTCTGCTCGCTCCAGTTTTCCGACAAGCTCTTCTCTTCCGACTGACGGGAAGAATCCTTCATCGAGCCGGGCAGCTTTCAGCGCCTCACGGTCAAAATCCAACTTCTCTAAATCAAAGCATCCGAACGACGCGGCCATGGTCGGATGAATGAGCGGAGTCTTCCGCCCTGTCAGTTTCATAGCGACATAATCCCCGATATTACAGATTTTAACCGCATTCTTCGGAACTAAACCGTTACAGAGATTATAGAAATGGAGCACCGCACCGAAGCGTGGTGCCAATGAATATCCTGTCAGTTCGGAAAGTTTTTCCGAATATGACTTATTCTTTTTACTGTCTTCGTTCGCTTTGCTGTCTTCGCGCTTTCTGCTGTCTTCACGCTCTTTGCTGTCTTCGCGCTCTCTGCCTTTTTCGGCATCCTCCGAAATCCAGCGTTCATTTCCTCTCGTATCGCGCCAGGTGTAGAACGGTGAAACCGCTTCCCCCTCCGCATCCACATAAAGGATACCATGCATCTGCGCCGACAGTCCGATTGCGTAAAGTTCCGACTGTTTAGGTGTATCAGACATGCTCATCGTGAAACCAGCGTCCGCATTTCGTCTGTCTTTCTCCGCCGCACGGAACAGTTCCGCCAAAATCTCATCCACTAAAAATAGAATCCGCGCCGGATCCTGGCAGTCTTCAAAGTTTTTTTCTTTCGGAAGGCCGGCGTCATTCGCACGGGAGACCGTCAAAAGAACTGCGGCGTCTTTTTTCAAAACGCCGCAGATTTTAGTCGTCCCGATATCAAGTCCGATTGTAATCATCGTTCCTCATTTCTGTTCATAAACCGTACCATCGGTTATTCTTCATCCTTAAAACCGCTCGCGGTAAAGACCTTCTTCGGATAATCCGTTTCAGGAGCACGGTCGCGGACCGCGTTCTGCGCAACCTTGTTTCGGAAAATCTCGAGTTCCGCCTGCCGCTCCTGCTCGATTTCTTCCTCGTGCTTCTTCTCTTCTTCCGTCATCTTCGGCTCTTTTTGCTTCGTTTTCGGCTCGAATCGGTACTCCGTACCATTGAAGAGACGGCGGATATTATCGCTGTGGCGGATTATGAGAAGCAGCGCCATAATGATGATAAGTCCGATAAATTCAATGCTGTCGCCGTTCCAGAAATTATCAGGCCAGATCAGGCCGTCAAAAATAAACCCGGATACAATGATGACGACTGCAGTAAACAGCGAGGCGATCGAAACGATACGCGTCGTAAACGCGATCAGAAAGAAGCTCGCCATCCCGATGCACCAGATCGGCATATTCCAAGCGAGCACCCATCCACAGGTTGAAGCGACGCCTTTCCCGCCCTTAAACTTCAAATAGAACGGAAAATCATTGCCCAATGTGACGCCGAAAGCCATATACATCTGGTAGACATAGACGATCGAGCCCTGTGATTTAAAGAGGAACCAGACGACTGCACAGGGAAGAAAGGCCTTCATCGCATCGATAAAACAGATGATGACAGCGCCTTTCACACCGACCGTACGAAGCGCGTTCGTCGCGTCGCGGTTTCCGCTTCCTAATCTTGCGAGGTCGACGCCGGTAATCTTCCCGTAAAAAAATCCGGTCTGGATCAGTCCGAAAAGATATCCGACAGCTACCAATATCAGTCGAATCAGCATTTTACTCCTTTTCTCCGCGCTCACGGATCAAAAACTTCAGCGGGGTGCCACGGAAGCCGAACGCTTCGCGGATCATGTTTTCGAGATAACGCGTATATGAAAAATGCATCAGTTCTTTTGAATTGACAAAAATGACGAAGGTCGGCGGTTTTACGGAAACCTGCGTTCCGTAGAACACCTTCAGGCGCTTGCCCTTATCCGAAGGCGGCTGCTGCTCGGAAACCGCTTCCGTGATGATATCATTGAGCACGCCGGTGCCGACGCGGAGGTTCTGGTTCTGAATGATCATGTCGACCGTTTCAAACAGGCGGTTTAAGCGCTGGCCGGTTTTCGAGGAGATAAACAGGATTTCTGCATACGGCATAAAGGAAAGCGTATTCCGTACTTTTTCCGTGAAACGGTAGATTGTTTTGTCGTCTTTCTCGACGAGGTCCCATTTATTAACGCAGATTAAGATGCCTTTTCCGCGCTCGTGGGCGATACCCGCAATCTTCGCATCCTGCTCGGTCACTCCCTCGTCGCCGTCGATCATTAAGAGAACGACGTCGGCGCGCTCGACTGCTGTAACAGCACGGATAATGGAGAAACGCTCGATCTCTTCTTTGATCTTTGACTTCCGGCGGAGTCCTGCCGTGTCAATGAAGACGTAATCCTTATGGTCATACCGGATCTTTGTATCGATCGCATCACGCGTTGTTCCCGCAATATCCGAAACGATCACGCGGTTCTCATTGGCGAGTTTATTAATGAGCGAAGATTTTCCGACATTCGGCTTTCCGATGACGGCAATCTTCGGAAGCTCTTCGTCCACATCATGCCCGGTTCCCGTCGGGAAGTTCTGGCAGACGAGATCTAAAAGATCGCCGAGGCCGATTTTCGAAATAGCGGAAACAGGCACCGGATCACCGATGCCGAGATTATAGAATTCATAGACGTCGGCCATCTGCGTCTGGAAATTATCGACCTTATTCACGACGAGAAGCACCGGCTTGTCTGCGCGGCGAAGCATGTCCGCCACCTTCGAGTCCGCATCCTGAAGTCCCTGCGTACGGTCGACGAGGAACATGATTACATCCGCCGTATGGATGGCGATTTCAGCCTGCGCACGCATCTGCGATAAGATTACATCCGAAGAATCCGGTTCAATGCCGCCGGTATCAATCAGCGTAAATTCATAATCTAACCAGGAAGCGTCTGCATAAATACGGTCGCGCGTCACGCCAGGGGTGTCCTGGACGATCGAGATGTTTCCGCCCGCGATCGCATTGAACAAAGTAGATTTTCCGACATTCGGCCGTCCGACGATGGCTACGATAGGTTTCATAACTGGTTCCTTTTATCTTTCTTTCAAAGCTCGTACTTCCCGTGGGTCGTATCGAGATCATCCGAACGAAGATTTCCGGTCATTGCGCGGACGAGCGCGCCGCCGCCGGATTTCAGCACACGGATTTTTACATGGAGCTCCTTCTCTGCGTCTTCCCGCGTGACATCGTCTAAGAAGACGTTCTCGCCGCTCTTAAACATGCACGACGGAAGGTAAAGCACGCTTCCAAGCGGCTGCCCTTTGAGCTGGTCAATGAGATCACGCCCAGTGATAAGCCCAGCGACCGTCACGGTCTCTCCGAAGAAATCATTTCGGATCGCATAAATCGGAAGGCTCTCTTCTGCTCCGGAGATAATTCCGCTTTGAAGGATTTTCGCGCGGACCGCTTCTAATAACGGCGCTGCGAGGCGGCCGGTGGCAAACGACAGCTGCGCGGCTTTGGGTTCACACTTGCCTGTTATTTCGTGCTCTTCTGTTATTTCGTGTTCCCGCGCTTTCAGCTTATCGATTTCCGCGTCCGCCTTCAGACGATCGATTTCCGCATCGGCCTCTGTAAAAAGAAGCCGCGCCATACCGACGCCGTTTTCGAGCTGCAGGTAATCGTCATACCGCTCTTCCTCCGGGAAATCCCGGCCGGATAAGAGATAGAGTTCGTCGCTTGCATGGACGAAGTGGATTCCGAATTCCGAAAAAGCTTTCTTCTGCCATTTTTCGATAAGATCGACAGTTTCCGCTGCTGATTCTGCATCAAACGGCTGAATCGGGTAAAGGCCTTCACGGAATTTAGTCAAGCCGACCGGCACGACCGAAACAGACTGGAGCACCGGCGCATACCGGTAGAGGTCCGAGATCGTACGTTCCAGATGCGCTTTATCATTGACATCACGGACGAGCACGACCTGCGCGTTCATATGAAGCCCGGCGCGGTAAAAATCATCAAGATACCGTAAAACATCGCCTGCAAAACGGTTGTGAAGGAGCTGGCAGCGAAGCTCCGGCTCTGTCGCCTGAACCGAGATGTTCATCGGCTCGAGGTGATAACGGATGATCCGGTCGACATCCTTCTGCTTCATGTTCGTCAGCGTAATATAATTTCCCTGCAGGAAAGAAAGCCGCGAATCGTCATCTTTAAAGTAAAGCGTATCGCGCATTCCTTTCGGCATCTGGTCGATAAAGCAGAAAATGCACGCATTGGAACAGGACCTGTAATCGCTCATAAGATCGCTCTCAAAAACGATGCCCAGTTCCTCTTCCTCATCCTTCTCGATATCCAGTTCCCATTCTTCGCCGTCGGGCTTCCGGATGAGCAATGTAAACTCTTCGTCTGCCACGAGCGTCTGAAAATCAAAGATATCTTCGATTTCCTGCCCGTCGACTGACAGCAGGACGTCCCCTGCCTCAATCTCCATTTCTTCCGCAATAGAGCCCGGTTCGACTCTTACAATTTTATGTTCCATAATCGATTATTATACCATAGAGCCGCCGGTTTACGCAAGTATCGGGGGCCGGCGGAAGCTTATGTGCTGACAAAAAAAGCTCCGGACTTCCGTCCGGAGCTTTTTGCCTTTATGCCATTTCATTGACTGCTTTTGCTAAACGGCCGACTTTTCTGGAAGAAGTGTTCTTATGAAGAACGCCCTTGGTCGTAGCCTTGGTAAGCTTAATTTCAGCTTCACGAAGAGCTTCCGATGCAGCTGCCTTGTCACCAGACTCGATAGCAGCGTAGACTTTCTTTACATAAGTCTTAACTTCAGACTTAACGGCTTTGTTTCTGTCAGCTTTCTTGTTTGCGACCAGAACACGTTTCTTAGCAGATTTAATGTTTGCCATTGAGGCACCTCCGTATATTTTATTGGAGTTTCGAGGTAGAGGGTTCTCGTCTGCTCCATTCACGACGAACCGAGACACGTTGGTTCTATCGCAAACATACTCAATTAGCATAACACAGAATCATGAAATGTCAATCATTATCTGCATTATTTATCGTAATTATCCGTAATATTTCTCGTTTATATTCGAATGATTTCTCGTTTTTTCTGCAGGATTCAGCGGCCTTATATCTAATTCCCGGGCGATTCCACCATTTCTGTACGGTTCCGCCAAAAAAGCGAAATTAATCTCTTCGGTAGACACGCTTGACGCGGTCGCTTAAGCAGCAGACGAATTCATAATTGAAGCGGCCGGATTTCTTTCCGAGTTCTTCGAGCGAAATCGTCTCACGGCCGTCGGTTCCGATCAGCGTGACGAGATCATTTTCCTGCACGTCGAACGGCAGGTTCGTCACGTCAACCATCATCTGGTCCATGCAGATTTTGCCAATGATCGGGCACCGGTGTCCGCGGATCAGCACTTCCCCTTTATTTGACAAGGACCGCGCGTACCCGTCCGCATAGCCTGCGGGAATCGTGGCAATGACCGTCGGGCGGTGTGTCGTAAATGATCCGCCATAGCCGACCGCGACTCCTGCCGGAACAGATTTCACATACATGACGCGGCTGTAAAGCGAAAGAACCGGCTTTAACGGCGTCTTCATCCAGTCATAATCTTCTGACGGGCAGAGGCCGTACATCGCCACGCCGACACGGCACATCGTATAATTTAAGCCTTGGAACAGAATCGTTGCGGCGCTGTTCGCACCATGCGTATATTCAAAAGTAATGCCCTCGCATTGGAGACGGATCAGGAAATCGAGGAATGCGCCGTTCTGCTTTAACGCGGGAGCATTGTCGAGCATATCCGCCGTCGCGAGATGAGTAAAAATGCCTTCTGCGCGGACGTTCGGGCAGGCGACCATCTCTTTCACGGTATGAATCCCCTCTTCATCAGGGAAAAGACCGATCCGGTTCATTCCGGTGTCGACCGCGATATGGAAAAGACCGACGCGGTTCAGCCGGCTCGCAATGTTTGAAAAAGCGCGGACCTTCGGGAGTTCGTAGAATACCGGACGGATCCGTTCTTCAATGAGCCGCGCGTAATCTTCTTCTGACACCGGCCCTAAAAGAAGCACCGGCTTCGAAATACCATTGTCACGAAGGGCGTACGCTTCTTCGCGCGTCGCGACGACATAGCCCCAGATATACGGAAGATCCTCGATCTCGCGGGCAATGTGCGACGCACCATGTCCGTACGCGTTCGCCTTGATGACGGCGCAGATCTTCGTCTCCGGCAGAAGCCCCTCATGAATCGAATTCAGGTTGAAGCGGAGATTTTTTAAGTCAATTTCGGCCCAGATGCGGCCATAGTCTACATTCACGGATTTCCTCCCGGGCAATCATTTTCCGTGCGTTTCGAAAAAACGCATCCACAATAATCCTGACGGTAGAGCCCATATTCCTTTGAAAGGACGATCGAGCGCTGGTAGCCACCCTTCTTCTTAAAATCAGAGTTTAAAAACGCTGTTCCGTAAAGGAGCGCCATCTCTTCTCCGATTTCATTGAGAAGCGGGGCATTTTTCAGCGGGCTGATCGTCAATGTAGTCGTGAAAAAGTCGAAATTACCGGCCTTCGCCGCTTTCGCGGTTTCCGAAAGACGCAGACGGAAGCAGCGGTTACAGCGGGCGCCGCCCTCCGGCGCATCTTCCAACCCGCGGGCGATTTCGAGAAACCGTTCCGGATCATACGGACCTTCTAAAAAGCGGACCGGATAGTGACACGGCATCTCGGAAATCAGACGCTTTACTTCTGCGACTCTTTTCCGGTATTCCGGCTCCTCCGTAATATTCGGATTATAGTAAAAGACCGTAATCTCGAAATATTGGGAAAGATATTCGAGCACATAGGAGCTGCAAGGCGCGCAGCAGCTGTGTAAAAGAAGAGTCGGGGCCGGGCCGGACGACTGTCCGGCGAGCCCCGCGATCTTTTCATCTAATTCTTTCTGATAATTTCTCGGATTCTGATTCATTACTGTAAGAAATCGCGGATCCGTTTGCTGCGGACCGGATTGCGAAGCTTACGGAGCGCCTTCGCCTCGATCTGACGGATACGCTCACGCGTGACATTGAATTCCTTACCGACTTCCTCCAGGGTACGCGGATGGCCGTCTTCCAGACCGAACCGCAGGATGATTACCTGGCGCTCACGTTCTTTTAAATCGCCGAGAAGCGTGTCAATTTCCTCACGCAGCATAACATTCTCGACATTGACCTCCGGCGTGACGGTATTCGTATCTGCGACGAAATCGCCGAGGTTGGAATCGTCCTCTTCGCCGATAGGCGTTTCTAATGATGCCGGCTCACGCGCGATCTGCATAATCTCCATAACCTTTGATTCCGGCAGATCAAGTGCGTTAGCGATTTCACCGACAGACGGCTCATATCCGAGCTCCAGCGTCAGTTTTCGCTGCATTTTCGACATCTTATTGATCGTTTCAACCATATGGACCGGAACACGGATCGTCCGGGCCTGGTCAGCCAATGCACGGGTGACCGACTGGCGGATCCACCAGGTCGCATATGTGGAAAGCTTATAGCCCTTCGTGTAGTCGAACTTTTCGACGCCTTTGATAAGGCCTAAATTTCCTTCCTGAACAAGGTCTAAAAAGCTCATTCCACGGCCGGTATAGCGCTTTGCGATAGAAACGACGAGACGTAGGTTCGCTTCAATCAGCTTCTTCTTCGCATCGACGTCGCCCTGCTCTTTCAGCTTCGCGAGTTCGGTCTCCTCATCTGCACTAAGAAGCGGAACCGTACCGATCTCCTTTAGATACATACGTACCGGATCGCTCGTCGCGACACCCTTCATGAGGTCGCTGTTATCAATGTTTTCGACATCGATATCTTCGCCTTCTTCGTCGAGCATATCGAGGTCGTCATCGAAGTTCCCGTCATCCAGCATCAGCTCATCGACCGTAAAACGGATTACGCTGATCTCCTTCGTCTTTAGATAAGCAATGACCTCTTCGATCTGATCGGCAGTGAGCTTTTCGCCCTGAAATACTGCGGAAATATCGGCTAAATCGAGCTCGTCATTCCGAGCGTGGCCAAGTTCCACCAGACGGTCCAGCGATTCCTGCTTGATTTCAACCTTCGGAGCTTCCTCCTTCGCCTTCTTCGCTTTCTTCGCCTTCTTTTCAGCCTTTTCCACTTCTAACAGCGCGGCTTTTTCCGCCTCGGCGTCGTCAAGTGCCTCGTCAACCGCTTCAAAATCAAGTTCGTCGTCGTTTACTTCGGAAAGTTCTTCGCTGTCGACAATGTTTTCCATATCTTCAGTAACCTTTTTCTTCGGCATACTCTCTCCTTTTTACTTCACTACAAAGTTTGCAAGTCTTCCCGGCACATAAATCTCTTTTACGATCTCGCCGGTCAGTTTCGCACCAAGCGTCTCCTTTGCGAGCTTCAGCACATCATCCTTTGCTGCATCCTTCGCGATTGAAACCGTGCCTTTCACTTTTCCATTGACCTGGATGGCGATTTCTACGGTATCATCAACCGTCTTCGCTTCATCATATACCGGCCACGGTTCAAATGCGATCGTCTCGCTGTGTCCCATGATCTCCCAGAGTTCTTCACCGAAATGCGGGACGATCGGGGAAAGAAGCTTGATAAGCCCTTCTGCGAAATCCTTCGGGCAGGAACCTGCCTTATAGCAGGCATTGACAAAGATCATCATCTGCGCGATCGCAGTGTTGAAGCCGAGCGTTTCGAAATCGCTCGTGACCTTCTTCACGGTCTGATGATAGATCTTCTCGAGTTCGTTCCGTGCGTCTTCCTTCCAGTTCGCTTCATCCGCGAAGAAGTTGAAGACACGGTTCAGGAATTTCCGTGCGCCATCGACGCCGGTCGGACTCCACGGCTTTGAGACCTCCAGCGGGCCCATGAACATCTCATAGAGCCGCAGCGTGTCTGCGCCGTATTCATTGACAATGTCACTCGGATTAACGACGTATTTCGGGAAGCGCTTGCCCATCTTAATGCCGTTTTCGCCCAATATCATGCCCTGATGGACCAGTTTTTTGAAGGGTTCCTTCACCGGCGAAAGGCCATTTTCATAGAGGAAACGGTTCCAGATACGCGAATACATCAAGTGACCGACCGCATGCTCCGGACCGCCGATATAAAGATCGACCGGCATCCAGTGCTTCAGAAGCTCCTGATTAGCGAACTCCTGATCATTGTGCGGATCAATGTAACGGAAATAATACCACGAAGAACCTGCAGAACCCGGCATGGTGGAGGTTTCACGAAGGCCCTTCACACCATTCTGATCATAGTGTTTCCATTCTTCTGCGTTCTCAAGCGGCGCTTTTCCGTTTTTACCCTTGTAATCATCGAGCTCCGGCAGAATCAGCGGAAGCTCGTCGTCCGGAAGGACGTGGATCTTTCCGTCTTCGCCATGGACGACCGGAACCGGCTCGCCCCAGTAGCGCTGACGCGCGAAAATCCATTCGCGGAAGTGATAATTGACCGTCTCCTTCGCAACGCCCATCTTCACAAGCTTCGCGGTGATGGCAACCTTCGCCTCTTCGACGGTCAGGCCGGTAAACTCTTCGGAATTGATAAGTTTGCAGCCCTTTCCGAGATAATCATATTTTTCAAATGCGCACTCCGTCGTGTCGCGGCCTTCAATGACCTGGATCATCGGAAGCTTGTGCGCAATCGCATACTCAAAATCACGCTGGTCATGGCTCGGAACAGCCATAACAGCGCCCGTGCCATAGCTCGCCAGAACAAAATCGCCGATAAAGAGCGGAACTTCGCGGCCGTTGACCGGGTTGATACAGGTCACGCCCTCGAGACGGCAGCCGGACTTCGTCTTATTCAGTTCGGTGCGGTCCATATCGTTCTTTTTAACGGTTTCGTCGATATAAGCCTGGACTTCTTCTTTATTCTGAATCCGCGGCATAAGTTCCTTCACGGTGTCTCCGTCCGGAGCCAGGACCATAAAGGTAATGCCGTAGATCGTTTCGATACAGGTAGTGAAGATCGAGAACTGTCCGCCGCCGACGATGTCAAACTTGACTTCGACGCCGGTAGAACGGCCGATCCAATGCCGCTGGATATCCTTCGTGGACTCCGGCCAGTCGATCTCATTGAGGCCCTCAAGCAGCTGCTCTGCAAAAGCCGGCTGGTCGATAACCCATTGCTTCATGTTTTTACGGACGACCGGATAGCCGCCGCGCTCCGACTTTCCGTCAATGACCTCGTCATTCGAGAGGACGGTGCCGAGTTCTTCGCACCAGTTGACCGGCATGTCGATATACTTCGCATAGCCTGCTTCATAGAGCTTTTTGAAGATCCACTGCGTCCATTTATAGAACTCCGGATCAGAGGTCGCGACGCATTTTGACCAGTCGTAGTCAAAGCCCAGCTCTTTCAGCTGCGCCGTAAAGGTTTCAATATTCTTCTGGGTGAATCCGTTCGGATGATGGCCGGTCGAAACAGCATACTGCTCCGCCGGAAGACCGAAGGAATCGTATCCCATCGGATGAAGGACATTGTAGCCCTGCATTCTCTTCATACGGGACATGATATCGGTAGCGGTATATCCTTCCGGATGGCCGGCATGAAGGCCGACGCCGGACGGATACGGGAACATGTCAAGCGCGTAGTATTTCGGCTTAGAGAAATCCCAGACATCCGTCTTAAAGGTCTCATGCTCCTCCCAGTATTTCTGCCATTTTTTCTCGATTTTCCAAGGTTCGTAACGTCTTTCCATGGTGTCTCCTCATCGGCCCTTTCAGACCGTTATTTCAGGTCCGGTGGGACCGTTTTCCGGTCCGATCAGGACCGCTATTTTTTTCGTTCGAATCTGTGCCCAAAACGCACACTAAGACCCTAAGGTGCCGTCCTCCTACCAGTTGACTCCTAGCTATCAGCCAGGTGGGCAACCGCACCGCGACTTCTGCCTTCCACCCGATGGAGGCCTGACATCCGCCGCGGGATGTAGGAATCCCGTTTTTTTGTCTGTAGGATCAAAATAAGTAAGATCGCGAACACCCCAGGATCTGCCTGTATTATAGCAGACAGAAACAGGTCTGGCAATCATTTTTCATCTCCCTGGGAGGCATTTTTCTCCTTGCGGGTCTGTATATGGGAGGCGTTTTTCTCCCTGCGGGTCTGTTTTAAGTCTGTCGGTTATTCTCTCTCAGCCGGTCGAGGATTTTCTGATAATCCTCCGGGAACGGGACGGAAAACTCCATATATTCGCCGGTCGTCGGATGGATAAAGCCTAAACAGTACGCGTGGAGAAGCTGTCCTGTCGTATGGAAGCCGCTTCCGCCGTTTCCATAGACCTCATCGCCGACCAATGGATGATGGATATAGGCCATATGAACGCGGATCTGATGCGTCCGTCCGGTCTCCAGCCGGCATTCGACGAGCGTATAATTTCCGAAGCGCTCCAGCACCTTATAATGCGTGACAGCATTCTTTCCGTCCGGTGTGACCGCCATCTTCTTCCGGTCGGTCCGGCTCCGTCCGAGGGGCGCGTCAACCGTGCCCTCTTCCTCTTTCACATTGCCGTTCACGAGCGCATAATAGCGGCGCGTGACCGAGTGCTCCTTCAGCTGGGCGGCAATGCATTGGTGGGCCTTATCATTCTTACAGGCGATGACGATCCCCGTCGTGTCGCGGTCAATGCGGTGGACGATTCCGGGGCGGAGCACGCCGTTGATGCCGGATAAATCGTGGCAATGATAAAGAAGCGCGTTCACCATCGTATTCGTCTGATGTCCCGCAGCCGGATGGACAACCATCCCGCGCGGCTTATTGACTAAAATCACATCGCTGTCTTCATAGACGATATCGAGCGGAATATCCTCGGGCTCGACGGCGAGCACTTCCGGTTCCGGAAAAAAAACCTCAACTTCGTCGCCCTCTGACAGGAGCTTTCCGTTCTTCGTCTTCTCGCCGTTCACCATCACTTTTCCGTCTTTAATGAGCTTCTGAAAAGCTGAACGGCTGATCTCAGGATACCAGACCGAAAGGGCCGTATCCAGGCGCTCTCCGGCCGATTCCGGCTCAACAAGGATAACCTCCGATGAAATATTCAGGACTTCAGAATCAAAATCTTCATTCATGGCGGATTATTCCACAGGTTTTTCCGTTTCGGTGCTCTCTGCTTCTACAGACGCAGTTTCTGTCTCTACAGTTGCGGTCTCCGCTGCTTTCGGCATGCTCTCTGCTTCTACAGACGCAGTCTCTGCCTCTACGGTTTCTGCTTTTTCGTCTGCTTTTTCCTTTGCTTTTTCCTCTGCTTTTTCCTCTGCTTTCGCTTCTACCTCTGCTGCTTCAGTTTCATTCGTTTTTGCCGGGATTATCGTCACTTTCCGGTTCGGATTCGCCGTTTTTTTACTCTTTGCAAACGGGAAAATCACGTCGAACTCTTCGTCCTTATAGATGAACAGGAAGAGGAATGCGAGAACAAACGTCGCGACCGTCACATAGCAGTCCGCCACATTGAATACCGGGAAATCGATCAGCGAGAAATACAAAAAATCGATGACATAGTTTAAACGGAGGCGGTCAATCAGGTTACCGATCGAGCCTGCAATCAGCATAGTGCCGGTAATCAAAACCCAGATATAGCGTTTTTTCAAAGGAGCATTGAAAATAACGAAAAGGATTATGAGTGCGATCAGACTGCTGATAATGCCGAACAGGACCGGGCTTCCGGAGAAAAGGCCGAACGCAATGCCGGTATTCTCGACATACTGAAGCTCGAAAACGCCCGGAATCAGGACGATCCCGGAAGTTCCCTGAAGATTCGCCACGGCAAGCGCTTTTGTCCACTGGTCGAGAACGACGAGACCCGCGGCAATGAGCAGGCAGACGATCGTTTTTACTGCTTTTTTACCCATAATACAAGCTCCTTTTTTAGCGCCGAAGCGGAGACACTACATGCCTCCGCTCCAGTCTGTCTGCCAATCTGTCTCGGCAGTTTTTTCCATAATCATCCGTAATCCGCCGGACACGATTCTATCGCGATCTGACCGGAAGAACGGTTCGGACTGTCCGTAATCCGCCGTTTCGGGCGGCACAGATTATTTATTGTTCGGGGTCAGGGTGTTCAGGTCGATCATCCCGCTGATGATGTCATCAAAATCTCCCGACAGATACATGTCATCCGGAGCAATGATAAAAATACGGGGCGAAATCTTCTGAAGCGTACCGCCGATCATATAGGATGCGCCGGCAGCGAAGTCGATCAGACGCTGCGCAGCTGCAATCGGAATTCCTTCCAGATTCAGAACGACCGCGCGATGCGAAAGAAGGACGTCTGCAATCGTATTCGCATCGTCATACTTCTTCGGCATAATCATGCTGACTTCCGGGCTGTTTCCGCGCGGGCGGACGCTCGTCACGTTCGACTGCGGAGCCTGTTTCTGCGTATAGGAAGCGGTCGGACGATAAGAGTTCGACGCCGGTTTGTAACCGCCATCGTCATCATCGTCATCTAAATCATCGTCCAAATCGTCGTCATCATCGTCGTCATGTCTGCGGCCAAACAGCGACTTTTTCGGTTTTGCATTCTTCTTCGGCGAATCATCTTCATCATCGTCGTAATCGTCGTCTAATTCCTCATCATCATAAAGATCATCATCATCGTAGTCGTCTTCTTTGACCGAGCGGATGTTCTTAAAGAGGCCGTTTCCAATTCCCATGTTATTATCTCCCTACGTTATATTCGCGTGCGCCAAACAGCGCAGTCCCAATTCGGACATGAGTCGCGCCTTCTTCGATAGCGGTTTCAAAATCGTTCGTCATGCCCATTGACAGAATATTCACTGTACTATTATCCATATATTTAGACGATATGTCAACTAATAATTGCTTCATTTTGTGAAAAAGTGGGCGATTTTCTTCCGGAACCGCTACATATGGTGCCACACACATGAGTCCTCGGACTGAAACGCCCGAGAGCTTTCGGATTTCCGAAACAGCGCGCTCCGTTTCTTCAAAGGAAAAGCCGTATTTGCTCTCCTCGTTTCCGACGTTCACCTCTACAAGTATATCCGTGACAATGCCCCTCTTCTGGGACTCTTTTGAGATCTCCTCCGCGAGGCGCAAGGAGTCGACCGAGTGGATCAGCACGACGCGCCCGACCACCTGCTTCACCTTGTTCCGCTGGAGATGTCCGATCATATGATAACGGACGTCCGGAAATGCCGCCGTTTTTTCGACGATTTCCTGCACATGGTTTTCGCCGAACTCGCACTGGCCGAATCCTGCCAGTTCTTCAATCATCCCGACCGGCTTCGTCTTTGAAACCGCAATCAGCGTGACGCTTTCGGGATCACGACCGGCGCGCTCGCAGGCGGCGAGAATCCGTGCCTGTACATTGTAATAATTTTCCTGAAGACTCATGAAAGCCGTCATCTCCTCTATTCAAAAATCAGCTCGTTTTCTTTTACGCCCTCGGCATTTAAGACGATCCGGTCATACGCCTGGAGTCCGGAGCGGACATTGGCAGAAATCATCACATAGGACGATTCGAGCGAATTCTTCAGCCGGACGATCGGCTTAAAGACGCAATACCCTTTATTGATCTGATAGACGCCTTCGACTGTGGTGACCGGGCCGATCACCATCGTTTTTGAAAGGTTCTCCTCTCCTTCTGCGGCTGTCGGCGCGATTATTGTCATGCCGGCGCTGATTTCGGAGCTGAAAAGATAGGCGGAATCTTCGCCAATGACAAAGTTGTCGCCGGAGCCGTATTCGTAAACGGTGCACGGGATAAAGACCGCAAGCCCGTCCTTCTCGACGAGGACGCCCTTCGTGTTCGAGGAGCCGCCGGAAGTGATAAAGCGCTTCTCTACGACATAAAACTCTTTCGATATGAGCGCGGATTCCGGAATCTTAAAGCCGGTCGTCTTCTGGTCGAGAAGCTTGAAAGACAGGAAGCGGCAGTTGAAATTCCCGCCGTAGCTTCGGAATGAAAGGATTCCCATCGGCTTCCCGTCAGCTGTCGTCGAAATCGAAAAACTTCCGGTGCAGGTGATCCCGTTTTCCGCTTCAATCGTAAGCTTCGTCCGGTCTTTTAACCGTTCAGCTTCCGATTCCTCTAAAAGAAAACAGAGCTTAAACGAATTACCCGGAAAAACCTTAAAGAGAAAATCCCCGGTTTCTACCGCGTCTCCGCTGTTTCGGAAGACCTTGTTATCTTTGCCGGTCAGGAGTATTTCAGAAGTGACCTCCGCCTCCGTCAATCCCTCGAACCCGTCCTGCCAGTTTTCAAAATAGCCGGTCGAACTGCTGCGGACTTCTGAAAAATAGATCTCCGCGAGCGCCTTCTGAATCTCGGCATTGTTTTCATTGATCAGGCATTCAAGAATCGTGGACTGGACAGACGTTTTTAAGGAATACGCGCCGGAAAAGCTGATCAGATCCATCCCGCCGGAGCCTTCGCGGATTGCCTTTCGGATCGTTAATAGAGAGGCGTTGGAAAGAAGGTTCATGTTTCCGTTGACGGTCTCATAAAGTTTCGAAACGATCTCTCCGTACGGGTCAATCGTCGCGAGAACCGAATTGCCTTTCCGATACTCGTTTGCGACTGCAAAAAAAGTGACATATCCCTTCTCTTCCGCTTGGACCACGAACTCGTCGCGGATAACAATGCCCCGATACTCGCCGCTTACATTGTCGGAAACGGCGGCGCCGACCGAATAGGTTTCGAGCGGCGATCGGACGCAAAGAATAATGATCTGAATGATAAAATAAAGAAGAACGGCAGCACAAAAGACCGTCAGCGGCGTGACGGGAATCGAATGATTCAGGCGGATAATCTCCGCGCCTTTTTGAGTTCTTTTCTGTTCCATTATTCCTTTTCAGTTCAGATTACTGCCGTTCCTGTTCAGTTCAGAGCTCTGTCATTCCTTTTCAGTAGAAAACCTCAGTTTTCCTCTTCCGTGCAGAGTTCCATCAGCTGGTTCATCTCTTCATAAAGAAGGTCATAGGTGGATATGCCGGCCACAATGCCGATGTATGTTTTTTTGTCTTTTCCGCGGACCGCCATCACGAGGCAGCGCCCCGCATTTACGGTATAGCCGGTCTTTGCAGCCGTGATCCGAAGCCCGTCCGGAAGGACGGTATAGCCGCGGATATAAGAATTGCCCGATGTAAAATCGTAGGAGACAGCTTCGCCGTTCCGCGTCCCGTAAACCGTCACATTGGCGGTGGTGGCAGGAACGGTAAACTCCTCGTATTTTAAGCATTCATGCATCAGAAGGTAAAGGTCGTAGGCTGTCGTATAGTGCTTCGCATCATGAAGCCCGTGCGGGTTCGCATAATGCGTGTTAAACATTCCCAATGCTTTCGCGCGCGCATTCATTTCGCCGACAAATGCCGAAGAGCTGCCTGATACGGCGATCGCGAGGACGTTCGCAGCTTCATTGCCGGAAGGAACGAGAAGCGCGTACAGAAGGTCGCGGACTGTGAGCGTGTCTCCCGCCTGAATTCCGGCGAGGGACGAATGGTCCGTAATGTCGGCGAAAGCCTCTTCTGTCACGGTGACTTCGGTGTCGAGGTCGTCGAAATGCTCGATCGCAAGTAATGCGGTCATACACTTCGTCATCGAGGCAGGATAAAGCCGCTCCGTCATCTTTTTCGAATAAAGGACCGTGAGATCGGTATCATTAAAAAGCGCGGCATTTTTCGCCGAAAGAAATGCCGCATCAAATCCGGTGTCGTCTGTCGGAAGGCAGAGTCCTTCGGTCATTCCGGGAAGCCGCACATCGAGCGTATCCTGCTCATAAAGCTTCTCCAGAACCATCGAACGATAATAGCTGTACTTCGGCTCCGTGTCCGCGCAGCCGCTGAAAACGATACAGGAAAGGCACAAAACAGCTGCAGAAAAGATTCTGAACCCTGTCATTAAAAAACGTCTGACATCTTTTTTGCAAAGCCGTCTGTCGCCTTCATTTAAAAACTGCTTCATCGGAAAAGAACCCTCCTTTGAAGTCTTCCGTACATGCCGACTGACAGGGCGAGCCCGATCAGAATAAACGTACTGAGAAGCGAGCTCATGCCGGCCGACAGGAACGGCAGCGGAATTCCGGTATTCGGAATCAGAAGCGTCGAAACGCCGATATTGATTAAACTTTGGAAGCCGATTGAGGCGCCGCAGGCGCCGGCAATGACCTTCCCTACCGTATCCTTACACCGGAATGCTATACGGAAGCATTCCACAACAATCAGAGAATAGCCCAAAAGAATCAACATGCAGCCGAAGAAGCCGGCCTCCTCGCCGATTACTGCAAAGACGAAGTCACAGGACTCCTCCGATAAGAAATTGCCGTTCTTTACCGAGTCGAGAGAAGCATTGTTAAGCCCCTTCCCCCAGAAGCCGCCGGAGCCGATCGCCATAACAGAAAAGTTCTGCTGATAGACCTGCGCCGGATAATCCTCCGGGAAGAAATAGGCATTGATACGCAAAACCTGATGCTCACGGAAGACTGCGTTTAAAATCGGCTGTCCGTCCTGATAAACCATAAAAATAAAAAACAGGATCAGCGGAACCAGCACAATGAGCGCGCCG
The DNA here is from genome assembly GCA_002315255.1 of Lachnospiraceae bacterium UBA1778. GTDB lineage: Bacteria > Bacillota > Clostridia > Lachnospirales > Lachnospiraceae > UBA1267. The sequence goes on from DCGM01000090.1 coordinate 24,978, forward strand.
ACGATCCATTTATAGTTGATCCCTGCGATGAACAGAATGGAAAGGACAATAAGGCCCATAACGATCGTCGTGGAAAGGTCGGGTTCGATCAGCGTGAGAACAACCACCGGCGCCGCAGCTGTGAAGAAGATCAACAGCGATTTTATTTTACTGATATCTTCCTTCATCTGGCGCCGATAAACGATGAGCGCTAAAAAGACGATCAATGCGGGCTTCGCAAATTCAGACGGCTGAATCGTACCTAAGAACGGGAAATAGATCCAGCGGTGAGCGCCGTAGATCGCAGGTGCGAACCACTTGACGTAAATAAGGCCGACCAATGCAATCGCATAAAGCACCCAGGAATACTTCACCAGCATATGGTAATCGATCAAGGTCAGGATGGCCATGACGATCAGACCTGCGACAACACCGATCAGCTGTTTTCCGGTAACAGAAACCAGCGACGAGGTCGTTTCTCCGGCTGTCGCGGAATGGACGACAAAAACCCCGAAGATGCTTAATACAAGCGTGCATAAGACCAGCAACCAGTCTACGTTACGAACATTTATCCGGTTTTCTCGGACATATCCAAGCATTTACTCACTCCTGTCATCCCGTAACGAAACGGGGATTCTCGTGCCCTGAAGGCGTTTTGCGATTCGGATGAAAATGTCCGCCGCAAGTGAATGGTTGCTATAGATCGGCTTATGGGTTTCGGTCTGAAGGAGAAGCTCGCGGTCCTCCGGAAGGACGCCGACTAACGAGAGGCCGATTTCATTGACAGAATATTCCAGGGCCTGCATTTCCGCGCTCTTCACGAGCCCGACCTGCACCCGGTTTAACAGCGTGTATGTCTTCGCTTTCGTCTCCTCATTGAGGAGCTGGGCTGCTTTCTTCGTGTTCCGGACAGAAAGCGAATCGCATCCGCAGACATAGAGGACGCGGTCTGCCGCCAGGCTGATGACCGATGCGACGGACGATTCCTCCATCCGATAATCGACTACAACATAATCAAATTCACGCTTAAATGCGTTTAAAAGCTTCAAAAGGCGCTCGGAAAGCTCCGGCGGAAATTCCTGATAGGCGGACGACTGCAGCAGGAAAAGGCCGCCGAATTCATCCACGCGGATCAGCGACGGAATCAGCTTCACATTGCCCTCCAGCACGTCGAGGAGCGAGTAGGCGCCGCGGTTCTCCATCCCGAAAAGGACCGAAAGCGCTCCGGTCCGCATGCAAAGATCGACCGCCACCACCTTTTTCCCTTCATGCGCAAGCGCACAGGCCAGGTTGACCGTCATTGTGCTTTTTCCGATTCCTCCTTTTGCGGAGGTGATACCGATCAGCATTCCCATATCATGCTCCTTATTTGTGCGGGTTTAGTTCGGATTTTGTCCGGGTTTTGTCCGGGTTTAGTCCGGATTATCAATGATTTCACCGGTAGACGCGGAGTTCTCTAAAATCTCTTCCAGTGAGATATTTCCTTCCAAAAACTGATACAATGCCTCGGAAACGAGGGCCGCATTACCGGCGGAATAGCCGTTCGGAATCTGAACCGCCATCGCGTAATTCGGGTTCTTATACGGACCGTAGGATACATACCAGCCGTGCTCCGGACGGAGTTTGTTTTCCTGTGCGGAGCCGGATTTTGCCGCATAATCGTAACGGAGTCCGACGAAGTCACCGGAACGGGAGCCGCCCTCATGAATAACGGTATACATGCCTTCATGAATCCGGTCCCATGTCGCCTGCTGGAGTTCAATATGATTCTTAATAACCGGCGTATACGGAAGCACCGTCTCCCCTGAAGAATCTTCGATATGGTTCAAAAGCTTGAACTCATACAGGTTTCCTTCTGATGCGAGCGCCGTAACATAGCGCGCGACAGAGATCGTCGTAAAAGCGAACGTACCCTGACCGATGGCGGAGGTGACCGGAAGCTCGGTCGTAAGCGAGGACACGTTTTCCTCTACCTCAATGCCGGTCGCCGTGCCGAAGCCGTAAAGCGCCGCATACTGGTTCAGAACATTGATGCCGATCGTCGGATTATAGACGCCTTTCGCATTCAAGCTCATCTTATAACCGCAGGAATAGAAGAAGCAGTTACAGGACTGGCCGAGCGCATGGACGAAATCGAGATCCCCGTGCGTGCCGCCCTGCAGACGATAGATCCAGCAGCGCGGATGGTCGAGATACGGGAAAATGCCGTCGCAGGTGATAAGATCGTCCGGACTGTAGTAGCCGCCTTCGATCGCGGCGGTCGTCGTAATCATCTTAAATGTTGAACCCGGTGCCAGTTTGGACTGCGTCGCACGGCTGTAAAGCGGACTCGAAAGGTCATTCAGAAGGGAATTATAGTAGGTCGAGTCATTGATACGGTTCGCGTCATACCCCGGATAGGAAACGACGGCTAAGAGCTCTCCGGTATTCGGATCTGTTAACACGAGTCCTGCGGAGCACGGGTCCAATGCGATCTGCGCCGGCGTCAGTTCCATCGAGATGATCTTCGCCTCGAAGAACGAGAACGCGGTGTCCGCATCGCCGTAGTTCAGCTTTTCATAGGCAGTCTGATCGGGCTTCAGAACGCCCTGCTCAAAGAGCGCGATACCGACTTCGCAACCTGTGATGATGTCGCGATGGATGAGCTCGTCGTACACGAGCTTGTCAAAGTCGCCGTACTGTACAGAGAGGTGCTTGATCAGAAGCTCCACAAATGCCTCATAGCAGTCGGAAACCGTATTGTAACGTTCATTTTCGCCGAGGACAGAGGTGTCTACCCAGCCCTCTTCGAGCGCATGGAACAGGATATCCGGGAAGGAAATCTCGCCCGCGCGCCACGCTTTATAGGTGGCATCCGTCGTGTCGATCAACGACTTCTGCAGATAATTCTTCGAGGTCATATAGGAATAGAGATACTGGATATACGCCTGAATATACTCGGTTTCACTTGAAAGCGGCGTCGAATACCGCTTTTTCAGATAGTTTGAAAGAATGCGCGTCACTTCTTCCTTCCGCGCCTTCATCTTCCGGTCCATCTCCTTCTCCGTTTTAGACGCACTGTCCAGCCCAAAATCGCGGAAAGAAAGGATATTGTTATTGATCATCTGGAAATAGACGTCACGGATCGGAAGGAGGTATTCACTCTTCTGGGAAGCGGCGACCGGGTCGTAATCCGTCCCGGCGTAAAGGTGCTTCACGATAACACCGGAGAGCTGCTGCTCAATTACATTATAAGCTGCGACCATCGTATCATGGTCGATCGAGAGATAGATGTCCTGTCCGCGCTTCGGCTCCTCCGTGATTTCTTCGGAAAGGATCATACCGGTATTGTTTACATAGATGATCTTCGTGCCTTTTTCGCCCTGAAGATAGCTCTCGTACGCGCTTTCGATGCCTTCTTTTCCAATGATATCGCCGGCGATATAGTTTCCGCCCTGCGCATTGAGCTCTTCGATCTCCTCCTGCGTGATCGAGCCGACATAGCCTAAAATACCGGAGAAGACTTCGCTGTCATAATAGACGCGGACATACGATTCTTCGACGTTCACGCCCATAAGCTCCTTCTGGCTTTCGAGAACAGCCGCCTGGACCTCCTCGCTCACATCAGTCGCGATAACAGTAGAAATATAGCGGGTATAAGAGGTCTGTGCGACGAGATAACGCATGTTGCAGATTTTTAATGCGTCAGCATTGGAAACGTCAGCGGCGCCCGCCCATTTGCTCGTAAAGTTATAGATCGATTTCAGCTTCGCCATGACCGTGTCCGCGTCATACGAATAGGCGTCAATCCCCTCTTCTGCAAGTTCCGCGATCGTGCTTTTTCCGTAGACGTCGCGGATCAGCTGACGGATCTTCGTTTCCGTCCCATCGTACACAAAATGATCTGTTTCGTCGACCGTCACCGGGAGAAGCTTCCGCATCGTGATCCCGTATTTTTCGAGCAGGTTCACGAGTTTTAACAGCATCTCATTGAACTGGCCGTCACTCTTTGTGTAGTAGTTCCAGTCCGTCAAGGTGACATTGTAAACAGCTTTGTTTCCGGCTAAAAGGACGCCGTTCCGGTCGTAAATGTTACCGCGGATCGCAGAAATACTGACTTCTTTCTTCGTCGTGCTGACATAATCGTCATAATAGTCCTGTCCACGCACGATCTGAAGCTGGAAAAGCCGGATAATGACAATGAAAAGCAGGACTCCCATAAGGAGCCCTAACACTAAAAGACGGTTTTTGAGAAGAGCTTTTAATTTCTTTTTGATAAGCTCCCAGTTGCCTTTAAACAATCTTCACTTCTCCTTTATTTACCCGTAGGTTCCAGCGCTTGCTGATAAAGATCAGGATGCCGTAAACCGGGACGAAGCTGACTATCGTCAAAAACAGTTCCGGTAAGAAAACCGCCGGAAGATAAGAACCGAGGGAAAAATGCTTCCCGATCAAGAACGAGAACAGCAGCACATAAATATGCAGAAGAATCTCATTCAGTAAGATCAAAACAAACAGGACATAAAGGACTTCCGACTCCATACGTTCAGAAAGGAAGCCGTTTCCGAAACCGATCCAGGCATACGCCAATGTATAGAAGCCCGGATTTCCGATTCCGAGGATGTCCGTCAGAAGACCGCAGACCACACCGGTCGCCAGGCCGATCGCTTTTCCGTAAAGGAAGCCGACCGAAACCGTCTCCGCAAGCATAAGGTTCGGCACTGCCAGAAGATACGGGATCTTCGGCAGAAGGATAAACTGAAGCATAAAATTAACGAGCGTCATCATCAATACGACGGCAAAGCGTTTGAACTTAATCATTCAAGCTCCTCCTTTAACGTCGTGATGACAAGCACATGGTTCAGCCGCGTAAAATCGACCGCAGTCGTAATCGTTCCGCTTCCGGTAAGCCCGTCCGCTTCTACCTGGACTGTTTTGACATAACCGATCTTCAGGTTCGGCAGGAACCGGTCGGAAATATATGAAGTTACAAGCATCATATCCGGCTTGATCGCCGAATCCGCTGCAATGTTCGTCAGTTTCAGCTCATTGGTGCGCGAGGTCTTAAAGGAGCCCGCCGCGATGCAGTTCAGGTTCCCGTTCCGCGTCATGGCGCTGACATTCATCCCGTCCTCAATGATTGTCTCCACAATCGCATAATTAATCCCGACCTGCGTGACAATGCCGATGAGACCGTCGCCGTTGACGACGTTCATATTGATTTTGATGCCGTCCGCAGAGCCTTTGTCGATCGTGAAGCGCTCAAAAGTATTCACGCCGTCATTGCCGATAATCTGCGCCTGGACGCTCGCATAATCGCCGAGCCGCTCCTTCGCTTCGAGCAGCTTGCGGAGCTCGTCATTCTCTCCTTCCAGCGAAAGAAGATCGTTATTCCGAAGCTTAAGCTCATTATTCTCTTTTTCGAGTTCTGCAATCTTTTCCTGCGCTTCCGAAAGCGAAAGCCGCTCCTGCTCATTCGTAAAGAGGAACTTTCCGACCTCGTTCACGCCGGTCTGGAACGGGACGACGACCGCCCCGATCACCTGAAGCGGCGAAACAGCATCTGCGCGCTTAAAATACTGTACAAGAAGGAGCGCGAGACAGATTACCGAGACTATGACCAGCATAATGAGGCTGGTCAGCCGCGATAAGATTTTCTCTTTAATAAATTTTCCGATGTTCTGAAAAAAGTTCATACAATCATTCCTTTTTCGCGCATACTGAAAAATGTCCGGTCCCCGATGACGATATGGTCCTGAAGCTTGACGCCGATCAGATTTCCGGCGGCGCCGATCTGACGGGTCACCACGATATCTTCCTCCGAAGGCGACGCATCGCCGCTCGGATGGTTATGTAAGAGGATCAGATTTACTGCATCTTTTGCCAATGCTTCCGCGAAGATTTCCCGTACCGGCACGATCGATGCGTTGACCGAGCCGCGCGACATGACCATTTCTGAAATCAGCCGGCATTTCGTGTCGAGAAAGAGCGCCTTCAGGATTTCGCGCGTCTCTGTCCGGAGCTCCTCCATATAATACCCGGCAATCTTCGCAGGGGAGGAAAAGTCCGGACGGAATGCCCGGCCGCTCTTTGCGGTGCGCTCGGCGAGCGCCGCGAGGCATTGGATCTGAATCGCCCGGATCTTCCCGATTCCGGGAAGAGACCGAAGCTCTTTCGGATTCAGATGATAAAGTCCGAAAAGGGAGCCTCCGCAAAGGTCCAGCACCTTTTTCGCAAGCTCCATCACATTGTTTTCTTTCGTGCCGGTCCGCAGAAGGACGGCGAGAAGTTCTTCGTCCGACAGCGTTTCAACTCCGTACCGTAAGCATTTTTCATACGGCCGGAGCGCTTCCGGAACCTGTTCCATAAACTCACTCATATTACGCCTGCTTTCTTTCTTATATCCCGAACGGCAGGACGCGGATGGCGGCTTTTTCAGCCGGTTTTTGCGAAATGGAACTTTCACCCCATTAAAATAGGATTATATCATAAGTTGACCTGAGTGTCAAAATCAGATTCGGACGGAGCCGGCATCGGTTAAAGGGTAATCACTCCGGCGTCGAGAAGCGCCTGGACCGATTTTAAGATGCCGAATTTTCCGTGCGGCCAGGTCAGACCGCCCTGGAAATACGCATTGTACGGCGGCTTTAACGGGCCGTCCGCGGAGAGCTCAATGGAAGAACCTGAAACGAAGGTTCCGGCAGCCATGATGACCGGCGCGTCGTAGCCCGGCATGTCCCACGGCTCCGGCGTAACGAACGAATCAACCGGCGCGGCAGACTGGATTCCTTTGCAGAAGGCGCACAGGGCCTCCGGCGAACCGAGCGTGACAGCCTGAATGACGTCGTATCGGGGCTCCCGGCTGTCCGGCAAAACCCGGAAGCCGAGCTTTTCATAGATTCTGGCTGCGAAAATGGCCGTTTTTACGGCCGATGCGGTTACAGTCGGGGAAAGAAACAGTCCCTGGTAGAAGCTCGGCAAAATGCCTAAATTCGCGCCTACCTCCTGCCCGAGTCCTGGGGCGGAAAGCCGGTATGCGCATGCTTCAATGCACGCCTTCGTTCCGCAGATATATCCGCCGATCGGCGCGAGTCCGCCGCCCGGATTCTTAATGAGCGAGCCGACTACCATATCGGCGCCGAAATCGGACGGTTCCACCTTCTCGACAAACTCGCCGTAGCAGTTGTCGACCATGCAGATGACATCCGGCTTGATTCCTTTGATAAAGGCGATCAGTTCGCCGATTTCCTGCGGAGAAAACGTTTTCCGGGTGAGATACCCTTTCGACCGCTGGATCTCAATGAGCCGCGTGTTCTCATGGATAGCCTTCCGGATTCCTTCGTAGTCAAACGAGCCGTCCGGCAGAAGCTCCACCTGGTTATAGGTGACTCCCCACTCTTTTAAAGAGCCGACAGAATCACGGATGCCGATAACTTCCTCTAACGTGTCGTATACTTTTCCGACCGGCGAAAGGATTTCGTCGCCCGGGCGCACCATCGCCGACAATGCGATCGCGAGCGCATGCGTGCCGCAGGTGATCTGGATCCGGACGAGCGCGGCTTCGGTATGGAAAACGTCCGCGTAGACGCGCTCCAGCGTCTCGCGGCCGAGGTCATTGTAGCCATAGCCGGTCGTCGCCGCGAAGCAGGCCTCCGAAACGCGGTTCTTCTGCATCGCATGAAGGACCTTCATCGCATTATATTCTGCTGTCTCGTCAATCGATTCGAAGCGGGCCTTCAGCTCCTGCTCCGCCTCTTTTCCGAGCGCGATCACTTTCTCACTTAAACCCATTTCGGAGTACATCCTGTACATTCTCCTTTTCTACATCGATATAGATAACGCCTCGTTCGCGTTTAAACCAGGTCAGCTGGCGCTTCGCGAAATGGCGGGTTTCCTGCTTGATCCGTTCGACAGCTTCCTCCAGCGTTTCATGGCCGTTCAGATAAGACAGAAGCTGCTTATAGCCAAGCCCCTGCATCGAGACCATCTCCGGCCGGCAGCCTTCCTCGGAAAGCCGCTTTACTTCATCTAACAGGCCGGCCTCCATCATCTTATCAACGCGAAGTCCGATCCGTTCGTAGAGATGCGCGCGGTCCATTGTCAGGACGAAATAGCGGAAGTCGTACGGGCTTTCCTTCGCGCGCTCGTTTTCATTATGCGTCGAAATCTTTCCGCCGGTCTCCCGGTAGAATTCCAATGCGCGGATAACGCGCCGAACATTATTTTCGTGAATCCGCTCCGCAGATTCGGGATCAATCTCACGTAGCATTTCGGAGAGCGCTTCCGGTCCTTCCGTCGCCGCGAGCTGTTCGAGCTCATGGCGGTAGCCCTTATCGTCGCCGTTCTCCGTAAAATCGATATCATAGAGGACCGACTGGATATAAAAGCCTGTGCCGCCTGTAATGATCGGCACATGCCCGCGCGAATAGATGCCTTCCATCGCTTCTTTCGCGAGCTTCTGGAAGAGTGTCACATTGAACTCCTCCTGCGGCTCCAGGATGTCGATCAGATGGTGCGGAATCCCTTCCGTCTCCTCTTCTGTCACTTTCGCTGAGCCGATGTCCATCCGCCGGTAGACCTGCATCGAGTCCGCCGAAACGATCTCGCCGCCGATCTCCTTCGCCAATGCGATCGCCGCCGCCGACTTTCCGACCGCCGTCGGCCCCGCAATGATAACAAGCTTCCGCTTATCGGGAGTATTCAGTTTATCCGTGTCCTTTGAAATCATCTGATCCATTAAGAAAAAATCCTTGTTTTAACCTGCTTCTGTCACTTCAAAAGCGCTGCCGTCACTTCAAAAGCGCAGCCGTCACTTTAAAAGCGCTGCCGTCACTTCGTCGAGCATCATTCCGTGCGACGCCTTTATATAGACGATATCGCCGGGGCGGAGCCGTTCCTTAAGTTCCCGGGTGAGCGCCTGGCGGTTCGGAAACTGTTTCATTTCGATCCGGCTTCCGTTCTCTTTCATCGCGCTGGCGATCTCCGCCGAATTGACGCCGACTGTAAAGAGGACGTCAAACAGCTTTCCGGCCGCATATTCGCCGACCGAATAGTGGAATCCCTTCGTCTGGTCGCCCAGCTCGAACATGTCGCCAAGCACTGCAATCTTCTTTCCGGTCCCGTCGCCGTAGGACAAGTCACACAGGACGTCGAGGCCTGCCTTCATCGAGGACGGGCTCGCATTATACGTGTCGTCAATGATCAGGATGCCGTTATGCTCGATCCGTTCAAGCCGCTTCTGATAGCCCTTAAAGGCGGCCATCCCTTCCGCCGCTTTCTCTAAATCAGCGCCGTACCGGTCCGCCACTGCAAAGGCGGCCGCCGCATTGAGAAGGTTATGCCGGCCGAGGACCGACAAGGAAGACGACAAGCGGAATTCGCCGTTGATATAAAGATCATAGACGTATTTTCCGTTTTCCATCCGGACATTGGTCACCCGGTAAGCAGCCTCTTCGTCCGTTCC
>DCGM01000046.1 GCA_002315255.1 Lachnospiraceae bacterium UBA1778
AAAGCCAAGAAGTAAGGAACTAAAGCACATAGGCAAAATAGCGCTCCCGTCTGTAAGCGGATGTCTTTATGCATCCGCTTATATTTTGGGTAACCTTAAAAATCTCGGTTTACAAAAGAAATATTCAATTTTATTGATTCGATAGGATATTGATATGTACTTGGAAACAGTTAAAAAATATGAAAATGAACGCCCGTACGGAGGAATCGAATTGCCTGCCGACGAGCAAACAATCAAAGAACTTGAAGCCTATTTCAAATCCGTTTTGCCAACGGAATTAAAGAACCTGCTTTCCGAATTGAACGGAGACGGATATCTTATATTTTCTGCCGAAAAAATCGTTGAAAGCAATCAACTGCTTACGGAGGTGTGGAGCGATACCTACCCCGATATTTCAAAATTTCTGTTCTTTGCCGAAAACGGCTGCGGCGACTATTACGGATATCGGATGGAGGCTGATGGAAGGTACCGCGATGAAATCTGTCTTTGGGAACACGAGATGCAGGAAAGCACCCATGTGGCCGCATCGCTTCTCGAGTTTATCGAAAAATACTATCACGGAGAGATCTGAAGTTTGCGGCAGGGAGATCAATCGATGAACAGTTGCTCGTGGAGCAGGTCGACGATGCAGATCTGCGTTCCGAACTCCTCCGGCACCAGCACCTCGAAGCCGACCCAGCTTCCGTTCAATGAATAGAGTTCCTGAATATCGAGCCGCTGAGTCTCGATCCCCAGCCGGACTTTTCCGTCCTTATAAACGCCGATGCGCACGACATTCGAGTTGCTTCCGCTATCGCCGACGAACGCCCATCCTTTGATTCGCGTCACGCCATTGCTTGTGCTGACCGAGTCGATCGCATACTGATGGGCTCCATGGAACGTCTGATAGTCCGAGACGTCAATGAGATTCTGCTCCAGCGTTGTAAGCCCGAGCTTCGTGTCGATAAAGGCAATGCGGATCTGGAACCAGAATTTCATAAGGATATACTGGTCCGCAATATTGGATAGATCGTTCGGCAGTGCTTCTTCACGGTCCGCCGAATAAGTCTTCCGATACGTCTCCATAAAGAGGTCGAGCTTCTCCATAAAATCCGCGTAGAAGGTCTGGGAAACCTCTTTCCAGGCGGCTATGTAGGCATCACGGAACGGCTTCGTCTCGAAGAGATGGCCAAAGACGAAGCATGCATTGTTTCGGGAGGCGCTCCAATCGTCATAAGGGAGAAGACCACCATCAAAATCCCATAGAGGCCCGATTTCCAGCTTTTCGCCGGGATTCTGATAGAAGTACATATTTCCGCCGGCGCCGTCACAGTTCCCTACAAGGTCGCGGCAGAGAAGCCATCGCGCAAATTCATCGACGTCAATCAGGTTCACATACGACGTGTCCTGATATCGCGCAAGGTTCTCGATCCGGTCCATCAGCGTTTTCAGTTCATTCATCTTTTCATCTGAAACCTTATCCGCATCGGGGCTTTTAATCGTATAGGCAAAATAAGCCCTCTGGTGGGCCGTCTGGAAATATTTACCGGTTCCCGGTTTCCAATAATACGGGTCATTTTCAAAGATAATGCCGTCACTCTTTACGACGCCCTGCGAATTCTTTATCGACACTGCCGGCACCAGAATATAGATTCTCGGGATAGCGTCATCATTCATCCAAAGTTCGACCGGTGCCGCCGGCATATTGAATTCCATGCCGCAAAGATCCCCTGCCGCATAGCCGAAATACATGACCAGTGTCAAAAAACGCACGAGAATCCATTCATCAGTTTCAAAGCTGCAGCCCGGAATCAGCGCTGCCTTCTCATCCAGCTTGATCTTATACGGATAGCGGCCATAGGAGGTATTTCCGCGAACCCTGATCTTTCCGGAATAATAGCGTTCCTCTTCCTCCTGACAGAAACGGAACGTCGCCTGTACATATTCATTATTTATGACGGATGCGCCGAGCTGCCCCTCTTTGGTAGGCCGGACCACATCGAAAGTCGGTTCTTTATTCGTCACAGTCCGGATAACGATCTTATTGATCGACTCATATCGGAGATTCGGATCCTCTTCCACAGGCGCCGGTTCCGTTTCCGGTTCGGTTTCCTCTTCCGTCGGGTCAGTTTCCGTCGGGTTGTTTTCAGTCGGATTATTTTCTTCTGCGCCGGTTTCGGCGGAAGTCCCTTCCGTTTCGTGCGCTTCAGGGTCTTCTTCCGTGTCGTGCGTAAAATCTTCATCTTCGCCGCTGTCAGCTGTCTCCGATGCCTCTGCCGTGTTCAGCTTTTCATCGCTGCCCTTCGTGTATTCATCCGACACCTTACTGCCGGACTCCGCTTGCGAGCATGCGGACAATGACAGCATCACTGCTGCCATAAGAAGACATATTATCCGTCGCACAACCGTCACTTTCATTCTGAAAAAAGCTTTTCCTTCCGTTCGATCATTTCCGAAATCTCCGCAATATAGAGATCAGGTTCCTTCACATTGTCTGCGCGTGTGATGAGGTCCTTCTGTACGCGCTTCGTCGTCGCTCCTGCTCCGCAGGCGACGATCGTCTGGACCTCCTCCATAATGAGCATATTATAAACGCCCTCTTTTCCGGGGCGCGCATAGCCTGTATTTTCCTGGTTTCCAGCCATATTCTTCTGCCGGTAGAGGTAATACGGCTCGAGTCCGATTTCGTGGAGCATCCGCCGGCACATGGCCATAAGACCGTCCGTGTTTTCCATCCGATACGATTCATACGCCTCTTTACAGAGGTTCAGGCGCGACGAGCGCTTGATCGCGAGCGAGTGGATCGTCACATTGTCAGGACGCATCGAAACGATCTCTTTCATCGTCTCCTCAACATCCGCCTCCGTTTCGCCGGGGAGTCCGAGGATCAGGTCCATATTAATATCATCAAAGCCGAGTTCACGTGCGAGTATAAACGTATTCCGCACGTCGTCGACCGTATGCCGCCGTCCGATCAAGTCGAGCGTCTTCTGGTGCATCGTCTGCGGATTTACCGAAATCCGCGTGACCGGATACTTCCGTAAAACTTCAAGTTTCTCACGCGTAACGGAATCCGGGCGCCCGGCTTCCACCGTCCACTCGAGGACATTCGAAAGATCGAAGGAAGAAGCCACCTTTCCGCATAAAAAGTCAAGTTCGTCCGCCTCTAACGAGGTCGGCGTGCCGCCGCCGAAATAGATCGACGTCAGCTTTTTGTCGCGGAAATGCTCCGCCGCATAATCGATTTCCTTCGCCAATGCCTTTAGATAATCCTTCACGCGGCTCTTCCACGCCCGCACCGGGTAGGAAGAAAACGAGCAGTAAAGACAGATCGTCGGGCAGAACGGGATGCCGACATAGAGGCTCCAGCCGTTTTCCGTGTCAATGCGCTTCAAAATCGCCCGTTCCCGCTTCGCGATATCGATATTAAGCTCCGTCTTCTCTTCCGAGCAGAGGAGGTCATTTTTCATATGGGCGCGGATTTCGTCATCCGTCGCGCCCTCCTCCAGCATTGCCATCGCAATCTTCGTCGGGCGGATGCCGGTCAGCGTTCCCCATGGGAGCGTCTTTCCCTGCGCCTCCGAAAGCATCCCGTAAAGCGTCTGCTTAAGATACGTCTTTGCGGCCTTCCGGTCGTTAAAATCCAATGAAACCGTACATGTTTTCTGAAAGCCCGCCGTTTCGTCCGTTAGCGTCATCGTGCAGGGAATGATAAGATCCAGATTTTCCTTCGGCGGAAGCCCGTCTGGAAGATTCTCATAAATCACGGTAAACGAAACCGGGTCTTCTGCATCCTTTTCCGTCACAAATTTCTGCCACGGATAGAACGCCATAAGAAGGCCCCGGATATCATATTCAAAAAGGGTGGAATCGGTAATAAACTTCATCTAAAACAAATCCCCAAAGTGTAACAATTTCTGAAATAGTTTAAAGCACCATCCGCTGCCGCTCGGCTCCTAGATTATCCCCCGCTGCCGCTCAATCCCGATCGTCGTTTCGGCCATATGCCCCGGAAAAACAACCGTTTCAGCCGGGAGCGAAAAGAGTATTCCCCGGATCGACCGGGCAAGTTCTGAAAAATCGCCCGTCGGGAAATCGGTACGGCCATAGGTGCCTTTAAAAAGCGTATCGCCGGAAAAGAGCCATCCGTCCTCCGGGAAATAGTAGCAGACAGAGCCTTCTGTATGCCCCGGCGTAAAGAGAACGCGCATTTTCCGTCCTAAAACTGTCGTTTCTTCGCCGTCCGAAAACGTCCCGTCCGGCGTGAGCTCGATGGTCCGGTTCATCTGCCGCGAAACATTGAGATCAGCGTTTCCGAGCATCGTCTCCTCATTTTCACCGCAGAAAACCGGAATATCATACTGTTTTACTAATGCAGGAACTGCCAGAATATGGTCAAAATGTCCGTGCGTCAAAAGTATTTTTTTCGGTTTTAAGCCGTTTTCTTCGATAATATTTGTTATTTTTTCCGCTTCCGATCCAGGATCGACGATGACCGCGTCTTTGGTTTCGGGCTCATAGAGAAGATAACAGTTCGTGCTGAGCGGTCCTACATTGATGAGCAAGTATTTCATAGTTCCTCCCGCAAAAAGAGCGCCGTTCCGAAAAGGCACGGCGCTTTCTGTCAGCCTGCGCTCCGCGTGATGTCCATCACGCCCGGAATCGCCTGCAGCCTGGTAATCAGCTTATTCACTTCTTCGATATCCGAAACATCGAAGGAAAGCTCAATCGTCGCGACGCCGTTCTTTGCGACCTTCGAGGCGGCCGTCTGAATGTCGATTCCGTTCTCCGTCAGCGTCCGCGAAACATCCGCGAACATACCGATACGGTTCTGGCAGAAAATTGTGATCATCGTCGTGAACTTGAGGCCCTTCACCTGGTCTGAGCTGCTGCTCCAGTCCGCAGGCATCAGGCGCTCCTTCTCTTCGTCCGGAATCGCAATGATATTCATACAGTCGGTGCGGTGGATCGAGATGCCGCGGCCTCTCGTGATATAGCCAATAATTTCATCGCCCGGAACCGGATTGCAGCACCGCGAGAAGTGGACAGAAAGGTCCTGAAGGCCCTTTACCATGATGCCGTTTCCGTTATACGAACGGACGCGGACACGCGCCTTCTCTTCGATCGACTGAAGGATTTCCTCATCGGAAAGATTCGCGAGTTTCTCGCGCTTCTGCTCTTCTAAAAGCTTATTCGCGAGCTGACCTTCCTTCATGCCGCCGCGGCCGACCGCCGCCATCAGGCTTTCCCAATCCGGATAATGGTATTTTTCGAGCGCTGCATTGACATAATCGGGCTTCGTGAGATCCGAAGGCACGATCGAATGCGCTTTACAGTAAGCATTGAAAAGATCGATGCCGCGCTTCGTATTATCTTCTTTGTTCTGAACCTTAAACCACTGGTTGATCTTATTCCGCGCCTGTGAGCTCTTAACGATCTTCAGCCAGTCCATCGACGGGCCGCGCGAGTTCTGCGACGTCACGATTTCCACGCGGTCGCCGGACTGAAGCTCATATTCAATCGGGACTAAGGAACCGTTTACTTTCGCGCCGACCATCCGGTTTCCGACCGCGGAATGGACCGCGTACGCGAAATCGATCGGGTTCGACCCGGCCGGCAATGCTTTCACCTCGCCGTTCGGCGTGAAGCAGTAGACATAGCCGCTGAACAGGTCAAAATCGTCCTTTACGAGGTCGACAAATTCGCGGCTGTCCGCCGTCGACCAGTCCATAATCGAGCGGAGCCATGCGAGCTTGTCCTCGTCCGCGTTTCCGCCGGCTGCGACCGAGCCCTGCTCCTTATATTTCCAATGCGCCGCGATACCATATTCGGCCGTGCGGTGCATTTCAAACGTGCGGATCTGAATTTCAAACGGAATGCCTTTGCTGCTCATTACCGTCGTATGAAGCGACTGGTAACGGTTCGGCTTCGGCATGGCGATATAATCTTTAAAACGGCCCGGGAGCGGCGTGTACATCTCATGCACCGCGCCTAAAACCGCATAACACTCCATAACGGTGTCGACGATAATGCGGATCGCGAACAGGTCATAAATCTGATCCAGCGTCTTATGCTGCTGCGTCATTTTCCGGTAAATCGAGAAAAGATGCTTCGCGCGGCCGCTGATCTCCGCATGGATATTCTCTTTTTCGAGCCGCTCGCCGATCTCACGCTGTTTCTCTTCAATCAGATCTTCGCGCTCATTCTGCGTAAGCGAAAGCCGCTTCGAAAGCTCGGAGAAGATTTCCGGATGAAGGATCGCCAATGAACGGTCATCAAGCTCGACTTTAATACGCGAAATACCGAGCCGGGAAGCAACCGGCGAGAAGATTTCCATCGTCTCCTTCGCTTTCCGGATCTGCGTTTCGGGCGACCAGTACTGATATGTGCGCATGTTATGAAGACGGTCCGCAAGCTTGACTAAAATCACGCGGATATCCTTCGCCATCGCCATGAACATCTTCCGGAGGCTTTCTGCTTCGACGTCGACCTTCTCGACGCTCCATTCGATCCGCGTCACCTTCGTAACGCCGTCGACGATCAATGCGACATCCTGCCCGAACTTCGCCGCGATATCATCGAGCGTGGACGGCGTATCCTCCACTACATCGTGAAGAATGCCGGAAATAATACTGTCGAGATCGAGTTCCATCTCCGCGAGAATCAATGCTACATTGAGCGGATGGCTGATATACTCTTCGCCGGAACGGCGTTTCTGCCCTTCATGCGAAGCGAGCGCCATCTCATACGCACTACGCACCCGCTGTAAATCGGCCGCCGGGTTATAGCGCTTGATCTCTTCCACGAGCATGTCATAAAGCTCCGCAGACGGCGTAAAATCCTTCGGCTTCGGGAAATAGATTTCTGAACGGATCGCTTCTTCGACCAGATTCTCTGAAAGGGCCGGAACCGAACGCGACGGTTCCCACGCTTTATCAATGCTGCTGTCTTTTTCGTTCGTATAATCCGTCATAAGCTCCTCCTTTCAAAAATCTGTATTCCCGATTAAAATCAGTCGCGCTTTTGTGCGCTTTCTGATAAAAACCGAAGATTTATTATACTATTTATTCTTAAATTCTGCAATAGTCCAGAATCCGAAGCTGAATGCTCCGTCTTCCCATATATTCATTGATCTCAGGAACATATAAAACAGCCATGCTGATCGCGTTCTTCCGGCCGGAAAGCGCTTTTTCCAGCTCTTCTTCGCCGAATTCCGTGCGGATAAACGAGAGGAACGTTTCGATCGTTTCCGTGCCGAACAGGATTCCGTCTGACGGAAGCTGATAAGCATCGGTCCAGAAGCTGACGGCGGACGGACTCCCTGCGCTCCCCGTGGGCGCGCTCCCCGTGGGCGCGTCACATAGCGACATTTTCAGCACATTCCGGTTCTTTCCGAAGACGCGAAGGCTGCTGACTAAAACGCGAGGCGCTACGAAGGACGGCGATGCATTTCCGGTTCCGAACGGCGCGAGAAGGTTCATCTCCTCGACGATCGTTTCATTGACGGCAGAAAGCGGAACACGCGCGTCAAATTCGGAGACCGGCACGAGGTCCTTCGGTGTCAGCTGACAGTTTTCGTTCAGCCGCTGCCGTAATGCCGGCAGATTCCGGTCTTCTACTGACAGTCCGGCCGCCATCGCGTGACCGCCGAATTTGAGAAGAAGGTCCTTACACTCCATCAGCGCGTTCTGCATATGATATCCCGGAATCGAGCGGCCGGAGGCTTTCCAGATACCCGTTCCGCCGTTTCCGCCGTTATCACCGTTACCGCCGGTTTCCCCGCCGGTCAGCACAAAGACCGGGTGGTAATATTCTTCTTTTATCTTTCCTGCAACGATTCCGACGACGGTGTCGAGGACGCCGGGAATCGGAAGAAGCCAGACCGGGCCTTCCGGCGGCTTTTCTTTGATCATCTCTTCTGCGGCGCGAACGGCGGATTCCGTCATCGCTTTCCGCGACTCATTGAGTTCACGCATCCGGACAGCGACCGGCATCGCTTCTTCATACGATTTCGCGCGGAGAAGCTCCTGCGCTATGTCCGGCTTTCCGGTCACGCGGCTCACCGCATTGAAGCAGGGGCAGATCACGAAACCGATCCGATACGCGTCCATCTCATCCGGCTTAATATCGCTCGCGTCCATGAGTGCGAGAAGCGAAGGCTTTTCTGTCTTTTTAAGCCGCGCCATCCCTTCCCGGACGAGAATCCGGTTCTCTCCGGAAAGCGGGACTACATCCGCAATCGTCGCAATCGCGACATATTCTAACAGGTCATACGCCTTTTCTTTCGGGATTCCGGCTTTCTCATACATCTCCTCGACCAGACGGAACGCGACACCTGCGCCGCAAAGCTCCTTAAAGGGATACGGGCAGTCCTTCTGCTTCGGGTCCACTACCGCATCCGCCGGGAGACTGTCGTACTGCGGCTCATGGTGATCCGTCACGACGACGGTAAGCCCGCGCGATTTCGCATATTTGATCTCTTCCATCGCGGCAATGCCATTGTCACACGTCAGAATCAGCGACACGCCGAGCGCGGCCGCATCATCGATCATCCGGAGGTTGAGGCCATACCCTTCCGCCATCCGGTCCGGCGTCTTAATGACGTGCGGGATTCCGACCGCGGTCAGCCCTTCGGAAAGGATTTCGGCGGCGAAAATGCCGTCGTCATCATAGTCAGATGCGATCATCACCCGCGGGGAGGAATATCCGACCATGCCGGCAGAACCGGATACTGCCTGACCGCCCTCCGATGCCGAAAGATCAGTTCTCAGTGCGAGCAGAAGCTCCGCCGCTTTCGACAGATCCTTCATCAGCGAGCGCGGCGAAAGGTCCTCTAAAGACCCGAAAAGGAACCGCTGCGCTTCTTCGATCGTTTCAGCGCCGCGGTTCCTCAACATCCGCGCGGTCAGGGGAGAGACGGAAAGCGCCTCAGCCCATGCGCGGAAATCTGCTTTTTTCGTTTTTTCAATCCATTTTGAATGCATAAAGCTTACAGCTCATCATTGCTGAATTTCTTCGTCACACACTGGACCGGAAGGTTCGCATTCAAGGTGCGGATCTCGTCCAGCATCTTCTTTACATTCGCATCCTTTTTCAGGAAAATCGAATATTTCAGTTCAAACATGCTGCCCATGTTCGTCGTCCGGACGCTGTCGAGCGTCGAGTGGGCAGTATAGGTCTTCAGGATTCCGTCAAAGATATTCTCATAGTTTAAGTCCTCCGGAATATCGATCTTCAAAATCTTTTCCCGCTCATCTTCGCCGCAGAACTTCGTAATCTTTAAAACGATCAGGATGACGACTACAATGCCTGTAAACATGGCGGCAAACAGAAGGAAACCGGTGCCGCAGAGAATACCTGCCGCGAGGGATGAGAAGACTGTCGCCATCGCACGCGCATTGCCGGGCTGGGAACGGAAGCGGACGAGCGCGAATGCGCCCGCGATCGCCACGCCGACACCGAGGCTGTTATTCACGGCCATGATAACGACCGTGGAAACTGCCGGGATAATGATCAGCGCCGCCACCAGATTTTTCGAATAACGCTCATCTGTTTTCATAAAAGTAATCGAAAGCGCAAGCCCGCAGCCGATACTCGTCAGGATGCAGAACAGGCAGTTCCATACGTCGAATGAAGCGTTTGTTAAAACAGAATTGAACATTTGGGGGAATCCTCCGTTAATTTTTCTTTATAAACATTTCCGTATTTTGAAAATCCTCTCGGATATATTTTCAGTTCGTTCAGTGCTTCCGCGGTCCATAGCGGCATTGCGCCGGGAATCTTTAATTCCATCAGATAATGGTTGTCGGGCAGCAGCTTCGTCCCGTAAGTTCCGTGGGCCAGATCGAGGTCGGTTTCCCGCGACCGGATATCTTTATCGATCGTCAGACGGAATTCGGGGTCTTCGATTCCCTCATACGCCTGGCGTTCACAAGCGATCAAAATCTTCGGTTTGACCTGATAAAACGAAAGGAAGCGGTCAATCTCCCGGAAAATCTGGGATGAGGGCTTAGGCGTAAGCTGCCCGTTCAGGTAAAGCATGGCCTCCCGGTACGGCAGGGTTTCGCGCCGCTTGTAGGTGACGCCGTCGACCTTCCGCTTGATTTCGAGAAAGACAGGATCGTCTTCCTTTGGAACGCCGTATGACCGGAGCCGGAACTTCTCTTTAAAATACGGACCGCCGATCGACCGGCGCGCCAGCACGAAATCGTCGGAGTCAAAATAGATGCTCGCCGGCGAATACTCCCCGTACTTGTTCGCAACCATATGATCCTTCATCCGGTCGAAAAAGCCCTGATACTGCTCTTCCGTCATCAGATATTTCTTTTCAATCCGTTCAAAAACGGCGCCGTATCCGAGCATCTTAAGCCTTTCCTTTTTCTTTCTGAATAACCGGCAATGAGAACCAGAAAACGCTTCCTTCGTTCTCGTGACTCTCGACGCCGTACAGCGCATGGTGGAGCTCCATGCAGGCGCGGACGATAGAAAGTCCGATGCCGGAGCCGATTTTCGCGCGTTTATGCGTTTCATTGCTGCGGTAATACCGGTCCCAGACGTGCGGCAGATCCTCTGGCAGGATGCCGGCACCGGAATCGCGGACCTCAACCGTTACGCACGGCTTCTTCTCTCCGTCGAACTCTTTTTCGCCGAGAGTACAGGAAACCGTCACCTTCCGGTCATCGCCCGTATAATTTAACGCATTATTGATCAGGTTGTAAATCACCTGGAATATCTTTTCTTCATCGGCATCGACGAAAATATCGCCGGCCGGAATGAAATCGATCGTATAGCCTTCTTTTTCAATCAGCTTGTTATAGCGCTCCAGCACGCTTTGGATGCTGGCCGTCAGATTATACTCTGTCTTCCGAAGCTCCATCATTCCTGCCTGCATGCGGCTCGTCTCTAACAGGTCATTGACGAGGCCGGTCAGACGCTCGGTTTCATCAATGATCACCTGCAGGTTTTCACGTGTGCTTTCGCCTGGGATATCCTGCATCACTTCCGCGTATCCTTTGATCATCGTGAGCGGCGTGCGGAGGTCATGGCTTACATTGGCGACGAGCTCCATCTGGAGACGGTCGGTCTTCTGAAGCTCCTCCGTCGCGTAGTTCAAGGTGTCGGAAAGCGTCGAAAGCTCGCGGATCCGGCTCTCCGGGAATTTGACGGAATAATCGGATTTTGCGAGACGTATCGCGCTGTCGCTCATCTTCTGGATCGGCCGGGAAAGCTGCCGGGAAATAATCGACGCGATAATGCTGGCTAAGAGAATCATCAAAAGCGACACGGCCAGAAGAATAAGCCGCACCGTCTTTTCCGTCGCTTCGACAGGCGACAGGAGCGTCGTTGAAAAGACCATCACATACTGGTTTTCTACGGTGAAAATTTTAGTGTAAATCAGGCTTTCCGGGTTATTTTTCTTTGGCGATCCGAGCCCCTCCCAGGAAAACGGGGTGAACTTCCGCGCGTCGCCGAATACGTTCTGTAATAATTCGCCGCCCTGTTCGAGCGCTTCCCGGAAGTATTTCGGCGCCTCCTCCCAAATCAGGATCGGTGAAGAATCTACGGACGAGGAGTAAAGAAGGATTCCGCTCTGGTCCACGATGACGATCCGCGCATCATATTCTTCCGCAATCTCATCCAGACGTTCCACGTCCAGTTTCCCCTGCGTTTCCACATTTTTCAGCTCATTGCCGATGCTCGTCATCATCGCATAGGCTTCCTGCGTCTTCGTCGCCCGGTAGATCTGTCCGAGATACGCCACTAACGGAATCCACAGAAAGACTAAGAGAAGGACGGAAAATGCGAGAAGGCAGAGGAAAACCGAGCCTCGGATTCCGATTTTATGCTTTCGTGTCGTCAAAGCGGTACCCTACGTTTCTGATGGTAACTATAAGATCCCGGTACGGATCCATCGCATTCCGTAACAGTTTGATATGGGTGTCCAATGTGCGGTCGTCCCCGTAGTAATCATAGCCCCAGACCTTCGAGAGGAGCTGCTCGCGCGTCAGCGCGAGTCCTTTATTGTCCAAAAGGCAGGTTAAAAGCTCATATTCCTTAAACGTCAGCTCGCGCGGCTCGCCGTCAATCGTCAGCGTGCGGCTGGAGCGGTCTAAACAGAGCGTTTTATAGGTGTAAATTTCGTGGGGAATTTGTCCGGGTTCTGTCGCATTGTCGGTAAAACGGGCGTTTTTCGCGCTCTCATGGCGTTTTACGACTACATTGACACGCATCATAAGCTCGCGGACCGAAAAAGGCTTCACCACATAGTCGTCTACGCCCAATTCGAACCCTTTCAGGCGGTCATACTCCTCGCCGCGGGCCGAAAGCATGATGACAGGGATGTCCTTCGCCTTCCGGATCTGCCGGAGTGCGGCGAAGCCGTCCATGACCGGCATCATGACATCGAGGATCACGACGTCAAAGTCGTCGCAGGAGCAGAGGGATACGGCCTGCGCCCCATCCTCTGCCTCTTCTACCGAATGACCTTCAAATTCCGCATATTTACGGACGAGCTCCCGGATTTTCGGTTCATCGTCCGCGATCAGGATTTTCGCCATATTTCTCCTCGCAAATCACCGCTGCCGGAGGGCTCGGGATTCGTCCCTGCCCGTTCCCGGTCACTGCCGGTCCACTAAACTGCTGACAGACTGTTTTCCTCACTTTGAGCCGTTTATTCCAACTCAAATGCGCCGGTATATAACTGGTAATATTTACCGCCCTGCGCGATCAGCTGTTCATGCGTGCCGCGCTCGATAATGACGCCGTGCTCTAATACCATGATGACGTCGGAGTTCTGGACGGTCGACAGGCGGTGCGCGATGACGAAGACTGTGCGGCCTTTCATCAATGCGTCCATGCCGCGCTGGACGATCGCTTCGGTACGCGTATCGATCGACGAAGTCGCTTCATCGAGGATCAGCACCGGCGGGTCTGCAATCGCCGCACGGGCGATCGAGATAAGCTGCCGCTGGCCCTGCGAAAGGTTCGAGCCCGAGCCGTCGATCACCGTGTCATAACCCTGCGGGAGACGCGTGATAAAGTCATGCGCATTGGCGATCTTCGCAGCCTCTTCGACTGCTTCGTCCGCCGCGTCGAGACGGCCGTAGCGGATATTCTCGCGGATCGTGCCGGTAAACAGGTTGACATCCTGAAGCACCATTCCGAGCGACTGCCGAAGTGCGTTCTTATTAATCTCACGGATCGGGATTCCGTCATAGGTGATCTCGCCGTCCTGAATATCATAGAAGCGGTTGATGAGGTTCGTGATCGTCGTCTTTCCGGCGCCGGTCGAACCGACAAACGCCACCTTCTGGCCCGGTTCCGCGTATAAAGTGATATCATGAAGGATCGGCTTCTCCGGCACATAGGAGAAATCGACATTCTTCATCCGGACGTCGCCCCTTAACCGGACGAGTTTCTCGGTTCCGTCTTCCTGCGGCACCTTCCATGCCCACTTGTCCGTCTTCTCTTCGCACTCGGTCAGCGTTCCGTCTTCGTTTTCCGCGACATTGACAAGGATTACTTTTCCTTCGTCTTCTTCCGGCTCCATGTCCATCAGATTGAAGATACGCTTTGCGCCTGCGACTGCGTTCACTACCGCGCTCGACTGCTGCGCAATGTTATTGACAGTCTGTGTAAAGTTATTCGCCAATGTCAGGAATGCGATAACCGTGCCGAGCGTGAATGCGCCAAACGCAAAGAACGTGCCGGTTTCCGCATTGAAGAACGACAGGTTCTGCACGCCGATGCCGGCGAGAACCGCGCCTAAAACTGCGATCAGGACGTACTGGATATGTCCTAAGTTATTCGTGATCGGGCCCATCATGCCGACGAGGCCGTTCGCCTTCCGCGCCGCATTGAAAAGGTCCTCGTTAATCTCGTCAAATTCCTTTATGGAATCAGGCTCGTGGTTAAAGACCTTAATGACACGCTGTCCCTCCACCATTTCTTCGACGAAGCCGTTCAGCTCGCCTAAGTTCTCCTGATGCTCGACGAAATGCTGGCCGGACTTCGTCGCGACCGTGACCGTCACCTTCGTGATAAGAAGGATGACGACGATCACGAAAAGCGTAAGCCAGATCGACTGGTTCAGCATGGTCACGAACGTGACAATGATTGAAACGCCGGCCGAAACCATATTCGGGAGCGTCTGAGAGATCATCTGCCGCAGCGTGTCGATATCGTTCGTATAATGCGACATGATATCGCCGAACGTGGTCGAGTCGAAATACCGGACCGGAAGCGCCTGCATCTTTGCGAACATATCATTCCGGATGTCGCGCATAATTCCCTGCGAAATCGGAACCATCATAAAGTTCGTGATAAAGGAGCAGATGATGCCTGCCGCAAAAATGATTACGAGCTTTACTAAAAAGTTTAAGAACAGCGGCGTGTCAAACGCGCCCTTTTCAAGCATCGGGCCGATTACCCTATCGAAAAGATCACCGAAAGAAGTCGCGATATTGACAGATACGAGCGCTGAGCCGACCAGGCCGAAGCCGACGAGAATCAGCTGCCATACATAGCCTTTGAGGTACGAAAGAACGCGTCCTAATACCTTAAAGTCCATCTTCTGTCCCGGAAGCCGCATGCCGCGTCCGCCCGGACCGCCAGGACCGCCCGGTCCCTTCTTCATCGACTGATGCCGGAGCGAATTACGCTCTGGGGAGGTATAGCGGTGCTCCCGCTTCGGAGCTGTATTTTCCATCAATTTATCCGGTTTATTCGCCATCGTTTTCTCCTCCCTTCTGCTGTGATTCGAAAACTTCGCGATAAATCGCGTTATTCTGTATCAGTTCCTCGTGCGTGCCGACTGCATTGACGCGGCCGTTATCGAGGACGATGATCATATCCGCATCCATAACAGACGAAATACGCTGCGCAATGATGATCTTCGTGACATCCGGGATTTCCTCGCGGAACGACTTCCGGATCATCGCATCCGTCGCCGTATCGACCGCGGAGGTCGAGTCGTCGAGGATCAGGATCTTCGGTTTCTTTAAGAGCGCGCGGGCAATGCAGAGACGCTGGCGCTGGCCGCCGGAAACATTGGCGCCGCCCTGTTCGATCATCGTGTCATAGCCCTTCGGGAATTCCATGATAAAGCTGTCCGCTGCCGCAAGCCTGCAGGCATGGACCATCTCTTCATCCGTCGCATCCGGGTTTCCCCAGCGGAGGTTTTCCTTTATCGTGCCGAGGAACAGCGTGTTCTTCTGAAGGACGACGGAAACCGCGTCACGAAGCGCCGTCATGTCATACTCGCGCACATCCGTGCCGCCGACGAGGACGCGCCCGCCCGTCACGTCATAAAGACGCGGAATCAGCTGGATGAGCGTCGATTTCGAGGAGCCGGTGCCTCCGATAATGCCGACGGTAGCTCCCGCCGGAATCGAAAGGTTCACATCCATCAAGCAGAGCTTGTTCATATCGCCCGCATAAGAGAAATCAACATCGTCAAACACAACTGATCCGTCCGGAACAGACATCACCGGATTCTCCGGGTTCTTAATCGTCGGCTCTTCGCGGAGGACTTCATCGATACGGCGCATCGATTCCTGCGCCATCATCAGCATGACAAAAATCATGCCGAAGCCCATGCAGCTCGAAAGGATCTGCATTCCGTAGGTAAAAACAGAGTTCAGCTGGCCGACGGTGAATACGCCGCCGTCCGGATTCAGAATCGTCGCCGGGACCGGTTCGCCCTTAACGACAAACATCGTGCCGACAAAAGCGATCGCCACGAGGCTAAGGTAATAGATGGCAGAGACAAGCGGCATGTTCCACGCCATCAGCTTCTCCGCTTTCGAGGCATCCTGATAAATATCCTCAGAGGACGCATTGAACTTTTCCTCTTCAAACTTTTTCCGGACAAACGCCTTCACGACACGGATGCCGCGGACGTTCTCCTGGACGTTATTGTTCAGCTGGTCGATATGCTTAAAGAGCCGCTTAAAGACCGGCATGACTACTTTCATGATTAAAAGCATCAGGCCGATGACGAGCGGTACGATCGCGAGCAGGATCAATGCGATCTTCCAGCTGATCAAAGCGGTCAGAACGATCGAGAAAATCAGCATCATCGGCGTACGGACCGCCATACGGATCGACATGCCGAACGCCATCTGGACGCGCGCCACATCGGTCGTAAGCCGTGTGATGACCGACGATGTGGAAAACTTATCAATATTTGAAAATGAGAACCGCTGCACTTTCCGGTACAGGTCTCCGCGCAGGTTCCGTGCAAATCCGGTCGCCGCTTTTGCGCCGAACACCGAACCGAGGCAGCCGAACGTCAGCGAGACGACCGCGCATCCGAGCAGGATGACGCCGCAGATCACGATAACCTTCATATCGCCCTTCTCAAAGCCGTCATCGATCAGTGACGCCATAACATATGGAATAAGGAGTTCCATCAGAACTTCACCCACCATGACGAACATCGTAAGGAACGCCGGTTTTTTAAACTCTCTGAGGCTTTTTAAAAGTCGCTTGATCATAAGTAAGCCTCCTTCTTTCTATCTTTCATTCTTCCCTTTCTGTGGCGCAAATAAGTGTTTTCCAGGTTCTCCCTTTCCTGACTTCTTGCGTCGTTTTGGGGCACAAAACCCCTAAAATCCAATTTTTACAACATATCACATTATAGCGGTTTAAGGGAAGACTGTCAAACCGAACGGGCTGAAAAGTAACTGAAATAAAGAAAAGAGAACACCGGTGTGTGATGCCGGTGTTCCCTTTTCTGGAGTATGATAAGAGTTAGTCCAGCGTCGGCTCCCCGTTGTGCCCGGTTACGTTGACCGGACAGGTCGCTTTCACTGTCTAAAATGCATATTAGCACTCACGCTTCAGAATGTCCAACGAACAATCTGTGTTAATAATGTGTTAAAACTGTGAAAGCGGAAAAAAGTGCTGAAACCCTTGATTTTACAAGGTTTTCAGCACTTTTCCATATGTGTCTTTATCGTTTGATGACCGATTACTTTACGGTCTTCCAAAGCTCGTAATAACGGTTTTCCGCTTCCTGTCCGAGGTAAATATACATTTCGCAGTTCTTTAACTGTTCGTCCTCCGGGAAGACCGCCTGATCGTTCAGAATCTCCTCATCAATGAACTCGCGCGCTGCGACATTCGGTGTCGGATACGTGATATAGTCGAAGTTCTTCGCCGCATTTTCCGCGCGGAGCAGGAAGTCGATCCAAAGGTAAGCTTCCTCCACATTCTTCGAATTCTTCGTGATGACCCAGCCGTCATACCAGACATTGCTCCCTTCCTTCGGAAGCGCATACGCAAGGTCCTCGTTCATTTCGAGGCAGTAGAGATATTCACCGGAATAGATCACGCCGAGCGCGGTATTTCCGGCGATCATCTTATCGCGGACTTCATCGATTACATACGATTTGACTAACGGATACTGCTGCCGGAGAAGCTCCGCACATTCCTCGAGATGCGTCTGGTCCGTATCATTCAAGCTGTAGCCGAGATACTTCTGCGCCACCATGAACGCGTCGCGGACAGAGTCCTGCATCAGGATGCTTCCCGCATACTTTTCGTCCCACAGGATTCCCCAGCTGTCCACCTCTTCATCGACGAGCTTCGTATTGTAAAGGATGCCGACGGTGCCCCAGCAGTACGGGACGAGATACTTGTTATCCGGATCAATGTAATCGGACAGGATTTTCAGATATGATTCGCCGATATTCTTCCAATTGGAAAGCTTCGTGTGGTCGATTTCCTGAAGAAGGCCGTTCTTCATCATCTTTTCCACCATATATTCTGACGGGCAGATCACGTCATAGAGGGATGAGTCCGCTTCAATGCGCGGGTACATCTCTTCATTCGTCGCGAAGGTGTCATAGATCACGTCGATCCCGTACTCTTTCTCGAATTCCGCGATCAGATCCTCGTCGATATACTCGCCCCAGTTGTAAACCTTCAGGACTTTCTTTTCTTCTTTTCCGCATCCCGGCACCACTGCCAATGATGCGAGAAGCACACACAAAACGACTGCCAAAATCCGTTTTTTCATCCCAATCACCTCAAAAAATCATATTTTGCGGAAATAATGTAAAAGCCACTTCCCCTTGCGGTTTTTATACTTTTAAACAGCTTGTTTCGATTTTTTCTCTCCTGCCGCCGCCTTCACTTCTCCGACCTGCTTCTTCGACACGAGATTGCTTAACACTAACAGCACGATTGCCGAAAGGAACATAATCGTCGAAAGCGCGTTCATATCCGGCTTTACGCCGCGACGGACTTCCGAATAGATCAGCGTGGAAATCGTATTGATTCCCGGTCCTTTTGTAAAATGAGTGATGATAAAATCGTCCAGGGACATCGTGAACGCCATCAGGAAGCCTGAGATGATGCCCGGCATGATTTCCGGAATCACTACTTTGTAGAACGCGTACGCAGGCTTTGCGCCGAGGTCGATCGCCGCTTCGTACGCGCTTTTATTCGTCTGGCGGAGCCTCGGAAGGACCGACAGGATGACGTACGGCACATTAAACGTAATGTGTGCAAGCAGCACCGTCGGATAGCCGGACGTCACGCCTACCGCGATAAATAAAAGCATCAGAGAGAGGCCGGTCACGAGGTCCGAGTTCAAAAGCGGAATATTATTGATCGCCATATAGACTGCGCGGCTCTTATTCTTTAACGCGTTAATGCCGATGCAGGAGATGACGCCGATCACCGTCGCGATGATCGAGGACAGGAGCGCGATCGAGAGCGTATTGCCGACTGCATTGCCGATTGAAGCGGAGTTAAACAGCTTCTCATACCAGGTGAAGCTGAAGCCGGTCCACTGGCGGCCTTTTCCGCTGTTAAAGGAATAGACGATGAGCGTCACGATCGGCGCATATAAAAAGACAAAGATCAGGCCGAGATAGGCGGCGCCGAAAAATTTCTTAAGCTTCTTCATGCCAGTGTCGAGCCCTCCTTATCATAGCGGTTCAGAATCGCCATGCTGATCAGGATAAAGACCATCAGAATCAGCGAAAGGCCGGAACCTAAATTCCAGTTGGAGGCTGTCGAGAACTCCTGCTCAATGATATTGCCGATCAGGAGCACCTTCCGTCCGCCTAAAATGTCCGAAATGACAAACGTCGTGAGCGACGGGACAAAAACCATCGTGACGCCCGAAATGATTCCCGGAACGCTTAACGGAAGGATGACGCGCGTATTCACCTGCGTCTCGTTCGCGCCGAGATCGCGGGCCGCGTTCAGAACATTGTCATCGATAGCCGAAATCGAGTTATGAAGCGGCAGAATCATAAACGGCAGGTAGTTATAGACCATGCCGAGAAGGATCGCGCCGTTCGTTCCGACTATATTTCCCCGGAAGCCGAGCGCCTGCGCGATGTTCAGAATCAGACCGCCGTCATCTAAAAGGTTCAGCCACGCATATGTCCGGAGGAGGAAATTCATCCACATCGGAAGTATAAATACAAAAATGATAAGTCCGCTCTTTTTGATGTGCGCTTTCCGTAAAATCAGCGCCAGGGGATAACCGATCAGAAGGCAGAGCACCGTGCTGGCTGCCGATAACGCGAGCGAGATTCCGAGCGGTTTTAAATGCTCAGAGCGGAAAATCGCGAGGATGTTATCCCATGTGAAAGCGCCTGTACTGTCTACAAATCCGTACCAGAGGATGAGGATTAACGGAATCACGGTGAAGCCGATCATCCAGATCAGGTACGGCAATGAAAGAAGTTTCTTATTCTTCAACGCCGATAGCCTCCTCATCTTCAGACTGCGGTTTATTCATAATCTGGATGTCGAACGGGTCGACATGGATGGAGACCGGCGTTCCGACCGGGAACATGTCCGTCGAATGGACGAGCCACTCGAAGCCGTCCGGCGTGCGGACCTCCATCTCATAATGGACGCCCTTAAAAATGATGTGCGTGACGACACCGTCTAAAGAGCCTTTTCCCGGCTCTAAAAGATCGATATCCTCCGGACGGATGACGACGTCGACCGGCTTGTTTTTACCGAAGCCTTTATCGACACACGGGAATTTCGCGCCGAAAATTTCGACGAGTTCGTCGCGTAAAAAGACGGCGTCCACGATATTCGAATCGCCGACAAAGTCTGCCACAAACGCGTTCTCCGGCTCATTGTAGATCTTCTCCGGAGTGCCCATCTGCTGGATGTAGCCCTGGTTCATGACGACGATCTTATCAGACATCGTCAATGCTTCCTCCTGGTCATGCGTGACATAGATGAACGTGATGCCAAGCTCGTTCTTTAAGCGGATCAGCTCATACTGCATGTCCTGGCGGAGCTTTAAATCCAATGCGCCGAGCGGTTCGTCCAGAAGAAGGACCTTCGGCTCATTGACGATCGCGCGGGCGATCGCGATACGCTGCTGCTGTCCGCCGGAAAGAATCTCTGGGCGGCGGTTCTCGTAGCCTTCGAGGTTGACGAGCTTCAGCGCGTATTTAATCTTATCATTGATATATTCTTTCGATTTTTTCTTGATTTTTAAGCCGAAAGCGATATTTTCGGCAATGCTCATATTCGGGAAGAGCGCGTATTTCTGGAAAACCGTGTTCAATTCACGCTGGTACGGCGGAAGGTTCGTGATATCATTCCCTTCGAAAAGCACCTTTCCTTTATCGGGAGTCACAAAGCCGCCGATAATCCTAAGCGTCGTCGTTTTTCCGCAGCCGGACGGGCCTAAAAGCGTCACGAACTCGTTTTCATGGATGTCAAGGCAAAGATCGTCTAAAACCATCTCCCCGTCAAAAGATTTAGAGATATGCTCCAGCGTA
Organism: Lachnospiraceae bacterium UBA1778; assembly: GCA_002315255.1. Classification (GTDB taxonomy): domain Bacteria; phylum Bacillota; class Clostridia; order Lachnospirales; family Lachnospiraceae; genus UBA1267. Next base: position 20,751 of record DCGM01000046.1, read on the forward strand.
ATCAGCGTTTTTTCTTTCATAACCCTTCCCCTTTCGAGCGCGCGAGTTTTCGGAATCTGCTCCGCCCCCGCTCAACGCGCTGTTCTTTTAGAAACTCGGCGGCGCACTGACGTAAATCAGCGTCGCGCCGGTTTTCGATGTCATAAAATGTGTTTTATCCGACTTGTAATAGAAGGAATCACCCTTCTTCGCGCGGTAGGCGCGGTTTCCGAGGTGAATCGTCACATTGCCTGCCAGGACATAACCGAACTCCTCGCCCTCATGCGGCGTGTCGGGATAAGTCGAGCCGCCCGCTTCCAGCGTGAGAAGGATCGGTTCCATCTCATTCTTCTGGGCATTCGGAATGATCCACTGGACTGTATTTTTCAGTTCCTCGTCCGTCTTCTCGAAAAAGTCGGCTTTTCCGAATACGACCTGCTCAGGCTCCGTCTTTTCGAAGAATGCCTCCGGCGTCGTCCCCAGCGCCTGCAGAATATCAAAAAAAGTCGCCATCGACGGCGAGGTCTGATCCCGTTCCAGCTGCGAAATAAACCCCTTCGTAAGCTCTGTCCGGTCTGCCAGTTCCTCCTGCGTCAGCCCTTTCAGAATCCGCAGCTCCTTTATTTTCTGTCCGATTTCCATATATTAACCCCTTTTTGCCGCGTCCGTCCCCTCTGCTGATTCCCCTTTTCGTACAACCTGTTCATGAAGTTCGTGATTACTAAACCAAAAGTTTAGCAATTCTAAACGCAGACGAGACTAATTATATCGGAAGCGTCTAAAAAGTCAATCACTTTTTTAATGTCTTTGAAAGTATTTTTTTCATGTAAGAAAACAGGCTCTCAGGTTCCGTTTTTCCCGACCTCTAAGTGTTCTGTTTTCATATAGATTTTTCCACTATATTATGTTAGGATGGCATCAAGTGATCAGACTCCCTACCGGCCTGTCCCGGATCCCTGCGGCAGCGTTCCATAGGCTCTGACATCTTAAGAATGAACCTGATAAAGGAGTTTGCCATGATCAATGATCCGAAAATCAAGAAAAGGAACCTCTGGTTCTACCCGCTCGGCACTGTCGGCCGCGATATGATGTATAACCTTTTCACGAACTTCATCCTGCTCTTTATCCTCTACACGAAAGGGCTTACGGATGCCCAGCTCGGCGTAGTTACCGCCATCATGGTCGGTGCCCGCGTCTTTGATGCGCTCAATGACCCGATCATGGGAAACATCATTGAACGGACCCGCACGAAATGGGGCAAGTTCAAGCCGTGGCTCGTGGCCGGCATCCTGTCGACGAGCGTCGTCATCTATCTTGCATTCAATACGGATCTCACCGGCTGGAACTTCGTCATCTTCTTCGGCGTCATCTATTTTATGTACAGTATCACGTACACGATGAATGACATCTCCTACTGGGGAATGATTCCGGCGCTTTCGACGGACGGCGCGACGCGCGACCTCTTCACCTCCCGGACGACGCTGTTTGCAGGAATCGGCGGCACATTGGCAGGCCTCTTGATCCCGATCTTCACGACCGGTGAAAATGCGATCGGCGGCTCCGCAAATATCGCATATGGACGGATTGCATTGGTAATCGCGGTTCTCGCGCCGCTCTTCATGCTCTTCACGCTCTTCGGCGTCAGGGAAAACCGTGACGACCAGGCGACACCGGCTACTCCGGTCAGCTTTAAGAAGATCGCGAAAACGATTCTCGGCAATGATCAGCTGCGGTGGATGTTCTTAATCTTCCTCTTCCAGCAGATCGGCGGCTCGCTCGTCGCCGGCGGTGTCGGAAGCTCGTTCGTCTATTTCCGCTACGGCTATGAAGGCGGTTACTATTCCCTTTTCTCCACAATCGGCGTGGCGGCTACCGCGCTCCTCATGATCTTCTACCCGGTGCTTTCGAAGAAATTCAACCGGAAGAAGTTCCTCGGAATCCTGATGCTGATTGCGATCGCAGGCTATGCGCTGCAGATTATCGCAGGACTTCTCCTGCCGGCGGACATGTTCGGCTTCTGGGTCCTCACCGCAGGCTATATGTTTGCAAACCTCGGCCAGTACGGCTTCTATCTCATCATGATGATTTCGATCATCAATACGGTCGAATATAACGAACTGAAGACCGGCCTCCGCGATGAGGCGATCATCACATCCATGCGCCCGTTCATCACGAAGATGGGGAGCGCGCTCGTGGTCGCCTTGACCTCGCTCACCTATGTGTTAACGCGGGTCACGAGCCTCACGAACCAGATTTCCGACTTCGAGAGCATGGTTTCGAAGGGCACGCTTACCGAAGCCGAAAAGATCACGAAGATTGCGGGCGTCATCTCCCAGGTCGAGCCCGGCCAGCAGTTAGGCCTTCTTCTCGCGATGACATTAATCCCGTTCGTCTTCACCGGACTTTCCTATCTCCTTTACATGAAGTATTACAAGCTCGATGAACAGAGATACGACGAAATCTGTGCAGAGCTTGCGGAAAAGAAAGAGCAGGCATAAGCGCTAATGCTTCGGAAACCATCTGGTGCAGATCCACGAACGCTTCGGATGGTCATCCGCCCGAAGCGGGAACAGAAAAAATACCCGGCATTGCGGTCCTACATGCAATGCCGGGTATTTTTAAAAAAGGAGAAGGAGAAAAATATGATCAGTCAGACCGCAAAAATGGCGGTTTTTGCTCGATAAAAAAATAGGCGGGGATTTATCGGTCCGTTTCGTTTCCGATGGAAAGAGCGGGCTTTTCTGCAGGAATATCGCCCTCTGCCAGCGCTTCTTCCGATTCCCATTCCGTTACCAGCGGGATCAGGTGCTCCGCCGAGGCGGGAGAGATCACCGGGTGGTCGTTTTTCGTGCAGCCCCGTAATACGAATGCTGCCAGAACAATCAGTAAAATGATTCCGATTTTAGAGATGAAGCGTTTCATAAGCAATCCCCGTTAACCCCTAAGAGCCTTTCCAAAAGTTTTAAAACCCCTGATAGCCTTTCCAAAAGATTTTTACCCCTAAGGGCCTTTCCAGAAGGCTTTTCTTGATCTTATGGTCTAATCATAACGGACGATTTTGTCAGAATTGTGTACGATTTTCAAAGAAAGTTAGAAAAAGCCGCGTAAAAAGTGTGAAAGCACCACTTTTTACGCGGTTTTTTGAATAAACGCGCTATTAATGCCAGTTACGATGAGAAAAGCTTCTTCACGCCGCTTTCGTTTGAGAATCCTCGCAAAAGGGAGCTGTTTTCATTCCTTACAGCCTTTCGAAGTAATTTTACTTCACGCTAAGCTTCGCCTTAAATGCGCTGATTTCATCCGCTGAAAGCCCGATTGAGAGGAGATACTCTTCCGCTTCCTTCGAAAGATCCGCTTTAGAAAGCGTCTCCACACCAAAAAGCGTCGAAAGCGTTTTGTCGAAGGTCCGCTCTTTTACGATGCGGTACGTCTCGCTGCCCGCTTCGATCCCGTAGAAATTAAGATACGTCTTCATATAGTCCGCGCAGACTTCCGTATAGTTCGCGCCCATCAGACTTTCAAACACGGCGCAGACGACGCCGGTCCGGTCCTTTCCTTCTTTGCAATGAATCAGGTAAGGCCCTTCATTCGCCACCATAAAGCGGACCACCGCTTTCATAGCTTCGCCGTACTCTGCGGCGGTAAAATCGTACCCCATCTCCGGGTAAAACATACTGCAGGCGCTGTAAGCGCTTCCGGGATACGTTTCAAACGCTTCCGCGTCTTCTTTCGAATCTGACAGGTTAATGACCGTCCGAATCCCGGTGTTCTCCATTGCCGCCTTCGCATAGGTGTTACGCCAAATGACCGGGTCGAGCGGCGAGCTGCTCCGATAAAGCCAATTCTTCGCAATTCCCGTCACATTGACCGCGCGGAAGTTCGCGAAATCCTCGTCCGAAAGCCCCGGATAATCCGCGCGTTCCAGCGACCGCGTGAGGGAACGGACCGTGTACTCTTCGAGATACCCGCCCTTTTCTAAAAGGGAAATCGTGACCTTGTCGATCGCCGCGTTCCAGCGGTAGCCCGGGTCTTCCGAAATCGTCTCCTTGACCGCGGCGCCGGTGTCCGTAGCGAAGGAGCCCATGTTAATCGCCAAGATGACCTCATTCGCTTCCGAATCGAACCGGCAGATCATCGATCCAGAATCCACGTCCGAATAGGAACTGCCGACCGGCATCGAACACTCCGTGTCACCGACCTTCACCGCAATGATGTCACCGATCTCGATGTCCATCGCTTTTAACTCGTCAAAGGTCGTATTCACCTTCACATTTCCATGTTTGCTGATGTCCAGAATGCCGAACGTTTTCTCGACCGGCTTCTTATCTTTGCAGCCTGCCAATGAAACCAGCAGAAGGGCTGCGAGAAGTATTGATAGAATTCTAATAACTCTTATTTTCATGTTCTCTCCTATATTAGTTAACTGCTTCTCCTGTTTAGTTAACTGTTTCTCCTGTATCCAAATAAACGGGGATGGTTCTCCGGATTTCGCCATCCCCTTCAAGTACCAGATAACTTCGTAATGCGTAAGCGGCAGATTCCGAAAAGGACCGCAAATGCCAGAAGACAATAATGCTTTAAAAGGATTGCCGACAGGATGAAAATCGCCGTAGGAATCAGCGCGAGCTCCATTCTGGTTTTCAGCGTTTTCTTCTGGAATTTAACCTCCCGAAAATACACAATCCAAATTATATAATACGCGAGAATCAATGCGGAATTCAGCACGAGGTAAAGCACAAATCCCGTGCCGCTGTCGAACCCGAATTTCCAGACAAACAGCGGAAGCCACATCAGGATGATGCAGCCGTATCTTCCGACCTGCTCACAAAGAAGCAGAAACTTTGGAATCTGTGTGCCCGTGGGTGTCTGATTTTTCGTTTTGACCGCATATATGATATTCGGAATCAGAATGAGAAGGACAATGATTCCTCCAAAAAGATTGATCCATCCGAAATCCATCGTGACACCTCCCAAAGGACTCTATAGATGCTCTGTTCGCGCAAATGAACACGCCCGGTTATGCCCTCATCAGCATGGGAACCAATGCTCTTCATTCTTTAAGAAAAGCCCGTTCCGCCCGATGGCAAAAGCATGTAGGTTTCCGTCCTTCTCCCACGAATGCTTAAAACTCTCCAGCGGGATGATCGAAAACGGTTCCGTCTGCGGGGGGCGCTCTTCAGAAATATCCACGCATCTAGGCGGAAAGTCTGAGCACTCCCAGCCGGTTTGGATGGTCAGTAAAGAAGAAATTTCCCATACAGCCCGTGCAAGCTGTTCTAAGCGTTCCATTTTATTCTGTTCTTTCTCAAACTGAACAGGATTGTTCTCGAGAGCGGCGAGATCGTACTCAGGAATGACAAGCTCCGCAAAAAACGTGCTGTTTTTCCGTTCATTAAGAACAAAAAGCCGCATTTCGGAAAAATCCGGATCATCAAACAGCATCTGCTTATAGTCGTGCGAATGATGCGTAGTATAGCCTAAGACGAAATCCGCATCCAGCTTTTTCTGGTTCCATCCGACGATCTCATTAAAAGAATCATCTTCAAAGCCCCAATACCCGGATTTAAAAACCAAGCCTGCGCGAAGGAGCGACTGATAAAAGTCCGTCAACGCGGCTGGTTCTTTTTTTATTTCAAACGACAGGTTAAAATAGGCCGGCATCTTCTTATTCCTTCTCGGAATAGCTCCAGCAGAAACCGTCCAAACGAAGCTTCTCATAATGTCCGGAGAGATCGTCATTGTCGACAAAGTTTACACAGGAGGCACATTTCGTCCTCACCACCTCGCGAAGCCGCTCTTCATATTCTTTTCGGGAAAGAACGGTCGCTTCCACTTCTTCAAAAGTGTGATAGCAGGCGGGGTTCAGATAAACCACGGTGCTCTCCTCTTCGATGAAATAGGGGGCCACGCAATGCTCCTGCTCAAGCCGGGTCATCTTAAAAAAACGAACGGTCGAACGGTTAAAAAAATCAGCCAGCTCATCAATGTTCGTGATTCCTTCCGGATAAGAATAGTAAAGGTAGTCAATCTTAACGATTTTAGTCTTCTGTTCCATCTGTTTTTCCTCTTAAAAAAATATAATCTGATGAATACATCTGTTTTTATAGTATGTCACGGATTAACAGAAAAAGCAAGTCGCCTAAAGGTATAAACGAAGAGCAAAAAAAAAGCAATTCGCATGAAGGTATAAACAAAGAGCAAAAGAAAAAAGACCGGCATTTCCGCAATGACGAAAACGCCGATCTTCTGACTGGAATGGACCCTCAGGGACTCGAACCCGGGACCGACCGGTTATGAGCCGGTTGCTCTAACCAACTGAGCTA
>DCGM01000069.1:0-127 GCA_002315255.1 Lachnospiraceae bacterium UBA1778
TCGGTTCATCGAGAATCAGGAAATTCGCATCGGAAAGCATCAGCTTCGCAAGCGACACGCGGCCTTTTTCACCGCCGGAGAGCTCGCTGATCCGCTTAAAAACGTCGTCGCCGGTAAAGAGAAAAGC
>DCGM01000069.1:199-462 GCA_002315255.1 Lachnospiraceae bacterium UBA1778
TCTAACGTCTGGTGCTCCTGATCATAGTAGCCGATCTGGACATTCGAACCGAAGCGCACTTCGCCGGAATCCGCGTAGCGGAGACCGGTCAGAATCTTTAAGAGAGTCGATTTCCCTGTGCCGTTATCGCCGATCAGGCAGACACGTTCGCCGCGGGTGATTTCAAAACCGGCGCGATCAAAAAGAACGCGGCCGTCATACTGCTTCGAAAGACCGGTTACGGTCAATACATCATTGCCGGATAGGACACGAGGCGTGAGGTG
>DCGM01000069.1:544-10117 GCA_002315255.1 Lachnospiraceae bacterium UBA1778
TCGCGGCTCATGGCGCGCTTGATCGATTTTTCCCGATTAAAGGAACGGAGCGTGGCGATTACTTTTTCCTGATGCTTGATTTCATCCTGCTGCTTTTCATATTCGCGCATTTTTGCTTCTAAAAGCGCCATTTTTTTGATTACAAAATCCGAATAATTGCCGAGGTACGAATGCGTCGTTCCCATCGAAAGGTCGACTACCTTCGTGACGAGACGGTCGAGAAAATAGCGGTCATGAGAAACGATAAAAACAGCGCCCGGATAATTCGAGAGATAGCTCTCTAACCAGGAAACCGCATNNCCAGCCATTCGATGGATTCTATGTCCAGGTGGTTGGTCGGCTCATCGAGGAGCAGAAGATCCGGCTTGATGAGAAGGAGCTTGCAGAGCGCAATGCGCGTCTTTTCGCCGCCGGAGCAGGTGGATACGTTTTTCTTAAAGTCCTCCTCGGTGAAACCGAGTCCCTTTAAGACACCGGTTACTTCCGAACGGATCGCGTATCCGTTCTCGGAGTCGAACTTTTCCTGAAGGTTAGAGAGGCGCTTTAAAAGAGCCTCCGCATCGTGACCGCCGCAGGCTTCAATCTGTTTTTCCAATGCCCGCATTTCCAGCTCGAGATCAGCCACCTCTTTTCGGATGCTTAAGACTTCCTCGAAAATCGGCGCATCTGAATCGAGGTCCTCATGCTGCGAAAGATAGCCGAATGCGGCGCCTTTCGAAAGGAAAAACTCGCCGGAGTCTGCGGCCATTTTTCCCGCGAGAATCTTAAAGAGAGTCGATTTTCCGGCGCCATTGTTTCCGACGAGGGCGGCCTTTTCGCGGTCCTCGATATGGAAGGTGGCATCCTTCAAAACCGTATCGTCTAAAAATGCTTTTGTAATGTGGTTAACCGATAAAATCATGATGATTCCTTTCCTCGGCTATTTTACACGAAAAAGTCAAGATTGACAAGGAAAATGAAAGATTGTATAATTTTCTACAAACGAAGATTCAAATCGAATGAAGGTTCGGATTGAACGAAGAACTGACCGGACCCTGTCAGATCAGGCCCGCCAGATTAGGAGATTTATGGAAGAAGTAAAAGTTTCAAAGGCGGTTATCAGCCGCCTGCCACGATATTATCGGTATCTGGAAGAATTATTAAATAACGGCGTAGAGCGGATTTCTTCGCAGGAGCTTTCTGAAATGATGCATGTGACCGCATCGCAGATCCGCCAGGACCTGAATCATTTCGGCGGCTTCGGCCAGCAGGGCTATGGTTACCGTGTCGAAAACCTGCATGACGAAATCGGAAAAATCCTAGGCATTGACCGGATCACGCATCTGATTCTGATCGGCGCCGGAAACTTAGGACAGGCTTTAGCCAATTATACGAACTACCGCCGCCGCGGCTTCTGCATTGAAGCGATTTTCGATAAGGATCCGGCGAAAATCGGAACGGAGGTCTATAAGATTCCGGTCCGTGACATCAATGAACTGGAAACTTATATTGCGGAGCACCCGGTCGACATTGCGACGATCACCATCCCGAAGGAACAGGCTGTCCTCGTGGCGGACCGTCTCGTGAAGGCAGGAGTGAAGGCTATCTGGAACTTCGCTCACACGGACCTCGCAGTCCCGGAGGATGTGGCAGTGGAAAACGTGCATCTTTCGGAAAGTCTGATGCATCTTTCCTATAAGCTGAAGGCCCGCGAGGAAGAGAAGAAGAGGTAACGGGCGGCTTTGAAAGTGCGGATTGGACGCAGGAAGGCATAAGCAATGAATGAACTTCTGAATGACCCCGCGACGCTGATCGTCGCATTGGTCCTGTTAGCGGTCGTGATTCTGGTGATTCTTAAAATGCGGAAAGACCGGAAGAACGGGAAAGGACATTGCGGCTCAGACTGCGGAAACTGCAGCTATTACGGCGAATGCCGGAAAGATAAAAAGTAAGAATCATCCCCCTTTTCTGAATGCAGAAGAGGGGGATGATTTTTCATATCTGTAATCGTGAAGGTATTTGTAGTTTTATCGTAGTTTTATCATAGTTTTATCGAAGTTTTACCGTGTGGTTTTTCCCCATTTGACGCTCGCGGAGATCTTGAACGGTTCATAATTTCCTTCTCCGTCGACACATTCGAGAAGATGCTGCGCCGCAATATACCCACGCTCATAGTTCGGGACCTGGATCGTCGTGAGCCCCATCGCCTTGGCGGTCTCGGTTTCATCAAAACCGGTAACGGAGATATCTTCCGGCACGCGAACGCCGTGCTCACGGAATGCGCGGATCGCGCCGATGGCCATATCGTCATTGGCGCAGATGAGCGCATGGGGCAGATGCTCATTCAGCATGAGAAGGCGCGCTGCCTGGTAACCGCTTTTCTCCGTGAAATCACCGGTATAGCAGTTGTCGCGGCGTAGATGGAAACCGGATTCCCGTAGCGCATCATTGACTGCCTTCAAACGTTCGCTGTTATCGAGCGTATCAAGCCCGGAACAGAAGGCGAAGGTTTTACATTTCTTTTGAATGAGACCGGTTACCAGCTCCTTTTGCGGGAGATAGTTATTTACCAGAATGCTTTTGACATTTTTCTCGTCGATCAAACGGTCCAATACCACAACCGGATAATCATCCTTCGCATGCCGGATGATCGTCGCATCACTGACACCCCGATCCAGGATAATACAGCCGCAGCTCGTATTCCGGTTCATATAATGCTCGACATTCCGGTTTGTGCAGATGAGCAGGTCATAGCCCTTCGAATAGACATAATCGCTGATCCCCTGAATGATTTTCAGATAAAAGGAACGTTCAAAATTACTGAAGTTAAAGAGGACGGTCCTGGAAGAGCCTGTTTTCGCCCGTCCGACGCCGGTTCCTGCCTGATAATGATTTTCTTCGCAGAGTTCCAGAATCTTTGCTCTGGTTTCTTTCCCGACATTTTTTCTTCCGTTAAGCACATTTGAAACGGTAGCCGGTGAAACTCCCGCTTGAGCGGCGATGTCTGATATTTTAATCATAAAAGAACCTCGTTGGTAAAATGATAATGTTTTACTGATAAAGTTTACCATAAAGATTAGTAAAAATCAATTAAATTACTTCATGATTTACATAAAGAGCATATATCATTAGGCAAGAAGACGATAAACAAGTCTGTAAATTGTACATATGTAACAAAACAGAAGACTGAACTTTGACAATTATTGTCAAAAATCATACAATTTGTTATAGAAAAAAAGCGGTTTTTTTAATCGCAAAAAAAGGGGTACAAAAATGAAAAAAGCTTTAACAATGGCACTTGCAATTGTTCTTGTCCTCAGCACCTTACTGACGGGCTGCCAGGAGAAGAAGACGACGAAGCTCACCATCTTCCAGTCTAAGACGGAAATCATGGATGAACTTACGAAATGTGTTGCTGATTTCACGAAAGAAACCGGCATCCAGGTTGAACTGTGGGAAACCACCGGTGACAGCTATTACACCGACTTAAAGACTGGTCTTTCTACGAAGAAGGGCCCGACCCTTTTCTCCCTCGCTCCGGGTTCTGAGTCGATCGAACTCGCTGATTACCTTGCAGATGTTTCTGGTCTTTCCTTCATTGGTAAGGTCAGCAAAGGCATGGTAAACGAAGTCAACGGAAAGAAAGTCGGCATTCCGTATACGCTTGAAGGATTCGGACTTGTCTATAACGCAGACATGGTCAAAACCGATGACATCAACACCACCGCGAAGCTCATTGCTTACTTACAGGATGCAAAGGCTGACGGCATCAACGGCCTGGGATTCTCTCAGGAAGACTACTTCCTCATCATGCATGTTCTGAACGCTCCGTTCGCGCTTCAGGCTGATCCGGATGATTTCCTTGCAAAGGTTCTTAAGGGCGAAGTCAAACTGTATGACTATGCCGAATTCAAAGAATTTGCAACCCTTATGGAAGCTGTCCGTGAGAACTGCACTAACCCGGTTAACCTTACTTATGATGGAAACTGCGGCGACTTCGCAACCGAAAAGACCGCTATGATCCATCAGGGCAACTGGTGCTATGGCATGTTCAAAGATTACAATGTAGACTTTGACATGGGCATCGCTGCTGTTCCGCTTTGCGGAAATAACAAGGTTTCTGTTTCTGTTCCGGCTGCATGGTATATCAATGATGATGCTACCGCAGAAGAGAAGGAAGCTGCGAAGAAGTTCCTTGAGTGGTTATATACCAGCGAGACCGGCAAGGATTACCTCATGAACAAGTTCGGATTTGTTCCGGTTGTTGAAGGTATGACCTCTGAGAACCTTGATCCGATTTCTACGGCTGTTTCTGCTGCTGCAGCTGCAGGCAACACCATTCCGTGGAGCCTTTCCAATTGGCCGGCAGGCATTTCTTCTTCTCTCGCTCCGATCGTCGCTGAATTCTTTGTTTCTGAGATGACTGGCGAAGAACTTGTCAACAAGTTAAACGAAGCTTTCGTAAAGGCTGCAAAATAAGCTTTTCTAAGGCTTAAATCATGTTTCAGGCAGGATGGTGCTGTCGCTTAGCGACAGCACCATTCGCAATATCTTTATCCTTAAATTCTCTGGAAAGGAGAATCATATGAAGAAAATGAGTAAAGGCTGGTATGCATTATTTACCTTGCCTCTTATGCTCACATTTGCACTTGTGGTATGCGTTCCTTTCGTGATCGGTATCGCCCTGTCATTCGTGGAATGGGACGGCCTCTCCAAGCATGAAATGGTTTTTGTAGGATTCCAGAATTATGTGGAAGTCTTTTCAGACGAACGCTTCTTAAACTCTGCAGTCCGTACTACCATTTATACGCTTTTGAGCGTTGTCTCCGTGAATGTGGTCGGCCTTATTTTCGCGTTGATCGTCACCACGAAGCTGAAAACCGCAAATGTAGCGAGAACCATGCTCTTTGTGCCGTATCTTATCGGCGGACTGATCCTCGGCTTTATTTGGAAGAGCGTATTTTCTGATTTCTTCATTTCATTGGGACTCGGAAACTGGCTGACGGATAAGACGAATGCAATGATTGCGATGGTGATTGTTACGACCTGGCAGATGGCAGGATATGTGATGATCGTTTATATCACCGGCATTATGGCGATTCCGGACGATGTAATGGAGGCTGCTTCTGTAGACGGTGCGAACTTCCTGACCACTCTTTTCAAGGTGAAACTTCCGCTCCTTATGCCGTCTTTCACCATCTGTCTTTTCCTGACGCTTTCAAACTGCTTCAAGGTCTATGACGTGAACGTGGCATTGACCGGAGCAGGTCCGAACTACCAGTCGGAAATGTTCTCATTAAACATCTATAATGAGATTTACGATTTAAGCAATTTCGGATACGGCCAGGCGAAGGCCATCATATTCTTCCTGATTATCGCGGTCATCACGTTGATTCAGGTCAGCATCACGAAGAAGAGGGAGGTGTCAATGTAATGAAGACTGTAAAAAAGATCATTCCAAACGCCTTATTAATGCTTTTCTGCCTTCTTTACCTTCTGCCGTTCTACATGATTCTGACGAACTCGTTTAAGAACCGCGCAGAAATGTACGAAGACATGATGGCATTGCCGAAGAACTTTTCTCTCCAGTATTACGAGAGCGCCCTCAGCAAGATGAATTTCGTTACTTCAATCATCAATTCACTCGTCATTACGCTGATTTCTATCGCGATTCTGGTAATTCTCTGTTCCATGACCGCATGGGTAGTCGCTCGAGTGAAGAATAAGATGAGCGTCTTTATCTTCGGAATTTTAGTTGCGACGATGCTGATTCCGTTCCAGACGATCATGATGCCTCTTATGATTGAAATGAGCTGGCTGGGTGAAACGCTGGGGATTCAGATCACGGACTCAATTCCGGGCCTGATCTTTATGTACATTGGATTTGGAGCCGGTATGGGCGTGTTCCTGTATAACGGTTTCATCTCCTCCATCCCGATTTCATTGGAAGAAGCGGCGACGATTGACGGCTGCAATACCTGGAAAACCTTCTGGAAAATCGTTTTCCCGATGCTGAAACCGACTACGATGACCGTAATCATTCTGGACGTCATCTGGATCTGGAATGACTATCTGCTTCCGTCACTTACATTGAAGTCAAAAGCAAACCGTACCATCCCGATTTCGGCCGCGAAGTTCTTCGGCCAGTATACGATCAGCTGGAACGAGGCGATGGCTGCACTGGTTATCACCATTATTCCGGTTGCGATTTTCTATTTGTGTTGCCAGAAATATATTATTAAAGGCGTTGCAGCAGGTGCTGTTAAGGGTTGATAAACAAACGCCTTAGTTAGGAAAACGTGGAAAGAATCATTAAAGCGACGGAGAATGCATTTTCTCCAGAAGCGAATTTTATCAATGAAACAATCTTTCATAACGCAAACGGATATCTCGGCATCCGGGGAGCTCTCAGTGAGGGCACCCCGGAGGGCTGCCCGAGCATGCGCGGAATCTATCTGAACGGGTTTTATGATATCATTCCGATGCCGCAGGCCGAGAATCTTTGCCATTTTGTCAATGAAAAGGAAACCATGCTGAATGTGGCGGATACGATGACGATCCGTCTTTTCATTGACGGCGAACCGCTGAATATGGCGAAAGGGAAGGTTTTAAGCCATACGCGGACGCTCGATATGGACCGGGGAATCACGAAGCGCGAACTTACGTGGGAGAATGAATCCGGAAAGCAGATTGAGCTTATCGAAACGCGGATGGCTTCTTTTAAAGAGCCTTCTCTCTTTACGATGGAGTACAGTGCCCGCGCATTGAACTTTAACGGTCAAGTAGAGATAAAATCTTATCACATTACGGATGTCCGTAATTTCAGTGACCCGAGCGACCCGAGATTAGCATCAGAAAGCCGAAAGAATATGTATCTTCTTTCGCTGGAAAAGACCGATGGATGTAGTGTGTCTGTCAGTGAAACATCCGTTAGCGGACTCCGCATGTGCGCTGCGGTTTCGGAAGAAACTGATTTTTCCGGATGCGGAGGAAACGGTATCGGCGATCTGCTGGTAGGCGAATCAGAAGGTGTTTTCTCGCTTCGCAGTGATTTGAAAAAAAACGGGCGGGTAACGCTCCGAAAATATATTGTTTATACGGATTCTGTCCGTGAAACGGATGTAAAAACGGCCGCTTTATCGAAAATGAAGGCGGTAAGAAGTCATGGACTTGATTTCTATTACCGGGCACAGGAAGCATTCTTAAAAGATTTCTGGAACCGGTCTTCACTGGAAGTCGAGGGCGATGATGCTTTGAATAAAGCAACGCTGTTTAACATGTATGTGCTTCTTCAGTCGGCTCCGCGCGACCGGTTCTGCTCCATTGCAGCGAAAGGCCTCAGCGGAGAAGGGTATGAAGGTCATTATTTCTGGGATGCGGAGACGTTTGTGCTTCCTTTCTTCACCATGACCCAGCCGGAAATTGCGAAAGCAGTACTGAATTATCGGTACGCAACGCTTGACAAGGCGCGCGAAAATGCCGCGCTTCTGGGACATAAGAAGGGCGCATTGTTCCCGTGGCGGACGATCGGCGGACGAGAGTGCTCCGGCTATTTCGTTTCCGGAACGGCTGCTTATCATATCGATGCGGACATCGCATATGCGGTAGTCAAATACTATCAGACGACCGGCGATCTCGACTTTATCGAGGAAAAGGGCGAGGAAATTCTTCTGGAAACAGCGAGACTCTTCCTGGACACCGGTTTCTTCGACCGGGACGGGCATTTTGTCATCAATGATGTGACCGGCCCTGACGAATACACCTGCATGGTGAACAATAATTATTATACGAACTGCGCTGCAAAGTTTAATCTATCCTGGGCTGTCAGGCTTTTCCGGATTTTGGAAAACAACGGAAGAGAGAAGAAGGTTCGTGAGAAGCTTAAACTTTCAGAGTCGGAGCTTTCTGAGATGGAAAAAGCTTCGGCCGCCATGCTGCTTCTATATGACGAGCGTTTAGGAATCAACCCGCAGGATGACTCCTTCCTTCAAAAGCCCGTTTGGGATTTCGAAAATACGCCGGCAGAGAATTACCCGCTGCTTCTCCATTATCATCCGCTGAATCTCTATCGCTATCAGGTCTGCAAGCAGGCGGACACGGTGCTTTCCTACTTCTTATACGAGAACGAGCAGAGCGAAGAAGTGATGAAACGAAGCTTCCGCTATTACGAAAAAATCACGACGCATGATTCGTCTCTTTCCACCTGTATTTTCAGTATTGTCGCCTCGCGGCTCGGCTTCAAGGAAGAGGCTTACCGGTACTTCGGAGACTCTGCACGGATGGACCTGGAAAATCTGCATCATAACTCCACGTTTGGCGCGCATACCGCGAATATGGGCGGCTGCTATATGGCGATCGTCAATGGATTTGCCCGCGTGAGAATTGATGAAAACGGCTTCAGCGTTTCCCCGGAACTTCCGGACAGCTGGAGAAAGCTTACCTTCCATCAGGTGTACCGAGGGAGTCTTTTAAGCCTCAGCGCTGATCATGAGGGTACGAAAGTCGAACTTCTGGAAGGACCGGACACGGAAATCACGGTGTACGGACAGAAGCAGCGCTTATCGAAAGGGCAATGCGTTTATTGCAAAAAGGTGTAACATGATAGAATCGATTATTTTTGACCTGGATGGCGTCCTGGTATTTACCGACAAGTTCCATTATCAGGCTTGGAAACAGATGGCTGACTCCATCGGCGTCTATTTCGATGAAGAAATCAATAACCGTCTGAGAGGCGTCAGCCGGATGGACTCTCTCGAGATTATTTTAGAGCGTTATGAGGGTGAACCGCTTTCTGACGAGCGGAAGCTGGAACTCGCTGCCGAAAAGAATGAGATCTATCGGGGGCTTCTTTCGACCATGACACCGGACGATGTTTCTACGAATGTGCGCGAAACATTGAAAGCACTTCATGAGCGCGGTTATAAGCTATCGTTGGGCTCTTCCAGTAAGAATGCGCGCTACATTCTGGAGCGGGTTGATCTGTTAGACGCTTTTGATGCGATTTCTGACGGTAACAATATTTCACGGTCGAAGCCGGATCCGGAAGTCTTTTTAAAGGCCGCCGGATTCCTCGGATCCGACCCACGGTACTGCCTCGTCGTAGAAGATGCAGAAGCGGGGATTGACGCCGCGATTTCCGGCGGAATGCATTCCGCTGCAATCGGCGATGCGGTGAACTGCAAAAAGGCCGAGAAAGAACTGCAGAAGCTGTCTGATCTTTTAGATTTCTGTCTGTAATCGATGCTGTTTTTAATTTTGGCTCATAACGGATGCCATTCTGATTTTTGCTCAGAATGGCATCTTTTTTTGCGTTATAAAACAACCTGTTTTTTATCGTTTTAAGAGTAATGAACAACCTGTGAAATCGACTGTAAGAATATGTGAAAACCCACAAATCGCTTGAAAAATCTGCTATCTTCGACACTAGATTATTGGGTAGAGGGGATAGTGCCCCCATGCCATCCTAAAAATATCAGCGCGCATCCGCCAATGCGCCTGCTGAAAACAATGCTCCAAAGGAGTGCCGTATGAAATTCAAAAAGAAACTGATTTCCGCCACGATGTCGCTTGTCGTCGCCACCGTCCTGATGGCGT
>DCGM01000024.1:0-215 GCA_002315255.1 Lachnospiraceae bacterium UBA1778
GACCACGAAGTCACGGAACGGAAGACGCTCGGCATGTTCTTCGCAGGCACCGAGAAAAACGACTTAGGCGCATTGAAGCGCTATTTTGAAAGCGACGAGCAGCCGATAAAGGATTATATAAAGACGATCGAGTACACCTACAGCGTCACACCGTTGATCTATAAGTTCACGAACGGAAAATACCGCCAGGTGAATCCGGACACGGTTTTCTCCGC
>DCGM01000024.1:322-3356 GCA_002315255.1 Lachnospiraceae bacterium UBA1778
CTGACGCAGTATGATGTGATGGCGGGCCGCTGGCCGGAGAATAAGAACGAACTTGTGCTTGTCCTTTCGGGAAGCGGAACGGTCAGCGATATTGCTCTTTATGCCGCAGGATTAAAGGACCCCGCGAAGCTCGACGAGATGATGAAGAAGTACCTGAACAATGAGTCGCTGGAAGCCGATACAGAAATCAGCACGTTCGAGTATAAGGACTTTCTCGGCATTGAGTTTAAAGTGTTAAACGCCTGCGAACGCTATTCCTACGATAAGGAATACGGAATCTATGTGGACCGTTCGCAGAGCGAGGGCTATATGAAAGCGCTCCTCGACCAGGCGGAGACGCTCACCGTCGTCGGCGTTGTACAGCCGAACGGCGAGGACACGACCTTTGTCAGCACCGGGTTCAATTATCTCCCGGAGCTCGTCTATGATACGATGGAAAAGGCGGCGGAGTCCGAAATCGTAAAGGCGCAGATGGCGAACCCTGAAATCAATGTGTTCACCGGAAAACCGTTTGGCGACAAGGGCGACACGGAGGAACTCGACCTCTTCTCGTTTATCACATTTGACTCGGAGGAACTGGAAAAGCTTTTCAGCTTTGACCCGTCGGCGCTCGATTTTTCGACGATCGACTTCTCCGATTTTGATCTGACGGAGATTGATTTTTCTGCTTTTAATGTGGGCGATATTTCGAAGGATATGGATCTTTCCTCTCTCTTTACCGAAGAGGAGATTCAGGAAATCTTCCGTCAGCTCATGGCAATAGCGGACGAAGACACCGTGAGGGAAGTCCTGTCCGGTGTGATGGAAGCGTTTACCCAGTATCTGACGGAAAATTATTCGGAAGAGATGCAGGAAATGGCGCGGCAGATGGTTGAGTATACGACGTCGGAAGCGCTGAAGAGCATTGTCACGGACTACCTGACTGAGATTATGGAGGGCCAGGAGGTCGAGATGCCGTCCGAAGAAGATCTGGAGCGGCTCATTACAATGGTGACGGACGATTTTCTCGCATACTCGGAGGAGCATATCGGGGAAGAACCGGAAGAGATTATCCGCGGCTACTTCATGACCGATTCCTTTATGGAGATCGCGAAGGAGTTTGTAAAGGTTTATCTCGAAGCTCAGGAAATCACTTTTGATCCGAGCGTTTATGCGGATGAGCTTCTCGAAAAGGTGACGGAAGGCTATACAAAATATGCTGAGGAGAACGGCTATTTCTCGCCGGATGCGATTGTACGGATCTTTACTGACTTCTTATCCTCCGAAGCGATTCAAAAGGTCATTATCAATGCGATCGAGCAGTCGGATGGCTATCAGCAGGTAAAAGCATACATTCAGAGCATCCTCGAGAAGAAGATGGCTGAAATCAACGGTCAGCTTTCGAACGCGATGAAGGAGGCTATGGGCAGTCTCACGACTCAGATTACGGCGGAGGTCACTAAAATGATGACGAGCGCTGTGAGCCAGATGACGGAGAAGATGAAGGAAAGCTTCACGTTTGATCCGGAAGCGCTTCAGGGGCTCGTGAGCTTCGATATGGATGCCGAGCAGATGAAGGACCTCTTCACAAGCATGTTCAGCACGGACTCCTCGTCCTACACGAAGAACCTTTCGAATCTGAACTATGGCTCACAGGACGAACCGTCCTCGGTTTCCATCTATCCTTTGAATTTCGAGGCGAAGGATTCCGTCGTTTCGGCGATTGAGGAATATAACAATGCGGCTACGGAGCGCGGAGAGAAGGACAAGGTGATCCATTATACGGATTATGTCGGAAGCTTGATGTCCTCCGTGACGGAAATCGTTGATGTCATCAGTTATGTGCTGATTGCGTTTGTAGCGATTTCTTTAGTGGTTTCGTCGATTATGATCGGTATCATTACATATGTGTCCGTCATTGAAAGAACGCGCGAAATCGGCATTTTACGCGCTCTGGGCGCATCGAAACGGAATATCGCGAACGTGTTCAATGCAGAAACCTTTATTATCGGTCTTCTCGCGGGATCGTTCGGCGTCGGAATCACATTGCTCCTGCTGATTCCGGGAAACCTGCTGCTAAAATCGCTGACGGAGGGGCAGGACGTTCAGGCGGTTCTTCCGGTCGGCGCAGCCTTTATTCTGATCGGTATCAGCATCTTCCTCACGCTTCTCGGCGGCTTCCTGCCGGCACGGAAGGCATCGAAGATGGACCCTGTTACGGCGCTTCGGACCGAATAACGGCCGGATATGGGCGGTCAGATCAGCCGGCAGTCATCAGAAAGCGATGATGACCGGAGCAGCATCGGACATCATGATGCGATTTTTTTTCGTAGAGAAACAAGTAAAACAGAAACAAAATAATTGAAACATATAATATTATGAGAGGTACAAAAATGCAGATTAGAAACACAAGTTTTATCAACAAATTCAACCGGGCGAACCTGACGCTTTCCGCTGTCTTCCTTTGCCTTTTCGGAGCAGCCATGATCGCATTCGGCATTTTTATGGTAAAAGAGCCGAACACGAAGACGGAAAAAACGACGGGAACAATCACGGAACTGGTCGAGTATTATGACTGGGTTGGCGACGAGTATCAGAAGGTCCATAAGGTCTTTGTCTCCTATAAGGCAAATGACGGCGTTTACTACGAAGACCTGGAGTACGGATCTTATACGATCGGTATGAAGGAAGGCGATAAGGTCGATATTGAATACGATCCGGATGATCCGACCAATATCTCCTCGCCGGCCGGCAAATTTATGCCGTATATCGTTCTCGTGATCGGCGCAGCAGTCGTTTTCTTCGGCATTATGGAAGCCCGCAAGGCCGCTATGATCAAGAAAGCGGAGCAGGAAGGCGAACTGAACGGCGGGAATTATGTGATCGATTCGAAGACCGGCTCAATGGGCTATTTCCCGGGCAACGAAGAAACGGTCTGGACGAACGACCAGCAAACCCCTGAGATTAAATAAGGACCGGCGCCTGTGAAAAGGCTTCGGTTTTATCTAGTGAGACCGGTCATGGTTCAATATGCATCTCCTTCGCTAGACGCTCG
>DCGM01000062.1:0-3843 GCA_002315255.1 Lachnospiraceae bacterium UBA1778
ATCTCAAAAGCCTCATCGGAAAAAATCCAAGGGGAATCCTTGATTTCCAGCACTGTGAGTTCGTTAGCGAACACTTTGTTCGGTAACTCATCCGTTTTCTTTGCTTTTCTTCGACGAAGGCTCATTCTTTTTCCACTGTTTCTTCCGTTTTCTCTTCCGCCGCTTCTGCCATTTCTACCGCTTTTTCTTCTGCCGCTGCGGCCACTTTCACGGTCTTCTTAGTGAACAGCTTATTCACGAGTTTCACGACCTGCCCGACCAGCAGTGCGGAAACGATTGTGCCTTCCCGCACGACGACGGTATCGCCGGTGAACGACGACCAGCCGAGGAAGATGATCTGGATCAAAAGCGCAATTGCGATGATGCAGCAGTCGACGATCGTCTTACAGTCGCCGAAGGTCTTTCCGGTCTTAATCGAAATCGCCTGCGCCAGTCCCTCTGCCGGCATCGGCACTAACTGCGGCTTCAGATAAATAGCCACACCGGTTCCGATAATCACGATGCTCGCGAGAAGATATACGACGCTCATAAAATAATTGCTCGGGGCCGGCACCCAAGCCATCAGGTGGCCGAAGGCATTGGGGTCGATTCCGACGAGGTCCACCATCCAGCCAAAGACGATTCCGACCGCTACGCCGAGGATATTGATCGGCTTAAACTGTTTCCGCAGGACGATAAACTGCGCCAAAACGAGAAGGCAGTAGACGACGATCACCATCGTTCCGAGCGTAAACCCGAAAGAAACTTCCAGCGCGCGCGGAATCGAGCTCACCGGAGAGATTCCCAAACGCGCCAGCTTCGAAATGTTGATGCCGACCGCAATGATCAGGCAGCCCGCTAAATACTGTAATAATCTCTTTACCATCTTCATTGTCATGCCTCCTTCTTGGGAAAACTCTCTCCCATTTTGTTATTGCTAATAGTAGCACAAAGCATTCGGTTCTTCAACTTAAATGCTCATATCATCACAAACCAAATGTTTTGCTTGGTTTATCGTTTTATATCCGTTATCTGTGTGCAAATTGTATGTACAATCAAATGCTTTTCCGTAAATGTCTGATAGAATAGGATACAAATGTAGGTGATATTATGATGAATGAAAAAATGTTTCCTTCGCGGCTCAATGAGCTGCGGCAGCAGAAAGGGGTTTCGGCCAGAGACATGAGTTTATCGATTGGACAGAATCCCGGTTATATCAACAATATTGAGTCAGGAAAGGCTTTGCCGTCTATGACGAATTTTTTCTATATCTGCGATTATTTAGAAATCACTCCGCAGGAGTTTTTTGAGGTTGAAGTTTCGCGTCCGAAAGAGCTTCGTCACCTGGAGTCGCTCTTACAGAAGCTCGACTCGCGACAGTTAGACAGCATCACCACTATCGTGGAAGGGATTGTAAAAGATTAATTTCAACCGCAGATTAAAAAGGAAGTCCGGCCTATCAGGCCGGACTTCCTTTTTTCATCTCTTCTTAGATGATTCCTAGCGGGATCAGCACGGCGAGAAGCACCGCCACAGCGATCCACATTCCGATGACGATCTTCTTCCGGTTCTTCATAAACGGGATGAAGTTGCTCGCGAGGAAGAACGGGATATACGTCGTAATGAAGACCGGAATGACTCCCCACCATTTATAGACCCAGATGAAGGAATGGTTCGAGGTTCCCGCGAGGAACGACTCGAATAACGCGAAGAGCAGAGCCATTGAAAGCGCGCCCGCGAGCTTGCAGTTCATGCCGAGAATCTTCTTATTCTTATCTTCCGGGATCATCTTATAGGAGATGATGCCCGCCAGTGAGAACATCATGCTGAGCTCCCAGGAAACGCCGATCAGCAGGATGAAGGTGGTCGAATCATTGCTGACGGTCCACAAAGGATAGCCCGCGAAATGCGCGATCACTGCATTGGCGATCTCGTACAGCCAATGCACTGCGTAGAGCGAAAGGCCCGCGTAAACCGCGTCGTAGTTTTTCTTCTGGATCTCGCTCCAGTAGACATAAAACACGACCGCTAAAATAAAAATGAACGTCCAGTTAAAGTTTTCGGTGCTTCTGACCATTACAGCATCAACCAGGTCCTTTGCGCCCTGTGAGCCGTCTCCCCAAAATACGAACATAATCTGCCTCCCTTTTCTTTTTTTCTTTTATAGTTTAATATCCTTTGCTCCCTGTTTATTCAGAAATCTCTGTTTCTTTCTCTTCCGCCTTCTTTTTTTCGTTATACTCTCTGATTTTCGCGGTAATCCCCTTATCATCATACAATGCATAGAAGACCAGGCAGACGATTGATGCGATTAACGCTGGGATAGCGGTCGCACGAACGCCTTCTACCGTCGCTTTTCCGTCGACTGAGTTCAATGTGATCAGCGTGGAGCTTAATGAAACTACAACCGCATCTGAAAGTTTCAGAATAAAGCTCTTCGATGCTAAAAACATTCCGGTCCGCTTCTGGCCCGTGCAGATAAAATCGTACTGCGCGAGATCGGAGAACGCCGCTGCCGGAAGGATGTTGGTAATCGAAATCGGAATAGCTGTCACTACGCCGATTAAGATGGCAAAGGCCGCCGGTGAAATCACTGAGATGATCGCCTGATAGAACCAGATGGCGATAAACTGTAGGATATATGCGACACAGGCGAATACCAGTAACGGCTTCTTCCCGATTTTCGCCGAAAGTTTATTGATGAGAGGATAAGATGCGACGCCTAAGACGATCGTTATCGCTGCAATAATCGTCACATACGTTTTGCTGAGACCGAGGAGCGTCGTCACATAATAGACCTGCGCGCTGTTAAAGAAGGTCATTGCAACCCACATGATGAGATAGGCGAGCGTCATGAATACAAAGTTCTTATAGCTGAATGCTGCCTTCAGGCTCTTCCATAACGGCTCATGGCACCGCGTATAGCTCGTAACATAATCGCGCTCTTTGATCGTCAAAACCGGCACCATCATTAAGAGAAGACCGATAGCCGCGAATGCGACAAAGACCAGCCGATAGGCCGCCAGTTCTTCCATGCCGGCATTCTGGAGAACATCGACAAGCGAGAAGCCGCCATAGACGAGCGCAGATGAAAGGACATACATACCGCAGTTAATGGAGAAGAGGAAAACCCGCTTCTGCGGATCATTGACCACTTCCGCCTGAAGTGACGAATACGGGATAAAGTAAAGCGTGGACGCCGCGTAATAAAGAAGTAGGAAAACGCCTACCCAAACTGCGTTCCATGCGCTGGTGCCCGCTACCGGCGGGAAGAAGATCAAAACCGCACAGACGGCATAGGGGATAAATGCAAGCCGCATGAACGGAATACGCCGCCCGTCTTTATGCTCGAGCCGGTCGGTCCATCCCGCGACGATCGGGTCCGTGATGGCGTCCCAGACAATGCTCAATCCGTAAATGATTCCAAAAACGACGCCGGCGTTCGGGATAAAAGCCGGAAGCGCCGAGGTCGACTCTGACGGGATAAAGAATACCATCAGATAGGACGCAATGATTCCATAGATAAAGGCTCTTCCCGCATCGCCGCAGCTGAGCGCGACGATCTTTTTAGTGCTGATCTGTTTCGTTCCGTCCATCCCAGTCCTTACCTTTCCGGTGCCGGAAGCCCTGTGATGGCGCTCCCCCACGCATTTGCCCATGCTTCCGGGTAGAAGTCGACATATTTGATGTTCTTTTCTTTCCGCATCTTCACAAAGCAAGGAAGAAACGCCCATGTGAAGGACGGGATTCCGATGACGAAGAGATAAAGCGGTCCGAGAAGAACCGACTGCCAGGTGTGACCATACTCATGGACGAGCACCGCGGTTTCATCCTTTTCGCCTTTATGGCCATAGAAGATGAACA
>DCGM01000062.1:3859-4899 GCA_002315255.1 Lachnospiraceae bacterium UBA1778
CCATGCCCATAGAGCCGTGTCCCTTCGTCCATTCAGTCACCTGCGCGCCATAGAACTTAAAGCTGTCTTTCTCGTGCTTTTTGTCCTTTGAGCGAACATAAAGGCGCATGCAGAGTCCTACCAGGTTCTGGACGATTCCCCAAGTCCATTGGAGAAAATAATAAAGAAATAACTTAAAGCCCTTCACTTCGTGCCCCTCCCTTTTTCATCTCTTTCATCTTTCTTTCGTTACGTAAAACGACAGGCTTCCCATTGCCAGCCGTTTACGGTCATTTCTTCCTGAACTTCTGAATCAGCGCAGACCCTGCGGCAATAAGATAATAAAGTTTTAACCGTAACCCGATTAAATAAACCGCCGCGATGAAGGGCATTCCTTTTAAGGCAATCCCCTGAAGAAGATGATTCTCTTCCACTCCTTTTCTCGTATGAGCCGCCGTTTCGCGGACCTTTTTTCCAGACTTTACATCGTGGAAAATCGCCATCATAATCCAGTAAATCTTAAAAGCATTGAGCTGTCTCCGTACAATCAGGCTCTCCTCCCCCAGCTGGCTGTCGAGATAGTCAAACAGGAGCCGGTTGTTTGAAAACCGCCCCGCGTCATAACGTGAGCATATGGACAGGGGGTTGTTTTTATTATAGCGGTAATAGGCATCGTTCAACGCGTAAACCCGTTCCGAATGAATGATGCACTCATAGACAGACGCAGAATCCTCTCCCCACCGGATCCGCCCGTCGGTGCAGTGATGACTAACCATGAGCTCCTTCTTATAAATCTTATTCCATACTGCAGGGAAAACCCTTCCTTGACAGAACCGCTTTCCTTTATCATAAATCATACAGGGGATGATTTCGTTCTCGATTTCGGTCTTCTCATAAAGACCTTCCAAAAGGTCCGTCTTTTTGATTCTAGTGAAGCCGTCGTACTCCTCTGTCACGTTAAACAGAACCATGTCAGGCTTATGCGGAAGGATCGCCTTCTCGTATGCGTCCTTCAAAAGACTGTCAGAAATCGTGTCGTCACTGTCCACAAAGCAGACATA
>DCGM01000062.1:4945-19831 GCA_002315255.1 Lachnospiraceae bacterium UBA1778
TGGCTTGCGGATGCCCCCTGGTGTGCACGGTGGATTACCTGGATCCGTGAATCTTCGGTCTTCAGTTTTTCGCAGATCTCGGCCGTCTTATCTTCCGAACCGTCATCAATGATTAAGACCTCAAAATCGCCGTACTGCTGCTGAAGAACGCTCCTCACGGCGCGCTCGATATGGTTCTCATCATTATAAACGGGAATGATTACTGAATAAGTCATTGGTCTCTTCTTCCGATGTCATAAAGTCATTTGTTCCGGCCGTCCGCCAGGACTAAATTATCGACTATGTAAAGCCGGTCCTTTACCCGCTGATACATGTCGTTGTAAAGGGCTTTCTCGCCTTCATTTTCAGGATTCAGGTCGTGAAGCATGCGGAAATACGTGAAAAGCTCGATTTTCCTCCGATTTTCGCGCTTCTCTTCCTCGCTGAGGTCCTCGTAGTAATGGTCCATAATATACTCATATGTTTTCTGGACAATGTCCTCGCTGATCCCGAAAAAGCTGTTAAAGCCCTCCTCATCGCTCTCGGTGTTCAGCGCATTGTATGCATGATAGCCGCAGCAAAGCCCGGACAGTTCAAAGAGCGGAAGCCCTGTCGATAAGGTATCGAGATCGATCAGGAAAAGCTCGTTTTTTACGATTTTGATATTCTTCATATGGGAATCGCCGTGAACCATATGGAGGTCCTCGGGAATCGTGTTAATCAGGAAAGCTGCGCGCTGAAACTCGTCCTCAGTAAAACGGTCTCGGATGGAATAAAGATCCCGTAATGCTTTTTCTTTGGCTGACGGAAGCTGTCCTTCTTCCACTTCAATCCGGTTGATTGACCGGACAAACTCGAGATACTGCTTCAAAAGGTCCATGAGCTGATCGCCGCTGTCGCGCAGATGGTTCCGAAGGTTGTCGCGGCCAAGCGACTCGTATAAAAGCCCCGGATGACCGTCCACATCCACCACATCATAGGAGATTGCGGTGTTAAGGCCTTTTTTAAATGCCCATTTCGCCAGAAGGATTTCGCGCTTCGCTTCTTCAAAATCGGTAGAAGTCAGCACCTTTACCACATTGTCATCCGGCAAAAGATAGACCTCGCAGGTGGCGCCAGTGCCGATCAGCGACGCCTGATCCAGCGAGAGCTTCCGGCCGCGGATTACATTGTTCTCATCAAAACTCATTACTGTCTGCTCCTAGATGTATCGGGATATCTGATCTCACATGTTGGCTGAATCAATAGGATATCTGATCTCACATGTTGGCTGAATCTACAGATGACTGATTTCACAGGGGCATGAAACCCGCTGCGCTATGCAGTTACCTTAAAACATTCGATCTGGAATAAATATAGAAAAGCTCCTGCGTATAGGCATAGCCCTTTTCCATCGGCTCAAATGTGCTGTCAAATGCTTCAAAGCCGCTCTCATCCATCTGATGCGCCGGACTTTCGACATATTTCCATATTTTATCTGATAGCGCGCCGTCGGTTAAAACCTTCACCATAAGAGCCACCGGATATACGTCCTTCTCTAAACAGACCTGATACCGTTTGCAGTTTTTAAACCCGTAGCACGCGTAATTCTCCGGATTTCCCCAGATTACTACGGCGTCATATCCCATCTTTTCCGCGACTTCCAGCGAATGGTTCAGAAGCTTTCTTCCGTATCCTTTCCGCTGATAATCCGGATGAATTGTGAACGGCCCAAACGACAGGATCTCTTTCTCGGTCCCGTCGTATGCGATAAGCTTCGCCTTCACATAGAGGATGTGGCCAATGATCTTCCCGTCCTCTTCCATCACAAAATCGAGCTCCGGAATATAGTCTTCGCTCTCTCTGACACGATGCGCGAAATAGTGTTCATTACAACCGGGAACCGATAAATTCCAGAATGCTTTTTTTATCATTTCCTCTACCGGCCGATAGTCAGCCGGAGTTTCGTTTCGGATAATCGTGCTCAATATTATTTCCTTTCAAACTCGGGTTCGCCGCTTCATCAGCTGTCGAAATGAATCGAATTGATTTAAGGGCTTCTTCTTTTTCTCATGCTTTCTCTACTTCTCTGCCTTTTAATAGTATATTACCATAGAAGTCAATGTTTTTGCCACATAAAATAGCAGATAAATAATCTTCTGCGCAGTCTTGGGTGCCAGTCCTGACCGGGAGGGTATTATTTTGATATTCCGCATAAATTAGTAAAAATTCGCCTTATTATTCATAATGGCGGGATTGAAGTAATTGTGATATGATTTAAAAAAGAACAGCCCGTTTTGGGGGCTGAAATCAGGAGAGGAACTCAGGATGAATTTGCCGCACTATCATGAAAATCAAAAGCTTCTTCATGTAAACACAATGCCGAAGCGCGCTTATTATGTCCCCGGCAGCTGCCGTGAGAACGCCGTCGGCGACCGTGAGGAATCCGACCGTTTTATGCTGATGTCCGGGGATTGGGCATTCCGCTATTTCCCGAGTGACCGGGAGCTTCCGGAGGAATTCTTTTTAGAAGACTTCGACTGCTCGGATTTCGATCTTCTTTCGGTGCCGTCCTGCTGGCAGACGTGCGGATATGATCAGAATCAGTATGTTAATACCCGCTACCCGTTCCCGTATGATCCGCCGTTTGTTCCGAAGAAAGACCCCTGCGGCATTTATGTGCGCGATTTTGAGATGGAGGAGGACGGGTTCGAACATCATCTCGTATTCGAGGGGGTCGATTCCTGTTTCTATGTCTGGGTGAACGGCACATTCGCCGGCTACAGCCAGGCGGCTCATAATATGAGCGAGTTTGATATTACGAAGCTTACGCATGAAGGAAATAACCGGATCGCGGTGCTCGTCTATAAATGGTGCGACGGCTCGTATCTCGAGTGTCAGGACAAGCTCCGGATGAGCGGTATTTTCCGCGATGTTTATATCCTGTCCCGCCCGAAGGCGCGTATCAATGATTTCTTCGTAAAAGAAAGTTTCACGAAGAATTACGCGAAGGCGGAGATTTTGGTGGAGCTTACAAAAAAAGGCCGCGTGGCGGTCCGCGGAACGCTCGTAACCCCTGACGGGGAAGAGCTCGCCGGCATCGTCTGCGAAAATGCGCTCCGCTTCGAAGTCGATTCGCCGAAGCTCTGGAACGCGGAGGAGCCCTGGCTTTATCAGCTGTTCATTGAGACGGATCATGAAGTGATTGCGAAAAAAATCGGCTTACGTGAAATCGAGATTAAGAACCGCACGATTCTGATTAACGGCCAGAAAGTGAAGTTTAAAGGTGCGAACCGCCACGATTCGAGCCCGTATAACGGCTATGCGGTGACGCTTGAGGAGATGCTTACCGACGCGCTCCTCATGAAGCAGAACAATATCAATACAGTCCGCACGTCGCATTATCCGAACTCGCCGCTGTTCCCGGAAATCTGTGACGAAATCGGTCTTTATATGATTGACGAAAGTGATATCGAAACACACGGCTCTGGCTCAATCTATACACCGGACACTGCGGCCTGCACTGGCACTTCCTGCCTGTTAAGCAATGACCCCGACTGGTACGACGCCTATTTCGACCGCGTCGAGTCGAACGTGGAGCGAGACAAGAACAGCGCCTGCGTCATCATGTGGTCGATGGGCAATGAAGCCGGCTACGGCGGAAATTTCGAGCGGGTCCAGGCCTGGACAAAGGAACGCGACGGCTCGCGCTTAGTCCATTACGAAGGCGCCCTCCACTCGATGACCTATGACCCTAGCAAGATGAGCGCGAAGCATCTGTTCCGCTATAACCAGTACGACCGTCCGGATGAAAAGTTCGACTATTCATCGCTGGACGTCTATTCCCGCATGTATCCGTCAGTCGATGAGATAAAGGATTATGCGAAGAACGGCGATAAGCCGATGTTCTTATGCGAGTATTGTCATGCGATGGGCAATGGCCCCGGAGACCTCGAGGATTACTGGCAGACGATTTATGCGAATGACTGCCTCGCAGGCGGCTGTGTCTGGGAATGGTGCGACCACACCGTTTATATGGGCCAGACGGACGACGGAAAGGATAAATTCTACTACGGCGGCGACTGGGGCGAAGAACTTCATGACGGAAACTTCTGCATGGACGGCTTAAACTATCCGGACAGAACGCCGCATAACGGCCTTAAAGAATATAAGAATGTGCTCCGCCCGATCCTCCTCGTTTCGGAGAAGGCAGGCGTGTTCACCTTTAGAAATATGCTTGATTTCACGAGCCTTAAGGATCGGATCGGCGTCATCTGCGAAATCAAGACGGATGGAAAGGTGCTGGAAAAACTGGTTTTAATCGATATTGACGCGAAACCGCACAAGACCTTTACGATCGATCTTTCCGGAAAGCTTCCGAAGGATCCGCGCTCTTCGGTTATTTTCACCTATGTAAATCTTCTCGAAGAAAGCACTTCTTCCGACGAGCTCGGTTTCGACCAGTACTTGATTCCTGCAGCAACCTGCGAGGTGGGCTTCGAATCCGCCAGCGCGCCGAAATGCGAAGAAGGAAAGAGCCGGACGCTCGTGATTACAGGAAATGACTTCCGCTATGTTTACGATACGGACGCAGGAAGCTTCAGCCGGATTACACATCATCAGGTGAGCTTTTTAGAGGAACCGATCGAAGTGAACGTCTGGCGGGCTCCTGTCGACAATGACCGGAACATCCATCTCGTTTGGGAGAAGGCTGGGCTTGACCGCCTGCAGTTCAGGACATTCGAGACGCGGACGGCGGTTTTAGAGAACCGGTTAGTCATTGAAACGGACGCGACGATGGGTGCGAGCTGTAAGCAGGCGGCTATGAAAGTTACGCTTCACTGGGAAGTCAATGACTCCGGCCAGATTTTCTGTGAACTCCGCGGCGACCGCCTTCCGATCATGCCGTATCTTCCGCGGTTCGGCCTTCGGATGTTCTTACGGAATGATTTCGAGAAAGTAACTTATTTCGGCTACGGCCCGAACGAAAGCTATGTGGACAAACATCGTTCCTCGCGGCTGGACCGATTTGAAACGACGGTGAACGGTTTGTTTGAAGACTATATCAGGCCTCAGGAAAACGGCTCTCACTTCGGAACCGAAGAACTGGCGGTTTCTGATGCAGAAGGTGAAACGGTTCTCTTCACTGGCACCGGCTTCTCGTTTAATGCCTCTCATTACACGCAAGAAGAACTTCGGGCGAAAGACCATAATTTCGAACTCGTCGAGGCAGGAAAGACCGTTCTCTGCATCGATGGCGCAATGTGCGGCGTGGGAAGCAACTCCTGCGGCCCGGTCCTCGACAAACGCTTCGAGACGCCCGAAAAGCTCCGCCTGAGTTTCGTGATGAGTTTCCTGCGATGAGAGCCGAAGCGTCTCCTCAAATTATCCTAAAAACATAGAAGAGCCCTATGTAAAAGGAGAAGTCCTTTTTCATAGGGCTCTTTTCTATCGGTTCCCTATATGTGGCATTTTTTTGTATAATGCTTGTGATATGGACACCATCTATTGTATAATCAGTTAATATACTGCTGTAAGTCACAAAAGTGGCGGCAGGTTATTAGCGACCGGGAAAAAGCGCGGAGCAAGGAGGATATTATGGCAGAGAATCTGATGGAAATAAAGGATTTGAAGCGCTCATTCAAGCTGGAAAGCGGTGAGCAGCAGATTCTGAAGGGAATCTCGCTCGATTTAAAGCGGGGCGATTTTACGGTTATCATGGGTGCGAGCGGCTCCGGGAAATCCACGCTTTTATACGCGCTCAGCGGAATGGACCGCCCGACCTCCGGGCAGATACTGTTTGGAGATACGGACATTACGAAGCTTTCTACGGATGAGATGGCGCTGTTTCGGCGAAAGCATTGCGGCTTTGTTTTCCAGCAGATCTGTCTCGTCGATTCACTGTCGGTAATGGACAATATTCTAGTATCGGGACTTCTCGTGGAAAAGAACCGGAAAAAGGTTTACGAAAAAGCTGCTGGTCTCTTAAATAGCGTGGAGATTGAGGAGCATACGTTTAAGAAGCTTCCGTCACAGATTTCGGGCGGAAAAGCGCAGCGCGTCGGCATTGTGCGGGCGCTGATCAATGACCCCGAGATCCTTTTCGCGGACGAGCCGACCGGCGCATTGAACTCGCAGACAGGTGCGGAGGTGCTGGATATCTTTTCGAAAATCAATCAGGACGGTCAGAGCATCATTATGGTTACGCATGATCTTAAGTCCGCGCTCCGCGGAAACAGAATCCTCTACTTAAAGGACGGCCTGATTTTAGACGAATGCCGCCTTCCGAAGTATGAAGGCGAAAATGAAGAAAGACGGAAAACCTTAAGCGGCTTCCTTGAAAAGATGGGGTGGTAAGATGAAGGGGTTCTATATTGCAGCCGCCTATTTCCGGAAGTCGAAGTTCCAGGTCATCATCGTAGCGCTGATGATTACTCTCGCTGCGTTTGTAATGGGACTGGCGCTTGGATTAGCGACAGATTATACCGACAATTTTAACCGGACGCATGAACGCCTGAATGCGGAACATATCACGATCGATTTCGCTGATATAGGGAATTCAGGAAAGGATGCGCTGACCGAGAAGATCGAAGCGGATGACCGGATTACGGAATATGGCATTTCAGATGTGCTGATAGGAAACGGAAGCTGCCCGTTCGGAGAAAACGGCCTTTTGATCTCCTCCTTTTTACCGATGCGTTTTTCTGATGCGGAGAAACTGGCGGTCGGCCGTTATGAGATCACCGGCGAAGGAGACGAGGGCGACGGTTTTATCCCGTACATCTTCAGCTTTTATTATAAAATCGGGGACGAGTTTACCGTCTCGCTGGACAGCGGGGAGTTTTCGTTCCGGATAAAAGGGTTTTATAACAATCTGACTACCGGCACAGTCAACTGTAAAACGGTGGTGCTTCTACTGAATGACGAGACCTTCGACCGCTTCGAGGCGGCCGGGCTTCGTCGCGGCTATCATATCGGCTTACAGCTTGCCAGTCCCGGCGAAGCAGAGCGGCTGGAGCCTGATATGATTACGGAGCTATCCGATGCGGCTCCGGGACTGGTTTTCGCGCAGTCCACAAACTATGTGAAGCTTTCGAAGAGCCGCTATATCAGCGAGAAGGTTTTCGTGGGCATTCTGTTCGCCGCAGCCTTTGTGGTTCTCACAGTGCTGCTTTCTGTAATCGCCTTCTCCCTTTCGAATTACGTAAAGGAAAACATGCACAATTTCGGTGTTTTAAAGGCCCTCGGATATGAAAGCCGGAACCTGATGTCGCCGATCATTGTCGCAATGCTTTCGCTTTCTCTCGCGGCCGCTTCGGTCGGCTGCGGATTATCCTATCTGCTTCTGCCTACGATCAATACGATACTGGAAGAGCAGTCCGGCATTCCTTATACTATTCGATTTTTACTTCTTCCGGATGCGGTTACGGTCGGGAGCATTGCGCTCCTGGTCTTTTTAACGGCTCTCCTCTCGATGATAAAGATCCGCGGCATCCAGCCGATCACAGCCATCAAGCCTATGCGGAAAGAGGCTCGCGGCATCTTATCACTCCCGCTTCAGCGGACGAAGCTTGAATTAAACTTTGCGCTCGGTCTGAAAGCGATTTTCTCGGACATTAAAAAATATCTCGTCTTTCTTCTGACCGCCTGCCTGATCACCATTATGCTTTGTGTAGCCATCTTCTGTTCCGATAATATCCTTCAGCACTCGGAACGGATCTTCCGCTGTATTTTTGGCAATACATCGGATCTTATGGTGCGTATGAATACTGCAGATGAGGACGCAGCAACCGGGTGGCTTAAGGAACAGGAAGAAGTTGAGCTTATGTTTCTTATGACGCAGGGTTCTGTCTGCCATATGGAGGGCGGAAAGATTGATGCAGCCTGCCGGGATGAGGAAGGATTCGCACAATGCGGCTATCTTCTCTTGACCGGAAGCTTTCCGTCATCAGAAACGGAGCTTTCGCTAAACTATGTATATGCTGAAAAACATGGGCTTAAGATCGGTGACAGCATGACGCTTAACAGCAACGGAAAAGAGGAAACCTACACGGTCTCCGGGCTCTTCCAGGACGCCTCCTTCGGCGGTCGGAATCTGTTCCTGACACGTGAGGGCTACGAGCGTCTGACGGAGCTGTATTCGCTTTCCTATATGGTGAACCTGAAGGAAGGGGAAGATCTCGAAGCATTTATCGATAAGATTAAGAGTGAATTGCCCTCTGTAGGCGTGATCAATTACCGCGAATATATGAATGGCATGAGCAGTAACTATATCCGGATGCTAAATGCAATGATTGTTGTCATCATCATCATTTCAGTGCTGATCTCCGTCCTCGTGCTCTCCATCATCGTGAATATGATTCTGTTTAATAAACGCAGGGAGCATGGCATTTTAAAGTCGCTCGGCTTTGTCACGTCGCAGATCGTTTTCCAGACGGCGGTAAGCTTTCTTCCGATGGCGCTTCTGGGATCGGTGATCGGCTTGCTGATTTCGCGAGACGGCGTGTGCGCTTTATTCTCGTATTTCGTCCGCGATATCGGCATTGCGAGCTTCGGCGAATCCGTTCAGACAGTCTCGCTCGTGCTCTGCGGGCTCGGATTTACGCTCTTTACCTTCGCGGTCACCTGCATCCTTTCCGCTAAAGTACGGAAAACGGTGCCGCATGATCTTTTTAATAACGAATAATCCTCTAACAGGTATAGAAGAGTAAAAGGAGTAGAATAATGGAGAGATCTGTTCCGTTCGATAATAATCTTTCTAAGGTCTGTAACAGTTTTTCAGATGCTTCGGGAAGTCCGTCGGCCCTCGCATACGGGAGGATTGAAGGCGTCCAAAAACCGGTGTCCCGCATCTTTTTCGGGACGGCGATCCCGCCGATGCTGGCTGGGGATCCGGCGCATGAACTTTTAGACGCCGCATTTTCTATGGGGATTAACGCCTTTGACTGTGCGCGCGGCTACGGCCGTGCGGAAAACAGCCTCGGCCAATGGATTAAAGACCGGAACAACCGGGAGCGCATCGTCATCCTCTCGAAGTGCGGCAATGTGGATTCCGAAGGAAACGTTCTCGTAAACCATGACCGCATCCTAAAAGAACTGGATGAAAGCCTGGAGGCGCTTCAGACCGATTATATCGATATCTATCTCCTTCATCGCGATGACCCGCATACTCCTGTCTCAGAGTTTATCGACACGCTTAACGAAGCAAAAAACGCCGGAAAGATATCAGCTTTCGGCGTTTCGAACTGGACACGGGAGCGTATAGAAGAAGCGAATGGTTATGCGGCAGCGAATGGGCTGGAAGGATTCTCTTTATCGAGTCCGAATTACGGTCTCGCGCGCCAGATGGCCGATCCTTGGGGAGGCGACTGCATAACGATTTCAGGCCCTGAGAATGCTATGGCGCGGGAATGGTATGCCCGGACCGAGATGCCAGTGCTCGCATATTCCAGCTTAGGCCGCGGATTCTTCAGCGGAAAGTTCCGGGCATTCGATTATGACAAAGCAAAAGAAAGCTTAGATGGGCCGAGTCAGAAGGGCTATCTCTATGAAGAAAACATGCAGCGGCTTCGAAATGCAGAAATCCTGGCGGAGCGCTATCACTCCCGCGTGCCGGAAATCGCGATGCGCTACATTTTCAGCACAGGAATGAACCTGTATGCAGCGGTCAGCACGATAAATCCGGCACGGCTTTTAGAGAATATCGCGGCTTCAAATATGCCGCTTAGCGCAGAAGATGTCGCCTTTTTAGAATCTTAAATGGAATGTAGAATCTGCGTGCAAATCTGTCACTTACAGAAATCTTCGATAATCTCGAGACAGATCGCTTGTTCACTGATCGGGAAAACAGGATAAACATGCCAAAGGCCGACTCCCTTAACCAGCGTTACATTGATTCTGGCTTTACACATCTTATCGTAAAGCTTTAAATCATCCGCGCAAAGAATATCGCAATCTCCCACAAACATAAGCGTATCCGGGAATCCTTTATAATCGCCGTAAAGCGGGCTGATCTCGGGCAGGCTCAGGTCTGCGTCCTTGGTCCAAAGCTTCGCATATTCCGCAACTTCCGCTTTACAAAGGACTCCGTCTCTGGACTGATAATCAGCTATCTCGCTGTTCGAAAAACTGAGGTCTGCGGCCGGAGCCATCACGACCACCTTTTCCGGCAACTTCTGCCCGCTCGTTTTCAGGCGTAACACAAAGCCGAGCGTTATCGTGCCGCCAGCGGAATCGCCCATGATGATGATCGGTTTGTCCTGTTTTAAAAGCTCATCATAGACCTTCTGAATCATCTGATAAGTCTCCTGATAATCGGCTTCCGGCGCCAGCGGATAGATCGGCATATACACTTTAGCGCCCAATGAATCCACGAGCTTATCACAGAAATCAATGTGCTGCTCACTGATTTCCCAAACCCAAGCACCTCCATGAATGTATAAAACGTTCAGATCCTGGCTTTCGCCGGAAAGAACATAAACATCACCATAGTCAAAAGTCTCTTTTTCCAGTTTGTTTGCGGTTTCCACATCCGGGAACGCCTGCTCGGTACGGGCATAGAGATACGGCAGGTATTGCTCCCTGAATGCGGTCATAATCTCCTCTTCGGACTTTCCCCAATACCCGTGTCTCTCATAAAGCGCTTCCCGAAATGCTAACGTATTTACGGATGCGCTCATTTCAATCGTGGACTGAACGGGCGGCTTCGTACAAGCTGAAAATGACAGAACCAGAACTGCAATCATTAATGCTGCAAACATTTTTTTCATAATCATTCTCCTCTATTTCGATTCATTTATAACTCGATTTCGCACTCATACCATGTGAGCGTTTTTCCCCGATATTCTTCCTCGCCTGATTGACCATTTCGGTGCATACCGCACTTTTCCATCACCTTCCGGCTTCCGATATTTCCTTCAAAATATCGGGCGATCAGCCTTTTAAAGCCCATCTCTCTAAGCTCATTGATAATCGCGGCGACAGCTTCCGTCGCAAATCCCTGACCCTTATATGCCGGATCAATGACATATCCTAATTCAATCGAATCATCCTCATACCCGCAATCATTCACGAACCCTATCAGACACTCGTCCAGATAGATGCCGTATTCCAGATGTTTCGTATCTTCCACCTGGCTGAACCTGATCAGCTTATCCGCCAATTCATAGAACTGCTCCAAATCAGAGTAGTCTGGAACCATAAAGGTTTCCGTGATTTCCGGATTCTGCAGCATCTCAACGAGGCGGTCCCGGTCTTCTTTCCGATATGGACGGATCGTCAGCCTGTTCGTCTTTATGCATTCTTTTTTCACGATACATCTGCTCATATCATTTCCCTTCCGTCATCGAAACCTTCCGTTATTGAAACCTTCCGTCCCTCTCTAATTCAAAAGCTGTTCCGCGTTCTTCCAAAGAATCTTCTCTTCCAAACTGTCGGAAAGCCCCAGCGCGTGAAACCTCTTTAGTTCTTCCGATGCATCCCACATCGGAAAATCGGTTCCGAACAAAATACGGTTTTCGTCAAAGCACCCGATCAGTTTCCGTGCGCGGTCTAAAGAAATCAACCCGAGAGTGCTCGAGGTGTCAATCCACACATTCTCGTTTTCAGATAAAAACCGTGCTCCGTCCTCCCATTCGGAATATCCTCCGAAATGCGCGGCGATGCAGACTAATCCCGGGATTTCCTTCAAAACCTTCGCAAGCCGCACGGGATTCGAATATTCATACCGGCAGTCGCCCGTATGAATCAGAATCGGAAGTTTTGCCTCCCGGACAGCGTCAAACATCTCGAGCGCAGACGGGTCATCTAAAGCAAACTTCTGCATATCCGGGTGAATCTTAAATCCCTTCAAGCCGAGCGCTTTCACCGTCTGTATCAGTTCCGAAAAATCCGGACATTGCGGATGAATGGCGGCATAACCGGTCAGCCGGTCAGGATATTTTCTGACGCTGTCGGCGATAAATGCATTGATAGCCCCCACATTCCCCGGGCGGATAGCCACCGAATGAATGACCGCGTGCCAAATCCCCGCCCGGTCGTAGTTTTCTACCAAGCCGGACAGTCTTCCGTTCTCTTCCATCGTAAGCCCGTAAAAATCCCCGATGCTGTTTACCGCTTTCTCCGCTATAGCATCCGGAAATATATGTGCATGAAAATCACAAATAGGTTGCATTTCACTTTTTTTCTTTCTTCTTCGCAATTATCTTAAATATGAACGCTAAAACGATTCCGGCTCCGATAGCGACCACAAGATTGAATACTACTGTGAGTACAAACGTGATAACAAGAACTGCAATGTCACCCTTCGGTCCTGTCCGGCATATCTTAACGAACGGTCTCCACTGGCACATGTTATAGGCCACAATGAAAAGGATGGCTGCGATCGTCGGCATTGGAATCCATGCGGCAAAAGGCATAAGGACGGCCAGTATAAGCGCAAGGACTATGGCATGTACAATCCCGGCTACCGGAGTTCTGCCTCCGCTTTTAATGTTTGCGGCTGTTCTGGCGATGGCGCCTGTGGCAGGAATACCGCCAAAGAGCGCGGAGCCTATATTGCCGATGCCCTGTGCAATGAGCTCCATATTGGGCCTATGCTGGCTGTCTACCATATTATCCGCAACCACGCACGAAAGTAATGACTCTATTCCGGCAAGTATTGCAATGGTAAACGCATCAGGCAATACCTGAAGCATAAGCGAACCGCTGAGTTCAGGCATGACGAATCGGGGGAGTCCTGCTGTTATGGTATAGAGGTCTCCGATGGTATTTACCGGAATGCCCGTAAGCTTTACGATTACTATCCCTACTATGACTGCAATCAGGCTTCCGGGTATGGTCTTGGAAATCTTAGGCCAAATAATCAGTATCGCGAGGCTGATGCCTCCGACTAATACCGCCCAAAGGTTTATGGTTCCGAAATTCGCGATAACGGCTTTGAGCTTGTCCATCGTTTCTATGGCAATAGTTCCAGCGGGGAATGTTATTCCCGAAAAATCCTTTATTTGTCCGATAGCAATCGTTACAGCGATTCCCGCTGTAAATCCTGTGGTTATGGTATTCGGAATATATTTAATGAGTCCGCCGAGCTTAAGGACTCCCATCAGTATGAGGAGAATTCCCGCCATTATTGTGGCAAGCGCCAGTCCTGACATTCCCTTAGTTGCCACAATCCCCGCCACTATCGTCGCAAATGCGGCTGTCGGTCCTGCAATCTGGACTGTGCTTCCGCCGAAGAAAGAAATCAGAAATCCGGCGAGAACGGCTGTGTACAAGCCCTGCTCCGGGCCTACACCTGATGCGAGAGCAAGCGCTATTGAAAGCGGTAATGCAATAATCGCCACGATAAGTCCTGAAACCAGATCTTTAACGAACTGCTTTAAAGAATAGTTTTTCAGGCAGGTAAATAACATTGGTTTAAACATAACGACTACTTCCTTCGTATATTTTTGTCTAATATCCGAACGGTTCGAGAATTCGGTATCTTACTTTTTGCCATACTGAAGCATATTATCTTTAGCGGCATTCGTCAAGTGCATCTACATGATTTATATAGGGTAAGGAATCTGTTTCTTCATGATAGAAGATATAGATAGTAGAACCGCGGAAAGCGAAATGTATCCATCATTTTTTTCATACGATAGCAGAACAAAACGTACGTCCCCAAGCACCGTTCTTCTTTATCTGACAAAAAAGGTATGTCAGCTAATAGATCGCAGCCATAGCCTTTTCTGCGGTTATGTTGTCGACTGTAGCGATGACTGCATTTGCAGCTGATCGACCGGTCTTTGATACCAGCGTAACAACCATTCAGAATCTGTCATCTTATGTTACCGTAGATAATAACAAGGATGGTACAATTACCATTCATATGCCGACGCTGTCATCCACGACTGTCAATATCGCAACAACGTATTCAGGATATGAAGCCGCGGATTTCTCGCTTCATTATGGATATGAAAAGGGATCCGGTACGGACATGTCGACGGTTGGCGGTTCAATAGTTGATTACGGTTGGTCGGACCACACTTCATTTACAGAGAGTGATATCACTGTCGATATTACTACCGGTCAGCCTAGAACGGCAATTATTATTTCCGGTCACCTGGCAAGCGCTTCTTCCTGCCCCGGTGATGAGAACTATTGGGGCCTGATGCGCTATACAAATCCGACTAAGATTACTTACAATCTGAACGGAGGAAAAGTCGGAGATGCGACAGCCAACCAGACTGAATATCTGCTTTCGGGTGAAGATCTTCAAACCACATTTAATGCTCCTACATTAGATCATTATACGTTTGACGGCTGGTACACGCAGGCTGAAGGCGGTGAAAAAGTGACTAAGGCTACCGGGGCGGCCGCTACTTATTACGCACATTGGGTTGGTCTGGCCGAGATATCAGACGGTGCCGAGCAGACCATCGATGTGTCTTCAAGCAATGATGCAGTATTTAAAAGCGCTGCCGCGATTGCTTATTTTACCAAGCTCACCATAGATGGTAATGAGGTTGCCGCCGGAAATTATAATGTCACTTCCGGCTCCACAATCGTTACGATTAAGAACAGCTACCTGAAAACGCTCACAAACGGATCGCATACGCTTTCGATTGTTTCAACGATAGGAAGCGCAGATACGACCTTCACCGTAACGAATTCCGCGCCTCAGACAGGAGATACTTCAAATATGGCTCTTCTGTGGATCGTTTTTTCCGCAGCCCTTGTAATGCTTGTGGCAGTCATTTGCAAAAAGAAACCGGCAGATGATTAACACTGACACATCACGATAAAGGAATATAAACAGTCCCCGTGTCTTATGACACGGGGACGTTTTTTTGCCTCGCAAATCTGATTAGAAAAGCTGTCCCGGAAGTTTCAGTTTTTCCTTATACGGAAAACTTGCTTCGTATTCTTCAAACTGAAGCGGTTTCT
>DCGM01000089.1:0-304 GCA_002315255.1 Lachnospiraceae bacterium UBA1778
ACTTTTTTTACAGCCCCTTTTTGGTTTATTGGAATACTGTTTCTCCGGAGGAACAGAGGATCTGTCGTACCGGAAGATCATGGGATTCGGAAGGAAGAAGCTCCAGAAGCTGGAAGTCATAGCAGGGAGCGAGCGTAAAGTGGAGAGGCTCAAGGGATAGAAAACGGTCATAGTAGCCCCCACCGTATCCGAGCCGATATCCGCGGCGGTCGAACGCAAGACCGGGTACAAGAACCAGGGAATTCTCACAGTGAGCGATCTCACAGCTTCCGTCGGGTTCCCATATTCCGTAGGCACCTTTCGT
>DCGM01000089.1:318-759 GCA_002315255.1 Lachnospiraceae bacterium UBA1778
TCCTTTCCTCAACTGACGGAAATCATCAAAATACATAAAATCCATGCGGTTTCCGTGCACAACGGGAGCCGCCGTTTTTTTTCCGGCTCCCCATGCAGCTTCTATGAGCGGTTCGGTAGGCACTTCATTTTGGGTGGGAAGATAGACGTACAGCGTGTCGGAGAAAGACCAGCACTTCTGCCGGGGAAGAGTCTCCGAGAGCCATTTTCCTGCCTGAATCAGCTCCTCCTCCGTGAGGGAGAGACGTCGCGCTTTGAGACGGGAGCGCAGTTCTGCTTTAGCATCCATTGAGCCACCTCTTCAAAGAAAACTGCCGCAGCGGAGGATAGGGAGGATCGGGATCCGGTATCTCCAGGATATATTTCCCGCAGGCATTGATGATCACGGTATTCTCCAGACGGTGGATCCGCTCAAAGCTGGAGGAGTAACTCATATGGATAT
>DCGM01000089.1:768-15558 GCA_002315255.1 Lachnospiraceae bacterium UBA1778
GAATCAGGTACTTCGGACGATATTCCCGGATCAGGTCGGCAAAGCATTCAAAACCGCGATGGCAAGGGGTATCCCGATCCCCGATTCCGGCAACCGGCGCATGCGTTACCACAATATCCACACCTTCGGTCCTGCGCAGCTTTCTGCGCAGCTTGCGAATCCGTTTGCGCATCTGCTTTTCCGTATACTGATGAGGTCCTCCGCTGTACATATGACTGCCGCCGAGCCCCATGATACGAAGCCCCTTGACAACGACCACATCGTCTTCAATACAGTCACAGCCCTCGGGAGCTTCGATGGCATATCCGCCGTCATGGTTTCCGTGGACGTACAGGACCGGGGCGTGTCCCATGGTAACGAGGAAGCTGAGATAAGAGGCCTTCAGGTCACCGCTGGAGATGATCAGGTCGATTCCGTCCAGTTTCCCGGCACGGTAATGGTCCCAAAGATAAGTGCTTTCTTCATCGGAAACAAGAAGAATCTTCATAGATTGATACCTTCTTTCTCCGGAGGCAGCTGTTCTCTGTGAATTCCCAGCAGACGCACGATCTCCCGGGACTGGGGAATCAGCTCATCAAACTCGGGAATGCGGCCTTCCACACAATCGCAGAGCCAGTCCATGTGGACGATTTCTTCGGAGGTAAAGGAGCAGTCGCCCGGATTGCGTACAATGCCGTCCTGGTCGACGATCCGGCAGCGGAACGGATCGATGACACCGCTTTGGATACCCTGCTTGAGGATATTCGCCAGACGGCGCACTCCGCCCGGCAGGGTATGACTCAGTTCTACGTCAACAACACCGGAACTGAAACCCCACCAGTAGCTGACCGGAACGGAGGGAGAAGCGGAGAGCTCCCAGCCGCCGTGGAAAATACTCTGCACCATTTTGGTATACAGTTTGCCCCAGTTCCAGCAGGCGGAGGTCAAAGGCTGCATTTCGCCGTCAGGCATTTGACGATAGGATCCCCAGGTCTTTCCCCAGACACGATTCTCATTGGAAATCGTATCTTGTCCCGAGACCACATTGATCTGCTGAGACTGGAGGTCTTCTCCGGGATCTCCGGGAAGGCAGGACCAGGTGAGCTTGATCCTTACACCGGGACAGGTGAGCTGAGCACCGAGTGCAAAGGCATTGATGCCGGCTATGACACCATAGATGGGATAGTTTGCAATATAACCGATGGAGCCCTCCCGACACATCGCGCCGGCAACGGCGCCTACGATGAATTTGGCTTCGTAGATCCTGCTGTAATAGGTTCGGATTCCGGTAAAGGGCATGGAGAGGGAACAATTGAGAATGCGGACGTTCGGATGACGGGCAGCAACCTTAAGACAGGCGGAAATGAGGGGAGGCGTGGTGGCAAACAGAACCTGAGCGCCCTCTTCGATCGCTGTTTCCATGGTGCGCTCCGCCTCAGGCAGCGCGGTAAGATAGCTTTTTACGGTAATCTGATCTCCCATGGCTTCTTCCAGATATTTGCGGCCGAGATCATGACCGTTTGCCCAGGGACTGGTTTCCGGAGTTGCGGTAAAAATAAAGGCAATATTCAGATGGGTCGGCGGAGTATGACCCATGAGAAGGGAAAAGAAAGAAGGACCCTTTGCTTCCTCCGGCTGCGTGCTTACATCGATCTTTGAAGCTCCGGACAGTACATTCA
Organism: Lachnospiraceae bacterium UBA1778; assembly: GCA_002315255.1. Lineage (GTDB taxonomy): Bacteria > Bacillota > Clostridia > Lachnospirales > Lachnospiraceae > UBA1267. The sequence goes on from DCGM01000089.1 coordinate 2,427, forward strand.
TGTCGGGAAGGGCAGAAAGAATGCTCTTTTCCAATTCTTCCTGTGTCATTTCCCGAAGATCCCAGAAACGGTTCGTTCGGATCCAGACCAGAAGAAGATCTGCACAGGAGACGGAAGCAGGAATCAGTTTTTCCGCTGTGGTCCGGAACCGGTAATACTGGGAGGAGAAGGAACGGCGTTCCTCTTCCGTCCAGGTGTGTTCGGGGTCAAAGCCCAGACCGACCTGAAGGCGGGAATAGCCCCCGGGAATCGTGAGCTGAACCGAGTACAGACGGGAAAGGGCATAGAAAGAGAGAAATTCATAGTATTGACGGATCTCCGGCGCGTCGGAACGGTCCGGAAGGATACGTATGACTTTTGCGGTTATGAGCGGAGCCTGAAAGCTTTTGAGTACACTGACCCGCTTATTGCCTTCCTGAACATAGAACTTCCCCAGGTACTCAAAGCACAAGACCGGGTCATGAATGCCTTCCGGACTCAGATGAGCAGTACACAGCGAGATCCATTTTGCGGCAAATTCCGTATCCTGGGGGAGAAGCGGCATGAAATTGCCTGCAAACGCATTGCGCCGGCCGGCGGTCTTGGTTCCGATGACCAGGTCGGAGGGAATCTCCAAAACGCCGAGCGATTCGTGACCGGCGCTCATGGAGTCCTCCAGCTGTTCATCCAGAACCGGAAGATATGGATATGCACCTTTATGGGTGCAGGATTTGTAGTATTTCTGACCGGCTTTCAAAGCCGCCTGATATTGTGAAAGGGCATCCTGAAATGACATGGTATTTCCTCATAGAATGTGCGGGCATGGTGGACAACGGTACGTTTATGTGATTATATACTAAAGCAGCCCTGAATTCAAACAATGATCCTGCGGACAAATGCCTGCGGAACCTGGCAGCGGAAAGGAACGCGGAAGAACCGCGAAATACATATGACAAACACTATTATTCTGATCTTTGAGCTGATCGGAACGATCGCTTTTTCCATCTCCGGAGCCATGGTGGCGATCCGAAAGAGAATGGATATTTTCGGAATTGCCATACTGGGACTCACAACTGCCGTAGGAGGAGGTGTGATCCGGGATCTGATCCTGGGAATCACTCCGCCGGCAACCTTCCGGCATCCCGTTTATGCAATCACGGCACTGGCGACTGCTTTCCTGATCTTTATTCCCGCGGTTCGAAGAGGACTGGAGAAAAAACATGCGATCTATGACCGGTTTTTACTGATCATGGACTCCGTGGGGCTGGGAATCTTTACGGTGGTAGGAGTACAGGCGGCTTTTTCCCAGGGATACGGAGACAATCTGTTTCTCGCGGTATTCGTAGGGACTCTGACCGGTGTTGGCGGAGGTGTGATGCGGGATATGATGGCGGGTGACCGGCCGTATATCTTCGTCAAGCATTTCTATGCGACCTCATCTCTGATCGGGGCGGTGGTTACCGCACTGATCTGGACCCCGCTGGGCGGGATCTGCGCAATGGCGATCGGCACGATCCTCACCACAACACTGCGTATGCTGGCGGCAAAGTATCGATGGAGCCTTCCCAAACCGTAAAAAACAAGCCTTTGGATCACATCACAGATCCAAAGGCTTGTTCTGTTTCAAAAAGGCTGATTATGCCTTCTTTGCTTTGACGTCTTTAACAACGACAAATGCAATTCCTGCAGCAGCTGCGACGGTAAGGATGCCCAATGCAACCCAGACGGAGGTACCGACAGAGGACTTTGCGGTCTTTGCAACCGTTTCTTCGATACCGGACTGTGCTTCTGCTTCCTTGACATCCTCTTCGGCTTCTACTTCAGTGACTTCTTCCTCTGCTTTTGCAGAACCCTTCAGAGGGGACTTGGTGGTCTCTTCCTCGGTCTTCAGAGCGGAGGAAACGAGAGTACCGTTTGCAAGGAGATTGCGCGCGTTGGTGAAGGGAGCTTCCTCGTCGAATTCGAGAATAAAGCCCTTGAGAGAGCTGATATCATCGCACTTGAGATTGACCCACTTCTGAGGAGTGACTGCACCATGGGTCTCGGAGGTTGCGGAAACGGGATAACCGGACTGCCAGTTTGCGTACTCCCATGCCTCGCGGGATGCCCAGCCCCAGGAGGAGCCGATGGATTCCGCACCGATCCAGAGATTGTCTTTTCCGGAGTTCAGCTTTTCAATAAAGGTCTGCTCCTCTTTGGTGGTGATGGAGACCAGATAGCCTGCTACAGAGCCGGCAACCGTATCCGCATCTTCCCAGCTGAGCTGCTCGGGAACGATGAGGTAGTAATGATCACCGAATTTTCCGGCACCGTTGCCGTAGAGGGTTCCGCCGTTGCCGCCGTTACCGCCGTTGCCTGCAGTACCGCCCTTGCCGCCTTTGCCGCCCCAGCCGCCGTAGCCGCCGTAGCCGCCCTGACCACCGTTTCCAGCGATACCGCCCTGACCGCCGTCGCCACCGGTGCCGCCATCGCCGCCGTTAATCTCGATATAGGCTTCATTCATCAATCCGCTGTAGCCTTTTTCTTCGAGTTCCGCTAAACGGGAGCGCAGCTCATCGATGTCCGATTCCACATCGTATTCGTTCGTGCTTCCGCCGATAACTTTACAGTCGATGGTCCCTTTTCCAGTATTTAATGCTTCCTTAGCGATATCAAAGCGATACTGGCGCGGGTTCGTAACCGGTCCGAAGTAAATCGAGGATGACTTGAAAACAGCCAGGACTTCGACACCGGAATACAGGACTGCATTGCTGCCGTCTTTATCCATAATGATATAGACATAATCCGGGAACTGGTGAATATCTTCATCTCCCCCTTCAATGCCGATGGCGATCTTCTGGGCAACAATCAGATACTGCCGGTCTGCCAGCTTATAGAACTGGGTGTTGTCCCACTGAGAACCGGAAACCGTCATATAATCATCAATCGGTTGAATCTGACCGGCATCATCGACGATCTTATAACCGCCGCCTAACACCTTTAATTCGCTGTCATCAATGATCACGTTATTCGTTCCGAGATCCGCAGAACCGCTTCTATCGTTCTGTGTAGCTTTCCAGTCGCCAAGCCAGTTTTTTGACACCGTCGCGCCGTCATTGCAAATGGTTACCGGAGCGCCGTTCTGGTCGTAGACGATCGATGACGGGGATACGTCATACGCGTCTACGGCCTTGCTGCTGACTTTTCCGGCACTGATGGCAAACATGCCAGCCATAATGACCACCAGTGCAGCGAATACTGCCAGCGCGCCCTTGGCTTTTCTGTTCAGTTTCCGTGTCTTACTCTTTTCCATAAGTAATCCCTCTTCTAATATCTGTACGAGATTGGTTACAAGTTATTGTTAATCAGATTATCTGTCCTTAGCCTCCGGTGCGGATGAGGTGTTGATAATGGTAAGCCCGCTTCCGGTAAGCAGTTCAGGTGAAGAACCTTCAACCCACGTTCTTTCGAAACGGATAGAATTGTCTTCGTCCTGGCCCATCGTGACCTTCTCACCTGAAGAGCCTGCTATGTCAGAGCTGATGAAAGCTTCCAGATCATCATCATAACGATAGAACTTCAAGACTAATGTGTAACTGTTGATTTCTGAATAGTTCGACGGCATGTCAGAGTTCCGGATCTTGATCGTGTAATCGTACTCGTTATTACCGATCAAGGTCGGATAGAAGTATACCGGGAGACCGTCTGAGCTTGCGTTGACCGTCTTTGTCTGGTTCTTTCCGCTCTTATCTTTATAGCTGATGGAAAGCGTCCAGTCGAAGTATTCAATCAGACTCATCTCAACCGGGTTCTGAAGACGCACATCGAAGTATTTCGCATATGCGCCGCTCTCCGGCTGCATCATAGAGAACTGAACGGTACCGACAGAAGCCCTTGTACCGGAGTAGTCAACAGATCTCATCGCGAGAAGAATACTGTTACCGGTCGCAAGCGTCGGCTCCAGAAGATCATCATAGATCGGATAGGTTCCCTTTGCTGTCGCAGAATATCCTTCGAATGTGGACAGATCACGGTTGATCGTGACGATCGCTTCGCGGATCTGTTCCGGAGTCATTTCGCCAAAGTAACGGCCGCCGGTGGTGACAATATCATAATTGTCTGCAATACCATAGATGAAGCACTCATACGAATAATCGCTGTTCGGGTCCATCGTATCCGTATCAATGTAGTAACGGAGTTCTTCCATATCGCCCCACTCGAGATAGTTCGCAGCGAGATCGCCTATGGTGACTCCTTCCATTCCCGGAATTCCGTGATAAATCTGATCCGTCACATCGAGGATTTCAGTCTTCAGGTTTCCGTTCTCCACATAAGAACGCTTCTGAATGACAGCGACCGCGAGTTTCATGTCACGGATCATGCTGCCCCTCCGATAATAGGTCGGATAGAATGCGATATATGGCTGGAAGGTTACGGTTTCACCTTCAATCAATTTAATAAGGTTATATCCGCCGTCGAGACCCATCTGGTCCGTCGTCTTATTGACCGTAAATGTACGGATTGCTTCCGGCGAAAGCTTCGTGACCTGAACGTCCTCCACCCATTCCTTCACTACGAGAAGGTTCTCAGGATCGGTGGTCAGATCGTAATTCTCATCATATGCCGGGCCACGGCCACGGTTGTAGGCCTTTACGCAGACCGTGTACTCTTTTCCATGCTGCAGATAAACTGCCTCATCTCCAACCTTGGCAAGCTTATTGTTCTCGGTATCGAAAGCCATCTTATAAACATTACCGCGGTTTTCAAATACCGGATCATCATACTGGCTGTTACTGAAGAAGAAGGTCATTTCATCATCTTCATAACCCTCCAGGCTACGCTTGCTCGTGCCGTCATAGACGTCGAGATAAGTAAGGAAGTTTCCATCCGGATCATAAAGTTCCATCGTATAGTAGTAGCCTAATGCGTTCGCGATATCGACGGAAGTGACGATATATTTCTCGTCATATGCATCGGAATAGTAATGGATCGTAAACAGTGAAACTTCAGGCGAAGCCAGCGTACGCATCGAATGGAAGTTCTCAACTTCCGTGCCGTCCGCCTGTTCCATCAAAAGCCGTGTCAGCTGACCGACTTCATTCAGGTAATAAGCGTAGATGATATAATCCGTCTCACTCTCGAGCATCGAATACTCAAACATCTTCCATCCGTTCTTCAAGACAGAGGAAGAAAGGAGCGCGGAACCGACATCATCTACTGCATCCGGGTCAAACGGGTTCGCCTTCGGGCTGCCTTCTACCAGCGTGTAGCCCGTCGGATAATTTACAGAAGCGATATCTTCAGACGGAACATCCTCCCAGCGAAGAATCTCACCGGTTTCACCGACTTCCGTAATGATCTGTGTATACTTTTTGCCCGTCGCTTCATCTACCCGTTCAATCAGGAAGTAGATAAAGTTCTGCTCATCGCCTCGAAGTTCCGGAACGCCCTGCAGTTCATAGGTGAACTCCAAACCGTTTGCGAGGCTGACATCTTCATCAGAGTCATATTCAATCAACGGCGTGACAGACGGAATCTGGAACTTTCCGCCTTCTAACGCCGACGTGCCGTCCGCATGAAGAACCGAAATATTCCGGAGGTTTTCCGTCTTTGCGACCTGCGCTGGAAGAATAGCTCTGTCACCGCTCAGTGCACCGACCCTCTCCGAGAAGTAGACTTCTTTAGAAGAAGACATCCTGTTAACAGAATTATAGCGGGTTGATACGAGTGCAATCTGACCATGCGTCTTTCCGGAAGTATTGATTTCGGTTAATTCAGCTTTCTTTAAAAGACCGCCGTAGAGCCCCAGATCCATCTCGGAACTTCCGACTTTTCCGACTACCGTGGAAAGCGACGCTTTCTGGCTGGAAAGATTATAGGAGTAAACCAGGTTTCCTGCCGGAGAAAGCTGATAGCCCGGACCTCCGACAGCAGTAATGTCTGCCTTATAGCTGTATACATGGACAGCCATATCATTTTCGCTGTTCTTGACGCCGTCAAAATCAAAACCTTCAACACCCGTTTCCTGCATCAGGCAAACCGAAAGTTCGGTGCCTTCATAACCTGCCAAATCGGCAAGTTCTTTCGAGAAGACGATTTCAAAGTTAAACTTGTTCGAGTGATTATCCCAAGTGATAACTGAACCATCAACAGAATCCATGTTTCGGATAAACTTATCGATGACAATCGTCTTTCCGATTTTAGTATTCGTAAAGGTCATGCGGAGCGCCAACGCCTCATTCAAAAGCGCTTTCGCCGCGTTCAATTTAGCATTATTATCTGCGGTATAATCGACGAGCAGATGATCTTCCTCATCGTAGCGCTTATCGGAGAGCGAAATCGTAACATAGTAACGGTTGACCGGAAGAGAGGTCTCAGTTCCTTCAACGATACCACTGGACGGAACCGCTTCCTTCAGTTCCACATTAATCGCGGTATAGGCCGGATAAAGATCGCCCGGAACAGTCGGCATGACAATTGTGCCGTTTGCGTCCACAGTCTGGAATTTTCCGGCATCATAATAGAACGTATAAGCGTTCTCGTATTTTGGAATCGCCTTATATGAGTTCCCGTTAAATGACTGATACCAGTCCAGCATATACATCCGGGATGACTCATCCGATTTACGGTTTCTCTGCGCATACACGGAGTTGTTATACGATCCTGCCAGAACGGATACCGCATCTCCTTCGAGATACTTATCCGTATAATACTGAACCGGTACCTCAACCGCATAGGAACTATCGGTCTTTATGGTAGTATCGTCCGGATTGAAGACGATGTTAATCTCATCCCAAACCGAGCTAAGTGTCAGGTTGGATGAGTGAATCGGGACAGAAGCGTTCGCCGGCTCACCTTCCACAATCATCTGAACGGCCGCCGGGCTGGCATCGTTATAGATCATCCGATAGAACAGAGAAGTCTCTGTCAGCACAGAATTATCTTCTGCCACCTGAAGGACGCCGTCACGGTCATAGATATAAAACTCTGTTCGCGCTGTCGACCGGTTGCTTCCTTCGATCGATGTAACCGGCGTGTTTTCTGCTTGGTATGCATAGATAATCGGCTTATCAAACGGTGCGTTCACCGGGTCACTATGCGGAATATAAGCAGCATTAGAAATGCCGCCAACGAAGTCCTGCGTATATTCGTCGTTGGCTGCGAACGGATATACTAAGAGCTGGCGCTCCTGGTTCTCATCCAAATACGCATAATAGGTCAGAGTATATGCGAATACGAACATATGGCCTCTCTCCGGTTCCTCGGAACCCTGATTATAGAAGAGGTAATACTGGTCGTCTTTCTTTACTGTAGAGAATCCGCCAATCGCTGATGCACGGTCATATTCAGCTGCCTTGTCCGCCTCTGTCGTTCCGAAATAATCAGCAGCTGTCTGCGGAACGAAATAAACTCCCAGAATCTCACTATCGATTGGAATTGTTACTTTTCCTAAATAAGAAGGCGTATTCCCGTCTTTCGTCACCGTAGTGACCGCGCTCATCGGAATGTGATAATACGGGTCCTCATTACCGTACTTTTTCTGGTACTGAAGATTCGAATAGTAATTGTAATAATCAGAAAGCTTATATTTCGTCGTGTCGCGATAATCCGCATAATAATCTACAAAATCAAATACGTAGACCGTCATATCGTGCGCAAGTCCTGCACTGTTATCATAATTAATCGTAAGATTATAGGCCGACGGATCATTGAAGGAATCGTAATCGGTCGGTTCTACCGTAATGCCTTCGCCTTCATTAGGAAGGTCGCTTGGCTTATCGTTAATATTGATAACATGGTTCGGCTCCAGCACGGTAAAGAGGTTCGTATAAGGCTCATTTACCTTACCATCCTCCAGCGTTGCAGGCTGGTTCATCTTGTTATCAATCGTATAGTCAGCAGCATAATCGATATGGATATAAACTGCCTGGTACTCATTGATTTCATCTTTCTGTGCACCATTCAGCCCGAATGTATCCGCCGTGAGCATAAGACCGCCCTGGTCCTCATCAAACAGGGCTGCAATATCGGTTTGCGACAGTGTAATCGTCGCTAACTTCTTCTTCGACTCTGACGAAGAAGAAGGTGTGCCGCTATATAATGTCAGCGAAACCGCTGATAAGGTTTCTGTCTGATGCTGATAGTTTGCGATACTGGTGGCATCAGTAATAGAAGTCGGCATAGTCAGCTTCAGATAGACACGGAAGACATCTGCCAGTGTCTCGTTCCTCTGATCATCCTTCCAATCGGCCTGGAATAGTTCTAATTCCGGTGTCGTTACCACGCAACGTCCGACGGTAACGCCATAAGACTCGGCATTCGTGCCATCTTTTGACAGGTCGCCTGTTACAGTCACGTAGTAGTTGAAGTTCGGTTCCAGACCCTGCACAGTGCCGGTTTTTACAAGGCCCTTCAGATAATCAAGGACTGTCGAATACTTGAGAGGATCATAAGAATATGGATAAAAATAGTCTCTCGGATAGTGATAGTAGTCACACCCTTCGTCATACTCTGCCTTCGTCAAACGCCCCGCCAAGATGGAGGATGCATAGATGGGTACATCTACGATAACAATGCCATTCTCGTAGGTGCCGAAGAGATAGGTTCCTTTCTCCGGAAGATTTTCTTCATCCGTTCCCTCCAGATAAACCGTATAAGATGCATAATACTCGCCCGGATAGGAGAAGGTAATCACCGGATGATGGCTTTCATCCAGCATCAGGTGCGTCGTATCCTGGCCCGGAACAATGTAAACCTGTCCATAAATCTGATCATAGAATTTGGAAAGGACAGTAGCATCATCTGCATTCAGAACAGAGATGTCAACCGCCGAGCCTTCATTCGAGAAGTAGACGTACGGAAGCCGCGAGCCGACGATGGCAGCCGCATTTGAAAGCGGGCTGTATGCATAGACGGTAGCGGAATTATCATAATAAACAGCGATGGTCCGGACGACATAGTTCATGCCGGTCTTGATCTCCACGCCGTCAATCGGGATATTGACAGTTGCCGTAGTATACGCTTCAAGCGTCTTCACCGGCTTCGTGCTGTTCTCTGTGCCTTCATAGAACTTGTAGACGGTATAGCCGCCGTTTACTTCGGAATCAAGGTCATTTACGTTATAGACTTCATACTTGTAGTAGGAGATGGCCGAATCCGGATCATAGATAACGCCCGGAGAAAGCTCGAGGCCATAGTTGGCGCGGTTCGAAACGAGCGTCGGCGCACCGACTGCCGGAGTCTCCTTTAAGGTCTTCAGCGTCAATGTCTGTCCGGAAAGGAATACGCCGTCCGAGTTCTTTATCGTCATACGGACATAGACCGATTCGTTCGTATGGAATCCGTCATAGTCCTTTTCTTCATTTACGCCGTCAAAGGTACAGGTGAATTTCGTGACGCCTTCGGTGAACTTACTGCCCACAGAGCCTAAGTACGCCGTCGTATTATCCGGAAGACGTCCGGTCTTATCATCCAGTTCAGCCGCCAGTGCTTCTGTACGGTCATTGTAGAAATAGAAGGTTACCTCATCGCCGTTCGCTGCAGAAAGGCCTTCACGGGATGCCACAACAGAAACCGTGCTCTTCGTCGAAGCGCCGGCTTCCATAATAACGCCCGTGGAAGTCGTCCAGAACGTCTTGCTGAGATAGTTACGGACATAGTTCCGAGCGCCGTCGAGACGGGTGTTCGTCAAAGCCGCAACTACCAGACGGTACTCGTGATCCGGAGACAGATCTACAAAGTCAAAATTGTAGTTGGAAGAGCCGGTGAACTTCGTATCGGTCATAATCCACTGCTCGCCTGCAGCCAGTTCAAAACCGTCATGCTCGGTGTCCATGCAGACGGTTTCACCCGTAGACATATCCACCAGATAGACGCGCGTGTAATAATACTTGCCGCTCTGCGCTTTATCTTCTTCCGTCAGTGCTTCTTCGCGAATTTCATCGCCTGCGTCAATAAGCTGTTTCTGAAGTGCGTTTGCGGAAAGGAACATGTTCGATTCTTCGCTCGGAACTGTGACTACAAGCGTTCCGCTCGCCGTCGTTCCGGTGACCTGCCATCCGCTGATCGTAATCATCGGGAAGTCTAAAACCGTTCCTTCCAGTTCCTCAGAATCACCAGGATCACCCGGATCTCCGGGCTGTCCGTTGTCGCCAGATTCACCGTTCTCACCAGGCTGTCCCGGTTTTCCGTCCTGGCCGGGGTCGCCCTGGTCGCCGTCTTCACCTTTAACGCCGGGGGTTCCCATATCGCCTTCCTGACCGTCTTCTCCGGGATCGCCGGTAGTGCCGGTAGCGCCTTTCTTTCCGTCAATCCCCTTTACATACGGGATAACGGTCTGCTTGGTTGATTCCAGGTCTTCCGAAACCGGGCTCAGTTCCGGGATCGCATTGGAGTCGAGAACGATGTCAGAGAAATCGAGGAGCACGGTTTCACTCTGAGAGCCCTCGCCGGGCTTAAAGATATTCCGATAATATAAGTCAATGCGAAGACCGTTTCCAAGCGTCGCGTAGCACTCTTTGGAAACTGTCTGCCAAAGTTTTTCTTCCGTCTGGACGCGGATGATGCCGCCGTCCACATAGGTCAATTCGATGAACTTGCCGGCCGCAATCGTATTCCCGCCGTTTTCAGCGTCCTCTGCCACACCGGTCACAGAGATGTCCGTCGAAACGATCATGTACTTATTATCTGCGATCTTCCAGACAAAATGCTGGAACGTCAGCGGAGTCTCAGACTCGCCGACGGAATAATAATCGTTGACATTGATCATTGCGGTGCTCGGTGCCAATGCATAGTAGTTCCGAAGGACATTGTTCACCTTTCCGGTTTCTTTATCATAAAGATCGTCCGTATCGACAATCACGCCGCGTGCCAATGCCGCCAGCGGGCCGTCATCGTAGTGGATGAAGCTGGCTGACGGGACTTCGACCTTCGTTCCCAGAAGATTCTCGAAAGAAATCTTCTGTCCGGCCGCCTGTTTGTACGCAGTGCCGGAAGCGAAGGAATTCCGCTTCTCTGTCAATGTGCTGTCCGGATCCAGAATATAACCGTTCTCCTGGAATCTCGACGCCTCATTATTGCCCTTTACGACGCTGAATGCCACGAGTCCAGCGCCTACAATTACCGCAGCAGCAATAATTCCGATAACAATCTTTTTTCCGCCCATTATTTCTAAGCTCCTTATTTCTTTTTCGGGACCGGTTTCCCGACGTGTCGTTTCATTTTTTCACCGGCAGAATCCGCTGCCGGAGAGGGTAAATTGGAGGTACTTTTTCGGCATTTTTTAACACCTTTTCCGTACACAAAAGAGACAGAGCCCCCTCTGCCTTTATTCCAAGTTAGGTTGAGTATACCATAAATCAAGCGTTCTGACAAGGTTTTGACCCCCCAGTTATGCACTCTCTTATCCACCCTTTTGTTCCACTTTTTCACAGTATTCACGGGATTTTGGACACTTTGTACGGTATCTTCCAAAAGTTATTCACAAAAATTTCACATATTGGTTTTTTGGCTTTTCCGCCGGCTTCGCATAGCGCTGACAAAAAGAGGCCCTGCCATTGCGGCAGGGCCCGACTCGTTTGAGTGTGAAGCTCAATTGCTTTACATTTTTAGAATACCTTAAACTATTTCGCCATTCTGTTGTTTTTACGCAATTTAAAAAGATAGAAAATGAAAAAGGTCAGCGCCAGCGCTGCGCCGATAATATACGCAACACCCATAGGCAGTAAGTTTCCTAACCCCAGGTTTGGCTCACCTAAGATATACGTAATAACCGCCATCGTCATGATGCCTGCCGGAACCGCCGTTAATAAAGAGCCGTATTTATAACGCCCGTGCTTCATCACATAGGCTGTCGAAATCCACAGCGATAAAGCCGCCAGAATCTGATTGCTCCAGGCAAACCATCTCCACAGGATATTGAAGTTTTTAGCGTCAGAAAAGTTCCATACCGATAAGCCTGCGACTACGCCGAACAGTGCCAACGTTAACAGTATTCTGTTTTTCGTTTTCTTTTGGTCTAACCCCAGCCATTCCGCAATAATCAGCCGGCAGCTTCTTAATGCAGTATCTCCGGAAGTGATCGGGCAGATTACCACGCCGATAACGGCAAGCACCGTCCCGACAGGCCCCAGTAAGGACTGGCAGATATGATAGACCGCCTGGGAATTGCCGCCCGTTGCATTTAAGGCGGCCCACCCTTCAGGTGTATCCACTTTAAAGAACGCCATAGCCGCTGCAGCCCAGATTAATGCAATGGTTCCTTCTGCGACCATCGCGCCATAGAAAACAGTTCTTCCTTCTTTCTCTGATCTGATACATTTCGCCATGATGGGCGTCTGCGTCGCATGGAATCCGCTGACCGCGCCGCACGCAATCGTAGTAAGCATAAAGGGCCACGCCGGCAATCCGCCGTTTGCTTTCGAAAAATCGCTCAGATTCCCGACCAGCTCCAGCATTGGATACTGATCCTGATTTACTAATATGCCTCCGATGGTGGCGATGGCCATCACGACTAAAATAACGCCAAATACCGGATACGCTTTACCGATGACTTTATCGATCGGGAGAATGGTGGCCACAAAGTAATAGACTAAAATAACGGCCATCCAGACAAGCGCCGGCACTTTAGCTCCGGTCAATGACTGAAGGAGTCCTGCAGGAGAAACGACAAAAACGGCACTGACTAAAATCAGTAAGACTATGGAGAATATCCGCATGACAAGCTGCATGGCGGAGCCTAGGAGCGGTTTCGTGATTTCCGCTGTCGATTTTCCGTCATTTCTGGAAGAGACCATCCCTGAAAAATAATCGTGGACCGCGCCTCCGAGCAGGCACCCTATCACGATCCACAAGAAGGCGATCGGTCCGAACAATGCGCCTGAAATCGCGCCGAAAATCGGACCGGTTCCCGCAATGTTCAATAATTCGATTAAGAATGCCTTCCACGTCGGAAGCGGCGTCTTATCGACGCCGTCAGGGCTGGCCATGGCCGGGGTTAGCCGGTCATCAGCTCCGAAGATCTTTTCCGAAACTCTGGAATACACAATGTACCCGACGATCAATAAGGCTAAACAGACAAAAAAAGTAATCATCCGATTATAAACTGTAATCCAAGCTACTAAAAGATTACTCCTCCCTCCTGATTTTATGATTCAAGGCTCCTTAAGAATCTGCG
>DCGM01000071.1:0-8470 GCA_002315255.1 Lachnospiraceae bacterium UBA1778
ATCGCGAAGAAGATGCATATTTGAATGTGTTTCGGTCTCACAGATAGGGTGGAGAGCCTTTTCACAGGCGCAGTTCTTCCTGAACGAAGTATGCAGAGGCATAGAGAATTCTTTTTCGCCGGTTGCTGAATATGAGTTCAGGGATAGTAGAAGAAAATCTTTAACAGAGGAGTTTCCCGTCTTTATCTTTAACGTCTATATTCGGAAAAACCGTGTCTTTTTTAAAGTAAATCGCGAGATACCAGACATACGCGCCGATATAGAGGAACGTCGCGACCCAGAGGGGCATTGCCTGGAACCCGGTCAGGCAGAGGCCGTAATGGAAGAGCGACTGTGCGAGAAGCAGGATGCACGGGACGATCGTCTTCCGGTTTGTGACGCAGAGGACGAGCGCGAGAATCTCGTAAACATAGCCGTAGCGGTCATGCATTTTCGGAAGGAACATGACGGCTGTGAACGCCAAAAGGAAACCGATATAGAGATCGTCCTGAAGTGAAACCGGCTTCTTTTTCCGGATGATGATCACCGCTAAAATGCCGAGCGCGCAGACGGCGAGGAGAACCGCGCCATAGGACGCGAATCCGCCCAATGCGCCTGCGTTCAGGTCGGCCACGAAGAGCGCGTAGATGTTCGAGAAATTGATGTAGATGCTTTCCGGATAAATGCTGACCTGCGACGAGTAAGTGCCGAAGATGCTGGCCACCGGCCGCCCGGCCATGATGAACGGGATATTTAAGAACAGCATAACTGCCGGAATAATCAGGAAACAAAGGATCGAGAACTTCTTATCCTTCAGATATTTTATGATAAAGAACGGAATCAGAAGGACGGCCTGAAGCTTCCAGGAGAACGAAATGCCGAGGAAGATAAAGGCCGGAATCGGCCGGTCTTTCATCAGAAGATACATGGAAAGGAGCAGGAAGAAGCCGAAAATCGAATCGCACTGGCCCCAGGCTGCCGAATTTAAAAAGACGATCGGGCAGAGGAAAACGAGCGAGAAGAGAAGGACAGCTTTCCAGACCGATTTGAACTCTTTTTTGCCGATATAAAACGCGAGTCCCGCGATGAGAAAATCAAACAGACACGAGACAAACTTGATCCGGGAAACGACAGAAAGAACCGGAATCCGCGCCAGAATGAACAGCATTAACTGATAGAGCGCGCTGTAATTTCCTAACGGAGTGCCGAGCGCTTCCCAGAGGGTCATTTTCGAATAAGCGTCCGCCCATACGAGGTAATCGGTTCCCATATCGTCCGAGACAATGCCCCGGAGCGAAAAACGGATCACGAGTCCCGCCAGAATCGCGAGTCCCAGCATAAAATAGGCGATATTGTTTGTGACAAAATCTAACACTTTTTTCTCAATTTTGCTCATATGGTTTTCTCCCATTTCAGGTAATCGTATATCTGTTTAGTTTTCGACGCAGTGCTCTCAGCGTTTTTTCGTTTCGCGGAGCATAGCGGCTTTCGCCTGTTTTTCAGCCTTGGCGGCTTCGGCTTTCGCTTTCTTTTCTGCGCGAGCCGCTGCGGCTCTGGCCTTTTTTTCAGCCTTTGCGGCTACAGCCTTCGCCTGTCTTTCAGCCTTAGCTTCCGCGATTTTCACTTTCTTCAGCGCCTTCTGTGCGTCCGGGTCGAGGCCGTTCGCCAATGCTTCGGCGTCCTCCTCATTCTCCGCAATCTTCACGGCCTTAAAGCCTTCGCCGAGCACCTCGTGCGACTCTAAAATGACGGTAAAGGAGAGCGGGTCTGCTTTCCGCACCGCGCGCTCGACTTTCACGATATCCTTGACCGAGCAGGCACACATGACGAGGTCGTGCGGTTTGTCGGTATAGCCGCCGTAGGACGGGATCAGCGTCGTGCCGCGTTCGGTTTTCTCATTGATCCGGTCCGCGACTTCCTTGCCGTGGTCTGTAATAATCAGCGCGAGACGGCCGGAATTCAGACCATAAAGAAGCTTATCGGAGATCGCGCCGAACAGGAAGCCGATGATGGCTCCGTAGATCGCGCCGTCGAAATCATGGAAAATCAATGCAGCTAACAGAACAACCGTATAATCAGCCGCCGAAATCAGCGTGCCGAGCTTGATATGCGGCCAGACAGACTTGATCGCCATGACGATAAAATCTGTGCCGCCGGTCGATGAATTCTGCATATAAATGATGCCATAGCCGATGCCGCCGATGACGCCCGTGCAGATGGCGGCCAAAATCCGGTCACCCGTATAAACCGGGAAGAGCGGCGCCACATAGTCGATCAGCACGGAAGAAACGAGGATGCAGAAAACGGAACGCCAGAAGAAGTGGCGGCCAATCCGTTTCCGGCAGAGCAATGCGACCGGCACATTGAGAACAAAAGTCGTGATACCGATCGGTAAGCCCCACAGGCGGTAGAAGATGACGGCGATACCGGTAAAACCGGTCATCGGGAAATCTGATGCGACACCGAAATTATAGACGGCTGCCGTAGAAAGGACGCAGCCTAAAAGGCAGATGGAAAGATCCTTCAGCCAATGTTTTCCAAAAATAGTTTTCATTTTACGAGCAAGCCCCGCTATTCCATAATAAATCAATTTATTATAACAGAGCAAAGCCTTTTATTCAAGTTAAAGAAATTAGTAAAAACTCCCAAAGAGAATCGTCATTTTTTCAGCATAAAGAAATTGCTTATACAGGGCGGATTGTGATAAAATAATAACAAATATTGAGAGTTTTTTCCGCAAATGATGCTGAAAAGCCGCGGTTATGGTTTTAGCAAAGAAGCGTTTGCGGGAAAAAAAGAAAAAGGAGAAATGCGATATGGAGAAACGTCTCGAGCCGCTTTTCACACCATGGAAAATCGGCAATGTAGAAATCAAAAACCGAATTGTTTTACCTTCCATGGGCGGCACGGATCTGTTCGGCTGGATGGAAAACAACCATTTTGACAAAGAGGGCGCGAAATTCATTTTAGAAGTCGCGAAGAACAACTGCGGTCTCGTCCTTCCGGGTTGCCAGCCGGTCTATAACCCGATGTTCGGACAGTGGCTTTATAAGAACGACAAAATGTATAAGGATCTGGCAGAATGGATGCCGGAATTCCATAAGACCGGCGCGAAGCTGTTCGTCCAGCTGACCGCAGGCTTCGGCCGTTCCTTTACGATTTCTCCGATGATGGAGATGTTATATACGAATAAAGCGCTCCGCGTTATTTCGAAGCCGTTCATGAACCTCGATAAGATTACCGCGACGGCGTCGGAATCCCCGAACCGCTGGTCCGATAAGGTTCCGTCCCGTGCGATGACTGTGGAAGAGATCCAGGAGTTCGTCGAAGCATTCGCAAAGACCGCGAAGAAGCTGAAAGATGCAGGCGTTGACGGCGTCGAAGTCCACGCAGTCCACGAGGGTTATCTCTTAGACCAGTTTACGCTGGGCTATGTCAATAAGCGTACTGACGAATACGGCGGCTCCTTTGAGAACCGTTACCGCTTCGCGACCGATATCGTGAAAGCGATCAAGGCTGCCTGCGGCGCTGATTTCCCGGTTTCTCTCCGTTACAGCGTCATTTCGAAGACGAAGGGCTTCCGCGAAGGCGCATTGCCGGGAGAAGAGTACGAAGAAGTCGGCCGTACGCTCGAAGAATCCGAGAAAGCGGCGAAGTATCTGCAGGATGCAGGCTATGACATGCTGAACTGCGATAACGGCACGTATGACGCCTGGTATTGGGCGCATCCGCCGATTTATATGCCGGAGAACTGTAACCTAAAGGATGTCGAGCATCTGAAGGATTTCGTCGATATTCCGGTCGTCTGCGCAGGCCGTATGGATCCGCGTGTCGCGGCTGATTCGATCGCGGCCGGAAAGCTGGACGGCGCCGCATTCGCGCGTCCGTTCCTGGCAGACCGTGAGTGGGTCACGAAGATGATGGAGGAGCGCGAGGAAGATATCCGTCCGTGTATCCTCTGCCATAACGGCTGCTTCAATATGTGCCATTATAAAGGCGTTCCGAACGATCAGGAGCTTTCTGATTCGCTTCATCTCGCACGCTGCGCGGTCAATGCGGAGACGATGCAGACCGATAAGCACTACATTAAGAAGACCAATCATCCGAAGAAGGTGATCATCATCGGCGGCGGCATCGGCGGCATGGAAGCGGCGAGAGTCCTGAAGCTTCGCGGCCACGAGCCGGTCATCTATGAAAAGAGCGGCAGCCTCGGCGGCACGTTCATTCCGGCTTCCGCAGAGTCCTACAAGGGCAAGCTGCGCGACCTCCTCACATGGTATCGCCATGAGATGGAGAAGCTCGGAATCGAAATCCATCTGAATACAGAAATCAAGGATCTTACGGAGTTTGACGGTCTCGACATTATCGTCGCAACCGGTTCTACCGCGCGCATCTTAAAGAAGGTTCCGGGCCACGAGAAGATGGTCGAAGCGTGCGAATACTTAAACGGCGCACCGGTCGGCGAGAAGATTGCCGTCATCGGCGGCGGCCTTACCGGCTGCGAAATCGCTTACGAGCTCTGCCTCCAGGGCAAGGACGTCACGATCGTCGAAATGAAGGACGACCTCGTTTCCCAGAAGGGCGTCTGTCTCGCAAACAGCTCGTATCTCCGCGAATATTTCGCACTTCATAAGACTCCGGTCTATCTCGAAACGACGTTAAAAGAAGTCCGTGACGGCTCGATCATCTGCACCGGAAAAGACGGCAATGAGCTGGAAATCCCGTGCGATACAGTCATCAGCTCGGCCGGCTATATCCCGAAGCCGCTTGCGGAAGAGAAGGGGAAGGTGAAACTTGTCGGTGACTGCCGCGGAATCGGAAACCTTCGCTCGGTCATCTGGCGCGCTTACGAAGTCGCGATGAAACTGTAATTACGAAAGGGGAAATGATATGAAACTGACAGAACAGCAGCAGGCGATTCTGGACGGAAAGTCCGGCGAAACGCTCGCTAAAGTTATGGAAACCTTAGTCCGCTACGGTGAGCTTTTCGGCGCAGAAGAGATGGTCGAAATCACCAGCGATTATAATCACCTCGTCACGTCCTTCGGTCTGAAGGCGCTGGCGCCGGTGTACGGGCTTCTCCAGCAGCTCATTGACGCCAATGAGCCGTCGAAGCAGAAATTCTCGGCAGACCCGCGGCCGTTAGACCCGAAGGTTCCGTCGAGCTTTCTCCAGGATTTCGTCTTCAAAAACTTCATGTATTCGAAGCAGGACGAATATGAGAAACAGCTTCAGAAGCTTGGTCTTATGAATGATGACGCGTTCACCTGCACCTGCTATATGAACGAAGTCGGCAATACGCCGAAGAAGGGCGACATCCTTTCCTGGTCCGAGTCCTCCGCAGTCGTTTATGCGAACTCCGTGCTCGGCGCACGCTGCAACCGGAACTCCGGTATCATTGACATTATGGGCTCTGTCTGCGGTTTCGTTCCGAAGTTCGGCTTCCTGACGGATGAAGGACGGAAGGCGAAATGGATCGTCGAAATCAAGACGACGAAGAAGCCGGAAGCGCAGCTTTTAGGCTCAGCAGTCGGCATGAAGGTAATGGAAGACGTTCCGTACGTGGTCGGCCTGGACAAATGGCTGGACGGAACGCTTGATGACAATGCGAAGACGTATCTGAAAGACTTCGGCGCAGCGACGGCCTCGAACGGCGCTGTCGGCCTCTACCATATCGAAGGCATCACGCCGGAGGCGGTGGAGCAGGGAAGAGCATTGATCGCAGAAGGCGCACAGACCTACGTGATCGACGACGCGGAATTACAGCGCGTCTACGACAGCTATCCGGTCATCTGGAAGAATAAAGACGCGAAGCCGAAGCTCTGCTTCATGGGCTGCCCGCACATGAGCTTAGAGCAGTTAAAGAGCTGGACGAAGAAGATTGACGCCGGCTTAAAGGAAAACGGACAGACGAAGGTCCAGATCCCGACCGTGTTCACCGCGTCACCTGGCGTCATTAAGAAGTTCGAAGAGTGCGAAGAAGCAGCTCTTTTAAAGAAGAGCGGCGTCATCCTGTCCTATATCTGCCCGCTTATGTATATGAACAATCCGCTTTCGGAGAAGATTCCGGTCATCACCTCATCGAATAAGCTCCGCACCTATACGAGTGCGCGTTATTATACCGATGCAGAGATCTTAGACCAGCTCGTGAAGGGAGGAAAATAAGATGAAAACATTTACGGGAAGAGTCGTTTCGAAAGGCAATACGACCGCGGAAGCATTAGTTTCCCACGGCGGGTTAAACACATTGGCATCCTTCCAGAAAGCCCTCCAGTTCGGCGACAAGAATGCGACCTGCGGTGATCAGAACAACCCGGATTTATACGGAAAACAGATGAAGGGTAAGGCGCTCTGCCTGCCGCGTACCATCGGCTCCACGACCGGCGGCCTCGTGCTGTACTGCGCATGCTCGATGGAGCGCCAGCCGGCCTGTATGCTGTTCTCCGAACCGATCGATTCGCTTGCGGCAGCGGGCGCAGTCCTTCAGGATGTCTGGCTTCCGAACAGCCATATGCCGGTTATCGACTCACTCGGCGATGAATTCCTGGCATTCGTTAAGGATGGCATGAAGATCACCGTCAAAGAAGACGGCACCGTTGAGGTCGAGTAAGCCGGAAAATAACGTTTTCGTTCCTTGAATGGCGGCTGTGTGCTGCCCCGATTATTCTACGGCCTAGTCGCTCGTTTCCTACGAGTTTACAAGCAGCTCTAGGCAGTTATGCCACGATGTGACAAATAATTCAGGCGCTTGAATCCCTTGACACATATGATGTGTCAGTGATCCAAGCGCCTTCTTTATTTGCCCGTGGCATAAAAAACTGCCTTTGCTTAGCTTGTAAAACTCGTGACGGAATCCTCGCTAAGTCGGCCTTAAGAATAATCGGGACAGCACTTAGCCGCCATCAAGAAAGATACGAGTTATTTTCCGGCTTCTTCTACATTAGTATTTCTGCTTGTTCGGGCAGTCAAGGGGCATAAAAAACTGCCTTAGCTTAGCCTGCGCACGTTCCGGAAGCCTCGCTAAGTCGGCCTTAAGAATGATCGGGACAGCACTTTGCCGCCGGAGAAAATGAACGAGAAACAGCTGTCGAAAGCTAACCCCAAATGACGGCAGGAAACGAGCGACTAGGCTGTAAAGCGACAGGCTGCTTTGTTTTATTACCGACAAGGCGGGTTTAGAGGAGAGAATCCGATAAGGCGAAGTCCTGTTTCGGTGACTATTACCCATCAAACAGGCGACTAAGGCATACGCGATAATTCTAAAGGCCGTTTGAGCGAGGTTTCCGGAACGTGCGCAGGCTAAGCCAGGGCGGCTTTTCAGCCCCGGGGAAATAAGGAAGGCGCTTGAATCGCCGACATATGTCGAGGGATTCAAGCGCCTGAATTATTTGCCACATCGGGGCTAGCCGCCAAAAGCTGCCTGCGATCTCGTAGGAAACTCGCGTCTAGGCCGTAGAATTATCGTATAATGCGTCAGCCGCCGTTCGAGGGGCCAAAACCAAACGAAACAGGACTGCGGCCTGAAATTACACGATTCCCTGGGCCATCATAGCGGCCGCGACTTTCTCGAAGCCGGCAATGTTTGCGCCGGCGACGAAGTCGCCTTCATGGCCGTAGCGTTTCGCCGCGTCGGAGACCTTCGCGTAGATATCCACCATGATCTGATGGAGCCGGGCGTCAACTTCTTCCGCCGTCCAGGAGAGGCGAAGAGAGTTCTGCGACATTTCGAGACCTGAGGTCGCGACGCCGCCAGCATTGGCTGCTTTTCCAGGCATAAAGAGGATGCCGTTCTCTTTCAGATAATCGGTCGCTTCACGCGTAAGCGGCATGTTTGCGCCTTCTGCGACAGCAAATACGCCGTTCTTCACGAGAATCTTCGCGCCTTCGAGATCGAGCTCGTTCTGAGTTGCGCAGGGGAGATAAATGTCGCACGGAATCGTCCAGATGCCGCAGCCTTCTGTATATACAGAGCCCGGGACCTGTGCCGCATATTCGGAAATACGGGCGCTCCGGTTGCTCTTGATCGCCTTCACGATGTCGAGTTTGATGCCGTCCTTATCATAGATATAGCCGTTCGAATCGCACATTGCGACGACGTTTGCGCCGCACTGCTGCGCTTTTTCTGCCGCGTAGGTCGCCACATTGCCGGAACCGGTCACGACGACCGTCTTTCCTGCCAGGTCTTTTCCTGCCGCAGCCAGCATTTCATTTAAAATATAGATGAGGCCGTAGCCGGTCGCCTGCGTACGGACGAGCGAACCGCCGTAGGGGAGGCCTTTTCCGGTCAGAACGCCTTCATAGAGGCCCGTCAGCTTCTTATACTGGCCGTACATAAAACCGACTTCACGCGCACCGACGCCGATGTCGCCTGCCGGGACATCCTCGAACTGGCCGATATATTTATAGAGTTCATTCATCAGGCTCTGACAGAATGCCATCACCTCGCGGTCTGATTTTCCTTTCGGATCGAAGTCAGAGCCGCCCTTGCCGC
>DCGM01000071.1:8530-8894 GCA_002315255.1 Lachnospiraceae bacterium UBA1778
AAACCTAA
Organism: Lachnospiraceae bacterium UBA1778; assembly: GCA_002315255.1. GTDB lineage: Bacteria > Bacillota > Clostridia > Lachnospirales > Lachnospiraceae > UBA1267. The sequence continues at coordinate 8,539 of DCGM01000071.1, forward strand.
GAATTTCAGAATCGACTGGTTGACGGAAGGATGGAAGCGCATGCCGCCCTTATACGGGCCGATAGCGGAGTTATACTGGACACGGAAAGCACGGTTTACCTGGACCTTTCCCTGATCATCCACCCACGGGACGCGGAACGTGATGATCCGCTCCGGCTCGACGAGACGCTCTAAAAGGCTGACGCTGCGGTAAGCCTCTTCATTCCGGTCAATTACTTCCTTTAAAGAATCTAATACTTCCTTGACCGCCTGCAGATATTCAGGCTCGCCCGGATTTTTCCGCGCGACTGCTTCATAGATTTCCTGACCGTAATTCATGATGATTCTCCTTTATATTCGGAAATTTGTTTTATTCT
>DCGM01000076.1 GCA_002315255.1 Lachnospiraceae bacterium UBA1778
TTCGCCTGCGATCTTGTACATGTTAGGTATCATCAGAAGAAGACCCTGAGATGCGGTATAAGTAGTCGTCAGAGCGCCTGCTGCCAAAGAGCCGTGGACGGTTCCGGAAGCACCTGCTTCAGACTGCATTTCAGCTACCTTTACGGTCGTGCCGAAAATGTTTTTCTGTCCCTGTGCGGACCACTGGTCTACATAGTCAGCCATCGGGCTGGACGGGGTGATCGGGTAAATGCCGGCCACTTCGGTAAACGCGTAGGACACATATGCCGCAGCGTTATTGCCGTCCATGGTTTTCATTTTTCTAGCCATGAGAAATTCCTCCTTATTTTTAACCGTGCCGCTTCCGCGCTTTCATATGGGCGCGCGAATACAGAACGGCATGGTCGCAGTTCTTATCACAGTATAATTCTTTTCTTCTCGTTTTTCAACCCGAAAGAACGGATTTTTTGTGAAACATTTCAGCCCCTTTGACCGTTTTCCTTCTCGCTTTCTCATTGACTTTTTATAAGCATTATCATACACTTTAACCAGATACGGCGACGCGGGGCATTTCCGCATTTCTGTGCCGGTTTTAGGAGGATTCCGCTTCGGCGGGCTGCTTATGTTTGAAATCCATTACGCGGGTTACAACATCACAAAAGAACGTCATACGCGCATCGCGCGAAAGCACGGAAGCGGGGACTATCTGTTCCTGTTCTTCATCTCGCCGATGGAGCTTTTCCTCGACGGGAAAATCGTCACTGCCAAGCGCGGCTCCTTTATCCTCTATACGCCGGGCGTCCGTCAGGATTTTGCGGCGGTCCGTGATTTCCGCTGCAGTTTCGTCCGCTTCGGCCTTACCGATGACGAAATCCTGCCGTTCGACATTCCGGTCAATGAAGTTGTCCTCCCGGTCAATCCCGACGTCATCGACGGCTTCATGTCCGATATCTACCACGAATTCTTTACGCGCGACCTGCGGTATAAGGATGCCCTGGACGGGCTGATGAACCAGCTTCTCGTCGCGGTTTCCCGCGGCGTTTCCGAGCGGCGCTTTACATCGGAACGCGATCTTAAGCTTTACCGGATGTTCCTTCAGGCGCGCTTCACGATGCTGACGAACTGTGAGAGCGAGTGGGCTTCCACAAATATGAGCGGAATGGTCGAATTAAGCCGGAGCCAGTTCTATAAGTATTACACTGATTTCTTCGGCGTTTCGCCAATGTCCGACCTCCAGAAGGCGCGCATTGAAAAGGCGAAGAACCTCTTAATCAATGATAACCTCCAAGTGACGGAAGTCGCGGAAAAATGCGGCTATGCAAGCATCCACCACTTCTCACGCACGTTTAAAGAGCATTGCGGCATGTCCCCGCTCAATTACCTAAAAGAGATTCATGCCATGGTTCCGACCGATCTCCTGTAAAAACCGGCTCGGAACGGTCCGTTTTCCGAAATGCTCATCCGCAGAAAAGATGTAGAGTTTCTGTGCCGCCCGTGTGATTCCGACATAGAACATCCGCCGTTCCTCTTCGATTTCATCCTGCTCCTTCGATTTCTCGTGGGGCAGGATTTTTTCATTCACATCGCTGATAAAGACCGTGTCAAACTCCAGCCCCTTCGAACCGTGAAGCGTTGAGAGAAGGACACGGTTCTTTTTATCCGCCGCCTTTACCGTCTCCTGACGGTCGAGTTCCTTTGAATATGCGGCGATATGCCGGTACCACTCGTCTATCGTCTCAAACGGCGCGGCCGACGCCTGAAGCTCATCCAGCACGGCGAGAAGCTCGTCTGCGTTCATCTTCTTCTCATCCGCATAATCTTTTACATACTCGTCATACTCCATTGCCTTCCGGATATAGTTGACCATGGCAAACGGCACGCGCATCTTTTTCAGAAATTCGAACTGATAGATGAGAAAACGGATCTTATCCGTCATCCACGGCCGCTCCGGAGAATCCTGATAAAGTGCGGCGAGACAGTTTAAGTCCACCGTCTCCTTTTTCAGATCATCGCGCCGGATATAGCGGTTCGGGCAGTTCATAAAGCGTAAGAAATTTGCCCGCGTACGGTTTCCCTGAAGATAATTCAGATACGCGAAAACCGGGCCGCAGATAAAATGCCTGAAAAGGTTCTGCATCCGATCCTTTGAATAAAACGGAATCTTCGCCTCCATTAATGCTTCCGCGATCCGGTTCGCGCATCCGTTCGTCCGATAGAGGACCGCCATCTCATGAAGTGGCACCTTCTCTTCTTTTCGGATCAGAATCTGTCGTGCGATTTCCCGCGTCTCCTCTGTTTCGTTCGGGAAGCGCCGGATTTCAACCGTTCCTTCCCCGCTCTTTCCTGTCCGAAGCTTCTTTTCAAACCGTGCTTTATTATGTCGGATCACGTCCGCTGCCGCAGCGACGATCCGCTTCTCCGAGCGGTAATTGACATCTAAAAGGACCTTCCGACAGCCCGGATAGTCTTTTTCAAAATTCAGCATAATCTCCGGCCGCGCGCCGCGGAACCGATAAATGCTCTGGTCGTCATCGCCCACGATAAAAAGATTGTTTTTCGGAAGCGCCAGCATTCTCATAATCTCATACTGTAAAGGATTGATATCCTGAAACTCGTCGATCATGATATAGCGGAAGCGCTCCTGCCAATGCTTCAGCACCTCCGGCCGTTCCCGGAGCATCCGAAGCGTCATCAGCATCATATCGTCGTAGTCGATTTTCTCGGCGCTCCGCGCCTCTTTCTCATAACACGCATAAACCTCTGAAAAAACGATTCCAGGAACAGATGACCGAAACGTTTTCGGGTCTTTTAAGTTATTCTTGACCGACGAGATCTCACTTAACAGCGACACCATCACATCGCGGCCGTTCTCCGTATCAAGCTTCAGTTTTCGGAATACCCCTTCCAGCAGCCGGATCTTTTCCGGCTCCGTCAGAAGACTGTCGCCGCTCATCCTTCTCCCTGCCCGTAGCATGGCAAAAAAGACAGAATGAAAAGTTCCGAACGTGACTGCATTTTCTCCCCCGTTTAACCGGACAAACCGTTCCTTCATCTCCTCCGCTGCCGCACGCGTAAAGGTCACGACGAGAATCTGATCCGCAGGAACCTTCTGTTTCACCAGTTCCGCCGTGCGGCTGGTAATAACGGTCGTCTTTCCCGAGCCGGGTCCCGCGAGAACCATACAAGGCCCCTCCCGATGACTGACCGCCTGAAGCTGTGCCGGATTTAACCCCATAAATACTTTCCTTCCGTGGAATCTTTCCACATAAATCCTACAAAAATGCTCACTTTTCCCCATAAGACAGAAATGCCGGAAGGTTTCCCTTCCGGCACAAATCTGATTCAATTTTACGACAATTTTTCGATCGCAGCTTTAATTCTCCGGATCGACTCGTCTTTCCCGAGAACTGCCATCAGCTCGGTCGCGCCGCCCGGCGTCATCTGAAGACCGGAGACGGCCGTGCGGATCGGCCACATCACGTAATTCGTCTTGTAGCCCTTCTCTTCCGTCAGCTGACTTAACGCCGCATAAAGCGCGTCATTGGAGAAATCCTCCTGCGCTTCCAGAATCGGAAGCACTTCCTTCAGCGTTTCCAATGAAGTTGCGGCATCCGTCTTCGCTTTCTTATTCGTGTAAAGCTCGACGTCGTACTCCGGAACTGCATTGAAGAAACCGATCATCTCCGGAATCTCATTGAAGGTTTCGATTCTCGTTTTGACCATTAACGCGACTTTTTCATAGTCGACCGGAAGCGAAATCGCATCCTTTACGATCGGAAGCGCGGTCTCGAGATACTTCGCATCGTCGAGCGCCTTAATGTAAATCGCGTTCATCCACTTCAGCTTCGTATAGTCGAAGACTGCCGGGGATTTGTTGATATGGCGGTAATCAAACTTTTCGATGAGTTCCTGAAGCGACATGATCTCCTGGTTATCTTCCGGAGACCAGCCGAGAAGCGCGACAAAATTGACGACTGCTTCCGTGACAAATCCCTGCGCAATCAGGTCTTCGAAGGAAGAATGGCCGCTACGCTTCGAAAGCTTCTTATGCTCCTCATCCGTAATCAGCGGGCAATGCACATAAACCGGGACATCCCAGCCGAACGCTTCATAAAGGCGGTTATACTTCGGGCTCGAAGAAAGATATTCGTTTCCGCGGACGACATGCGTGATGCCCATCAGATGGTCATCGACTACATTTGCGAAGTTATAGGTCGGGAATCCGTCCGATTTGATGAGGACCATATCGTCGAGTTCCGCATTGTCGACAGTGATATCGCCGTAGATTTCGTCATGGAACGTCGTCGTGCCCGTGGTCGGGTTGTTCTGACGGATGACAAACGGCTTTCCTGCAGCCAGATTCGCTTCAACTTCTTCCTTCGAAAGGCTGAGGCAATGCTTGTCATAAATGCGGATTTCTTTTCCGTCTTCACCGACAGAGGTCTTTAACGAATTCAAACGCTCTTCATCGCAGAAGCAGTAATATGCTTCGCCTTTGTCGATCAGCTTCTTCGCATATTCCATATAGATGCCGGCCGCCTGGCGCTCCGACTGGACGTACGGGCCGCAGCCTTTGTCCTTGTCCGGGCCTTCGTCATGGATTAAGCCGGTCTTTTCCAGCGTACGGTAAATAATATCAACCGCGCCCTCGACATAACGCTCCTGGTCGGTATCCTCAATGCGAAGGAGATAATCTCCGCCATCATGCTTCGTGATCAGGTACGCATATAATGCGGTACGCAGGTTTCCTACATGCATCCGGCCGGTCGGGCTCGGTGCAAAACGTGTTCTGATTTTTGAATTATTCTCTGTGCTCACGGGTTTGTACTCTCCGTTTCTTGTTCTTCTTTTTCTGTATTTTCTGCGGGCGCATTGGCAGGTGCTTCATCCATATAGCCCTTCGGAATCGGTGAATAACCGGACATGGCGAGTTCTTCCATCGCCTGCTGTTCGTCTTCCGGAATCGTCCATTCATCCGGATCTTCCGGCGGCTTTTCCGCTTCAATGTACTTCTTAAACACATGGTTCAAAATGTACGAATTCAGATAGACGACGAGTCCGTAGCCCATCACGAAAAGCGGCAGGAAGTTTGTAAAATAGATCACCGCATACGGTGCAACCAGGATGAGTGCCATCAGAAGCGTCCAGCCGATATGCTTTGCGGACATGAACATCGAATTCTTTATCGTGCCGATGACGGTATTCTCAAAGCGTGCCATCAGCGGATAAACATAGAGGGATGAGAATGCAAAAATGGCAGAAAACGCAATCGTGACTCCGCGGCAGATCGAATAGAAGGTATCGTCCGCATCCTGAATCGAGTAGAAGTAAATCGCGAACGCCAGGCCGGCACCGACGAGCAGGTAAATAAGCCCTAGCGCGACTCCCTGCTTGAAATTCTGCTTGAAGGAACGGAAAAACGCCTTCACATAATGCGCGTCCTCATCCGCCACATCCTTCATCATGGCATAATGGAGCGCGATCGTCGCCGGTCCGATCGTGAAAACCGGAATACAGCAGACAAGCCAGATAATATGTAAAACCGTACAGTCGACCAGTTTCCCGATAAACTGCCAGACCGGGTTGTTCATGTCAAATATCTTACCCAAACTGTTCCCTCCTTGATCGTTCACAGGAAAAACGGGTTCCTCCTGCGAATCGTATGCCCTTCCGCGCCAAACAGGTCATTCAACATATCGAACGCCTTCTGCGCATAATATACCAGTGAGACATTATAGCCGAAAGAATGATTGAGGTCAAGAAAGACGCTCCGCCAATTTTCAGATTTCAGGAAGATTTCAGCCTCGTCCTATCTATTTCCTAAAAAATATGATAGACTAAAGCTGTACCCGGATCTGCCCGGGAAACAGTCGGAGGTTATTTATGGCTCGAATTTATGATGATGACAGAGGAATTAAAGAACAGTTAGAGAAGTTGAAGGGACAGCCGCTAAAGGTGAAGGTCGAGTACTTCTTCCAGTACTTCGGACTTGCGACGGCGATTATTCTCGGCGTGATCATTGCCATCGTGGCGATCACCATCACGGTAATCCAGAACAAACGGCCTCGCGTCATCCAGGGCGAATCCTACTCGCTTTACATCAATATGGATAAGAATGAGGAGTTTAAAGAAGAGCTCTGCGAAAAGCTCGGGATGAATCCGGATGAAACGCTGATCGATTTAAACTATACGGTTTCCACTGATTCTGATGCAGAATATGCGTACTCCGTTCAGATGAAGATTGCGGCCCGGCTGGCGGCGAGCGATCTCGACTTTATCATTGGCGTCGAAAGCCTGATGATCAGTTATGCAAAGGGAGAAACGATAGAAGAAACCTATTTCTACGACCTCCGCGAGCTTCTTCCGGAAGAAACTTTTAATGAGCTTGACCGCCTCGGAAGAATCTGCTGGGTGACGGCAAATGACGGCACCTCCTATCCGGCTTATATCAATATTAAGGACACGGCTTTTTATAAGCGCTTCGAAATGATCTCCAAGCAGGCGTTTGTCGCGTTCCCGTGCAATGCGCCGCACACCGATGCGTGCGTGCTCCTCTGCTCGTATTTTTTAGACCCGCTTACAGCTGAATGATAAAGAAGGCTTACGAAAATGACTGAATACCGTTATGAAATCCATATGCACACTTCTGCGGTTTCGAAGTGCGGACACGACACCCCGGAGGAGATGATCCGGGAAACGATTGCGAAGGGCTACAGCGGCGCGGTCCTCACAGAGCATATCAATGGTGCGACTTTCAGCGATATGCAGGGCGCCGGCTGGCAGACGAAGATGGACCATTATCTGACCGGCTTCCGCCGCGCCTCGGCGGCTGCGGAAGGCTCGGATTTTACGGTTTTCCTCGGGACTGAGTTTAACTTCACGGAGAACTGGAATGATTATCTCGTCTATGGTCTCAACGAAGATATCCTTCGGTATGAGCTGGACGATTCGGTTCGCGACTGGGGAATCAAGCGCTTTTCAGAGTTCTGCCGTGCCAACGGCCTCCTTCTGATTCAGGCGCATCCGTTCCGAAAAGATATGACGATCGTCCGGCCGGAATTCCTGGACGGCATCGAGGTGCTCAATGCGCATCCGCGCCACGAGTCCCGAAACTTCCTGGCCCGCGCGCATGCAGAATACCATGATCTTCTGATGACGGGCGGCTCAGATGCGCACGCTGTCGGAGATGTCGGCCGCGGCGGAATCGTGACGGACCATAAGCTTACAGGAATCTCTGATGTGGTGTCGGAACTTCGGGCGGGCGCGAGGATCATTGTTCCTGAGGAGCAGAAAAAATATTTCGACGGGAAAGGCGTATTTGATACGAGAAGGCAGGCTTGAAGGGAAAAGCGGCTTGATGCATAAAGATGATCCGTGAGGGGGCTTCTGATCTTTAGAAAAGAATGAATTTGAAATAGATATAGCCGTCTGGCGTCATTTCGGCGCCGGGCGGTTTTTTTGCGGTTTTGTACGAACAAATGTTTGCATTATCCGAACATTTGTGCTATCCTATCGGTAAGGGCTCAAAATAGCAGTAAGGGAGCGGAACAGGCGATGGACGTTCGGATGTCACTCAGCATTGAAGAAAAACTGGAAATCCTTTCAGATGCGGCGAAATATGACGTGTCCTGTTCGTCGAGCGGTTCGGACCGCGCCGCGGTAAAGGGAGCGATCGGCTCGTCGCAGGCTTGCGGCATCTGCCATTCGTTCACTTCTGACGGCCGCTGCATCTCGCTCCTCAAAATCCTTCTTACCAATGAATGCGTCTACGACTGTAAATACTGCGTCAACCGCCGCTCGCGGGATACTGTTCGGACAGCCTTCACGCCGGAGGAAGTCTGTGAGCTCACTATGGGCTTTTATCAGCGGAATTATATCGAAGGGCTCTTTCTTTCGTCAGGCGTCGTGAAGTCACCGGACCACACGATGGAGCTCCTTTATGAGGTGCTCTTCCTGCTTCGCAAAAAGTACCGTTTTATGGGTTATATCCACGTGAAGGGAATTCCAGGGGCGGACTCTGTTCTCCTCGAAAAAGCCGGGTTTTTGGCCGATAGAATGAGTTTAAACCTTGAACTGCCGACGGAGGCGGGTCTCCACCTGCTCGCGCCCTCGAAAAAGGAGGAAAACATCCTCGGTCCTATGCGCCATATCCAGGGCGGCATTCACGGCAATGCGGCCGCTTCGAAGGGCGTCTACCGGGTCACGCGGGAAAAGATCGGTCAAACACAGGATGTAAACTACCTTTGGGAAACCGCGCTCACAAAGGAGGAACTCGGGCTTCAGGTTTATGATGGTGTTCAAATACCGCGTGGTTCTGATAGGAATCAGGTGGCAGCTGTTTCTGGCAGCAGCTTTATGTCCGGTGTCCCATCCCGGATTCAAGCCACCGACCGCTATACGCCGAGCAGCCTTTGGCTGCCGGAATCGATTCACCGGGAGGACCGGAACTGGCTCGCAAGCGGAAAACTTTCGGGCTTCGTTCCAGCGGGGCAGAGCACTCAGATGATCATCGGCGCCACAAATGAAACCGATTTTGACATTATGTCGAAGGCAGAGAACCTATATCAGAATTTTGACTTAAAACGCGTCTATTATTCGGCTTTTATCAATACGACTCATGACAGCGCACTCCCGGAAACGCCGGATGGGCCGCCGCTCCTTCGCGAACACCGTCTTTATCAGACCGATTTCCTGATGCGCTATTACGGATTCCAGGCACGGGAGATTCTGACGCCGGAAGCGCCCGATCTGCCTCTCCTTTATGATCCGAAATGCACTTGGGCGCTTCGGCATCTCGAGCAGTTCCCGGTCGAAGTGACGCGAGCGGACTATGGTACACTCCTCCGCGTGCCCGGCATCGGACCGACCTCCGCGAAACGCATTGTCCTGGCGCGGCGGACCGGAATGCTGACCTTCGACGCGCTCAAGCGGATGGGCGTCGTGTTAAAGCGCGCGCACTATTTCATCCTCTGCGGCGGCCAGCAGCTCTATCGGACGCGGATCAATGAATCCTTTATCTCTTCTGAACTGATTGCGCTGGACCGCGAGAAGAACTGGCAGCTCCTGCGGTCAACGAATGTTCGGCAGATGGACCTGTTCGCCGATTTCCAGCTCTATCAGCCGAATACGAATATCATCAGCGCATAAAGCCTTGGCTGAAAGAACCATCAGCGCATAATGCTTTAACAAATAGAATCATCAGCGCATAAAACGCTGGCAGAAAGATGAAACAATGATTACGAAAGTGTTCTACTGTGAAGACCGGCCGGAAGCGATTCTGACGGCGATATATGATGCTTGGGCGGATTCCACTCCGAACCGCGAGATCCGGATCAATCTTCGGTCGGAAGCCGTCCAGGTTTCTTTTGTCGAAATCCAGATTCCGGTGGAATCCTCTTATGAAAAGGCTGAAAAAGTTCTGCTATCCGTTTCGAAGAGGCTTGGATTCCGCGTTCACCGGCTCATTGAAGGTGCGCTTTGTGCTGCTGAAAATGATAAGGCAGATGCGATTTTCCGTTTTCTTCAGTACGCCTTTTCTGCAGGGCATGACGTGTCGGGAGAATATGGTACTCCTGTCGTGATGCGGCTCTTTGAACTTGACCGGAAGGCGCGCCGCGAGAGTCATCTGATGCTCGGTTTTACCCGTTTCTCGATTCTCCCGGGGAACATAGCGTTTGCGAAAATCGGCCCAGTCAATGATGTTCTCCCTTTACTGGCGGATCATTTCGCAGAGCGCTTTAACACACAGCCTTTTCTGATCTATGACGAAAAACGTCATCGCTCCGTCGTCTACACCCCAGGCGAAAAATGGTATTTCCTTGAAGGAGAACTGGACCTTTCCTCCCAGCTTCCTGCTCTTGCCGACGAATATGAGCGGCTTTGGAAGCGTTATTTTGATTCTGTCGCTATCCGCGAACGTTTTAACCCGGTGTGCCAGCGCACGTTATGCCCGCTTCATTTCCGAGAATATATGATTGAATTCAAATGATTAACCAAATAGAATGAGCTGAACGAAAAAAAGAGCCTGCCAGGTCTCATTCTTTCTCCCAGTACTTCTTCCGTGCAGTCTCCCTTTCTCAGAAGTGGGCTAACATCAGCTGTATCTTTTCGTCAATTAACTGATAGATAGTTTTGTACTCATCGAATGAAACATCCCTTGCGGGCCGAAAGAAGTCATATAGCTCCTTTAATTCGGGAATATCACCATATGCTTTTTTAACTGTTTCATATGCATAATGATTGGCATCAGCTTCGTATAATTGTCCTTTATATAAATCTGACAAGTAATCCTCTTCACCCTCTATTCTGCATTCAAAATAGCGTCCATCTATATTCTTATAACAAGTCCCGTCAAACATAATGACATATCCTAAGCTCATTATCAGTTCATCACTGAATCCTTCGCTTTGATTATACTGAAGCGCATGCCTTAACTCATGATAAAGATAAAATGCCTGTTCATATTCCGGCAATTCAATATTCGGATTCATATAAATCATCTTTGTTTCATCATCATACATACCGTTAGCGGTTTCATACCCAGAAGGCATTTCAAGAGATAATCCAACAGTTATTTTGTTTTCGAAACAATACTCATTAATGATTTTAGCAATATCGATCATTTTAAACTCCCTATACCCAAACTCGAATTATCCTTATCCCCCTCTCAATGCCGCAAATAATTCCCTTAACCTTGCAGGCTTTCCTTCCGATACGTATAAACCGTTGAGGACCAAGCGGGAACGCGGACCTTTAAGATTCCGTTCTCGAAGTGTTCTTCCCAATGGCCGACATTATATCCTACATCATTCGTCTGCATCACGCGAAGAACCGTTCCATCATCCGGCATTTCCAACCGCCAAACCGGAATCTCCATATCCCGCTCGTCTATCGAATGATTTACAACTGTCACGGCCGATGTTTCCGCATCAAACCGCCCATATACGACAAATCCATATCCGGAAAGGAGCATCAAAAATGACCCCGTCCGGAAGCAGGTATACTCGCGGTGAACCCTGACCATATCGCGATGGAATGCAATCAGATCCCAATTCTCTTTTCCCCACGGGAACGGCCGCCGGTCATCAGGATCTGTCCAACCGACCATTCCTGTTTCATCGCCATAATAGATTGTCGGTGATCCAGGCATGGTAAACTGCATGACCACTCCCTCGCGGAACGTCGCATACGAAACGCCTGCGCCGGCCGCTTCGCTTCCCTTTGTCTCCAACCGTCCGACCTGCCGGTTCGTCCGTGTCAGGAAACGCGTGTGGTCGTGGTTTGAAAGTTCGTTCATAGCGCTTTGAAGTGCTTCAATCGGGAGCTTCGCCTGGCTGATCTGCAAGTTGCGTTCAAACGCCTCTCCATTCCCATGAAGCTCTTTGGCATACGAACGAGAATGCTTTTCAAGTCCTGTCAGGAAATACGAGACCGGATCCATAAACGCATCATAGTTCATGACGGTGTCCCACTCATTGCCGTGAAGCCAATGCGTCGGATCCCCATAATGTTCTGCGAGAAGCAGCGCATCCCCTTTTGTATTCTTGATCTCTTTACGGAACTCCTGCCAGAAAGCATGGTTCGCCTCTTCTGTCGAACAGAGATCAGCCGCCACATCGAGCCGCCAGCCGTCCACATTATAGGGCGGAGAAATCCACTTTCTTCCAATCGCAAAAATATCTTTTCGAAGTTCGTCGCTCCCCTCGTAATTTAACTTCGGAAGCGTTTCATTGTCCCACCAGCCGCGGTATTTTTGATTCTCTTCAAACAGGAAATGATTTCGGTAGGGGCTGTCAGGCGACTGATAGGCGCCCGGTCCAAATCCGCTCCTTTTATTTTCCTCTTGATAGATTCCCTCCCGGTCCATCCAGCGATGGAACGAGCCGCAATGGTTAAACACACCGTCCAGGATTACCTTGAACCCCTTCTGATGAGCTTCCTCCATAAAACGCGCGAAATACTCGTCTGCATATGCTAAATTTTCGGGGTCGGTGGTCCGGCAGATGTACCGCGTAGCGGAACGGTTCTCTATAATGTCCGTTTCTTTCTTCTCCCCGACGAGAATCCCCTCGTCCTTCGCAAATCCGGTAAAGTGCGGATCAATATGCTCATAATCCTGCGTATCGTATTTATGCGAGGACGGTGAAACAAAGAGCGGATTAAAGTAGAGCACCTCCACTCCGAGCCGCTTTAAGTAATCGAACTTCATCCGGACGCCTTCGAGATCGCCGCCGTAGAAGACGCCGGTATCGGGCTGTGAAACCGGACGGTCCCACGAAGCATGCTCTACCGGTCTTTTCAGATAGACATACTCATCGGATAAAACATCATTCGCCGGATTTCCGTTTGCGAACCGGTCCGTAAAAATCTGATACATGACCGCGCCGCGCGCCCAATCAGGCACCGAAAAACCCGGAATAATTTCAAACGGTGTTTCCGGAAAACCAATCTCCGCACCGCCATCCTCTCTGCCTGTTTTCTTTTCGGAGTGGCAGCCGGTCCGGTCATAGAGAAGTGTCTCTTCCCCGTCCGTTACCAAAAATCCGTATTCTAACCGTTCACTGCCGCATTCAAGCTTTCCCGAAAACCAGTCAAACCGCTTGTCGCTCTTTTCGAGATGCATCGGGAAGCAGATGCTCTTTCTGTTTAAATCATCCGAATCATCGGCGCTCGTTTCAGCCGAAGCATCAGCGCTCGTTTTAGCCGAAGCATCAGCGCTCGTTCCAGATAGATCAGCCGGTCTCACGACTGCCCAAGCCTCTTTGACTTCGCCCCTTCCGGCGCGGAGCCGGAGCGTGACAAAGTCGCCTGCCCTGATATTTAAGGGCAGGCGATAGCCTAATGTTTCATCTGAAAAAAGTGCAGTTCTCGTTAACATTCGGTTTTATTCGGTCTCTCTTCCGTAATAAATCGCTTCAAACTCCGCTGTGGTCAGCTTTTCTTTCTCCATCAGCGCTGCAACGCCCTTGTCGAGAATATCGCGTTTCTCAAGTACGATTGCTTTCGCTTTCTCATAGCATTCCGAAATGATCCGCTTCACTTCTGCTTCCAGTTCATTGTAAACGGATTCGCCGAAGTTCTTCGTATGGCCAATGTCGCGGCCGACAAACACAGAATCAGACTCCTGCTCGTAATTGATAAAGCCGACTTTCTCGGACATGCCGAATTTAGTGACCATCTGGCGTGCCACGCGCGTCGCCTGTTTAATATCCTGTGAAGCGCCTGTCGTGATATCGCCAAAGACGATTTCCTCCGCAATCCGTCCGCCCATGGAAACCATGATGTCTTCCAGCATGCGGCTCTTCGTAAGATGAACATCGTCCTTCTCCGGAAGCGGCATGGTATATCCGGCCGCATCTGTTCCTGTCGGGATAACAGAGATCGTATGGACTGGGCCTACATTCGGCAATGCTTCGAACAGGACTGCATGTCCCATCTCGTGATAAGCGGTAATGCGCTTGTCCTGCTCGGTAATGATACGCGATTTTTTCTCGGTTCCAATGCCGACTTTGATGAATGCTTCTTCAATTTCGGCCGGCGTAATGAACTCCGCGTTCTTCCGTGCTGAAATAATAGCAGCTTCATTGAGAAGGTTCTCAAGATCAGCTCCGGAGAATCCGGCCGTGGTCCGCGCGATCCGTTTTAAATCCACGTCGTCACGCATCCGCTTATTCTTCGCATGGACCTGGAGGATTTCTTCACGTCCGACGACATCCGGCAGTCCGACGACCACTTTCCGGTCGAACCGGCCCGGACGCATGATCGCCGGATCCAGAATATCCGCGCGGTTCGTCGCCGCGAGAACGATAATTCCTTCATTGACGGAGAAGCCGTCCATCTCAACTAACAGCTGGTTCAAGGTCTGCTCGCGCTCGTCATGTCCGCCGCCGAGGCCTGAACCACGTACACGCGCAACCGCGTCGATTTCATCGATGAAAACGATACAGGGAGAATTCTTCTTCGCCGTATCGAAAAGATCACGGACTCTTCCGGCACCAACGCCGACAAACATCTCGACGAAATCAGAACCGGAAATCGTGAAGAACGGTACTCCGGCTTCACCGGCAACCGCCTTCGCAAGCAAGGTTTTACCGGTTCCTGGCGGGCCTAAAAGGAGAAGTCCCTTCGGGATCCGCGCCCCCATATCAATATACTTCTGCGGAGCCTTCAGGAAGTCTACGACCTCCGCAAGTTCCGCTTTCTCTTCCTGCAAACCGGCTACATCCGCAAAACGGATCTTATTCTTTTTCGGGTCAGACGCCTGCGTCCGAACCTTTATGAATGACATGATCTGCGGATTTCCGTTCGCGGCCGCATTGGCACGGCCGAACATAAGGACAATGACTACCGCGAGGCCGATAATCAGCATCAAAATGGGGAGAAGCGTGTAAAAGAAATAACTTTTCTCTTTCACGCCCTGTACTTCGAATGCCACATTGTGCTGAAGCAGCGCTTCGCGCTCAGCATCGATATTCGTTACATTAACCTGATAAGTGCCGCTCTGGTAGCTGCCTTCCTCGGTGCCCTCACCTTCCGGCATCTGAACGATAAAAATGACCGTTCCGGTCGGCACTTCCTCATTCGGCCGGATTCTCGCGTAAGTAATCGCGTTTTTCGCCAAAAGCTCGCAGTATTCCGAATAGGTTCTCTCCGTATACTGCCGGAATGCATTGGACGAAATCACTGCGACAGCGATAATTATGACCGCAAACAGCAGATAGATAATCCCGATTTTTTTTGTGTTTTTTTGCTGATTATTTTCCATTCTTTACCCTTACTCTTCGATAAACTCCAGACAGCCGATGTAAGGCAGGTTCCGGTATTTCTGTGCATAATCTAAACCAAATCCGACGACAAAATAGTCCTCAATCACGAAGCCTGTATAGTCCACCTTGACTTCAGTCACGCGGCGCGACGGCTTGTCGAGGAGCGTGAAAAGTTTAAGACTCTTCGGCTTCCGCTGCGACAGGATATCGAGCAGGTAGGACAGCGTCCTGCCGGAGTCGACGATATCTTCGATAACAATGACATTCTTTCCCTCAAGCGATTCGTCGAGGTCTTTTGCGATACGGACGATTCCGCTCGACGTCGTTCCGTCGCCATAAGACGAAACACTCATAAAGTCCAGCGTAACCGGGCACTTTAACCGCTTCGCCAGTTCGCAGGTGATAAACACGCTTCCCTTTAAGATGCAGATCAGATGAATCGGCGCCCCATCATAATCGCGGTTAATCTGCTCCGCTAATTCCGCGATCCGGTTCAGGACCTTCTCCTCTGTCATTTTTACGATAACTCTTTCTTTCATATCTGCTCCTTTTTATCCTGTCGGCCGTTACTGCCGTGTAGTCCGTCTAACCGCTACTGCCGTATAGTCCGCTCGGCCATTGCTGCCGAATAGTCCACTGGCCGGCGTATGTAATCCGCTGTCAGCCATTTTCAGGTTCGATGCTCAGTTCTAAGATCGTCTTTGTTTCGCCGGTAATCTTATAGTCTTCGCTCATCCGATAGCCGATCACCCAAAGAATCTGCGAACCGTCCGCAACCACGGGAACCTCGTCCCGAATTTCTTTTGGAATCTTTTCGTCAATGAACCAGTCTTTCAGACTCTTGTGCATTCCGGGTGCTGTCGAAATCTGGTCTCCCGTCTGACGCGTCCGAAGAATCGGCGTTGAAATGATTCTATCATAATCGAACCATTTCGTACACTCTTTTTGTGGGAAAACCATTCCCGGTTCATACGGAAATGTGCGGCTGATAAGACGAATGCTGTTTCTGCCAGAAGCAGAAATGCGAGGATCGCTGCTGCCTGAAGCAGAGCCCTTAGGGCAACCGCTGGCGGAATCTGAAATCCCAGGGCAACCGCTGCCAAAATCTGAAACCTGAAGGCCGGTAAGGTATCGCCCATAATGACGAA
>DCGM01000014.1:0-2268 GCA_002315255.1 Lachnospiraceae bacterium UBA1778
ATGAGGTCTGTCAAATACAACCATGGTTATTTACCTCCCTTTATTTTTTCGTCGGCTTCTTCAATCGCCTGAAGAACCTGGTCGGGCATCGGGATGCAGCCGCCGGCTCTGAAGCATAAGGAGACCGGAACCTTGCACTCGATCGCGAGCTTTACGTCTTCAATGAACTGGCCCATCGAAAGCTCGACGCTGATAAACTGCTTCGCATGCTCAGCGGCCTTCTTAAACGCCTTCTCCGGGAACGGCCACAGCGTCAGCGGACGGATAAGACCGGCCTTAATGCCTTTCTCACGGGCAAGCTTCACCGCGGTCTTCGAGACACGCGCTGCGATACCGAATGCTGCAATCACGATATCGGCATCGTCGACCATGAATTCTTCCGCCATCGCTTCCGTTTCCTTGATCAGCTCATACTTCTGATAGCGCTCGATATTCGTGCGCTCCAGTTCCTCCGGATTCAGATAGAGCGAGTTGATGATATGATGCTCTCTCTCCATCTTCGTGCCGTCCGCTGCCCACGGCTTCGGTTCTGCCGGCTTGATGTCGAAATCAAAGGAGACCGGCTCCATCATCTGGCCGGTGGTGCCGTCTGCTAAAAGCATGCAGGGCATGCGGTATTTATCGGCTAAATCGAACGCCTTAACGGTCATTTCGGCCATTTCCTGCACGGAAGCCGGCGCTAAAACGAGCAGGTGATAATCACCGTGTCCGCCGCCGCGCGTCGCCTGGAAATAGTCCGACTGGCTCGGCTGGATGCCGCCGAGGCCCGGGCCGCCGCGCTGCGCATTGACGATAACCGCGGGAAGATCTGCTCCGGCGAGGTAGGAAATACCTTCGCTCTTTAAGGAGATTCCCGGGCTCGAGGACGAAGTCATAGCCCGTTTTCCGGCTGAGGATGCGCCGTAAACCATGTTAATAGCTGCGATCTCGCTCTCTGCCTGTAAGAAGGTGCCGCCGATCTTCGGCATTCTCTTTGCCATATAGGCTGCAATTTCCGTCTGAGGGGTAATAGGATAACCGAAGTAATGTCTGCAGCCGGCCTGAATCGCCGCTTCTGCGATCGCTTCATTTCCCTTCATTAATACTTTCTCTGCCATAGGAAGCCCTTACCTTTCTACCTTTATTACGCAATCCGGACACATCAGCGCACAGTTCGCACAGCCGACGCATTCTGCCTCGTTCACGATTTCTGCCGGGTGGTGGCCCTTCTTGTTGATTTTGTCTTTTGATAGCTGCAGAAGCTGTTTGGGGCACGCATTGACGCAAAGCCCGCAGCCTTTACAGTTGTCTTCCTTGAAAGTTACTTTTGCCATTCTGGTCTCCTTTCTATCAGACAGGTCTCTCCTGCAATTTCATCGGGAAAAGGTGCTCAATTTTCCCGTTCAGTTTTGAAAAAAGCTTCTCTTCCACCGCGGTTGCGACGAGCGGAAGTCCGGTCAGTTCCGAAACTTTTTTCGCATATTCCAGCGATTTTAAGACTGTTTCCTCCTCCGTCTCGATCCCGAGGTTCGAGTTATTGATGATAGCGGTAAACGGAAGTCCCGCCGCCGTCTCAATCTCCTGAAATACTTCTACCGTCTCTTCCGGCGTTTTCGTCAGCGGCCGGTAGCAGTTGATCACCATAAACATCTCATAATCGGCCGCTTTTCGGATGGCGCCCGACAGCCGCCCGAGTGCCAATGCGCCGCGGTCATCGCCGCCGACATCGATAATCGAAATCTGGTCGGGGATGTCGATCGCGCTGTAGATTTCGTCCGGCAATGCGGGCGCGTCCAGGTTGGACCCCGCATACGGCGACGAAATCAGCCGGATTCCTTTTTCTTCAAAAAACGCCTTGCTGTCGCTCGTCCGGTAGTAGGGATTCACGATATCGAGGTCCATCACGGCGACATCCTTCTCCGGATGCTCTTCCTTGATAAGCGTTGCGAGATTGACCGCGATATTCGTCTTTCCGCTGCCGTAATGGCCGCATAACAGGTATTGTCTTTTACAGTTCATTTCGCTTGATCTTTCCGGTTGCCGTCTTCGGTAAGCTGTCACGGAAGACTACCTGTCTCGGATACTTATACGGAGCTGTATGCTCCTTCACATAATTCTGGATTTCCTTCACCAGCTCTTCCGAGCCTTCTTTTCCCTTCACGAGAACGATGCTCGCCTTTACGATCTGGCCTCTGACCGGATCCGGCGCCGCGCTGACGCCGCATTCGAGCACGTAAGGAAGCTCCATGATAACGCTTTCAATCTCAAACGGTCCGATCCGGTAGCCGG
>DCGM01000014.1:2320-2669 GCA_002315255.1 Lachnospiraceae bacterium UBA1778
AGAAGAAGCCGTCCTCATCCTTCCAAGCGAGGTCGCCCGTATGATAATAACCGTCGTACCAGGCCTCTTCGGTCGCTTCGGGGTTATTATAATACCCGGTGAAGAGACCCGGAGGTGCGCCGTGCGAAACATTGACACAGATTTCGCCGTTTTCGCCGACCGAAACCGGTTTCCCGTCCCGTCCTAAAAGCGCAATGTCATAGACCGGAACCGGACGTCCCATCGAACCGATTTTCAGGCTGCTGCCGGTCATATTGCCGATCATCATCGTCGATTCGGACTGACCGAAGCCTTCACGGATCCGGAGGCCGGTCGCCGCTTCAAACTGCCGGTAAACTTCCGGATTCAG
>DCGM01000063.1:0-2650 GCA_002315255.1 Lachnospiraceae bacterium UBA1778
CAGTATCAGCATGATATGAATCAGAAGCGCCTCGAGGAAGCGCTCGGAGGAGTTGTCGATGATTGTGTCAATGCAGTCGGCGTCGACTTAAATACCGCTTCCCATGTTCTCCTGTCGCATATTTCCGGCCTCACGAAAACTACGGCCGAAAACATCGTCAAATACCGCGAAGAAAACGGACCGTATAAAACTCGTCGCGCACTCTTAAAAGTGCCGAAATTGGGCGAAAAAGCGTTTACACAGTGTGCTGGATTCCTGCGTATCCCTGGCGCGAAAAATGTGCTGGATAATACCTCCGTTCACCCGGAAAGCTATGAGGCAGCCGAGAAGCTTATGACGCTTTGCGGCTTTTCGAAAGAAGACCTTTCGAAGAACCGCTCTGTCGACTGCGGCAGCTTCTTAAAGCTGTACGGAGAGGAGAAGGCAGCGAAGGAGTGCGGCGTCGGCGTGCTGACGCTCCGCGATATCGTCGAGGAACTGAAGAAACCGGGACGCGATCTTCGAGACTCGCTTCCGGCACCGGTATTCCGCACGGACGTTTTGTCGATGGAAGACCTGAAACCGGGAATGGTAATGACCGGAACCGTCCGAAATGTAATTGATTTCGGCGCATTTGTCGACATCGGCGTCCACCAGGACGGCCTCGTCCATATCTCCGAAATCTGCGACCGCTTTATCAAGCATCCCTCGGAAGCGCTGAAGATCGGTGACAATGTTAAAGTAGTCATTTTAGGCGTAGACCTCCCAAAGAAGCGGATTTCATTGTCCATCAAGAAAGCAAAATAACTGATAAAACCGTCATAACCATAGGCTATGGCGGTTTTTTGCGTCTTTTTCAGCTGACTTGTGTTTTTTTACTAAGAAAACGAAATCTATATACTTTCGTCACATTTTTGTCATAATAATCTGTTAAAACTATGCTTGTCGACACAAGAGAGGGCTGTGTGAGCCGCTCTGTGATGGACGACATTGTGTGGCTTATGTTCGAGGAGGTACCGCCTTACTTTCCCCGATAAGCAGTCACAAGTTTCATTTTTTCAATGATCCTCAATGGGGGAGTGTTCCGCTCCCCCGAGAGATCCTGAAAAAGATTTTACCCCCCCCTCAAAGTGAAAAGAAAGCAGTCTCGAAAGAGGCTGCTTTCTTTTTTGTGAAATCAGATTTTTGGTTTTAAAGGACAGAACGGGTACTGCGAAACCCGTACGCGTTCAGAATACCGGAAGATCGTTTTCGGTTACGACCTGAATCTTCAGTTCATCGATCGGATGCTGACAGCAGACGGAAAGGACATAATCATCCATACGGATGCTTTTTCCATATAGCTGAACCCCGCCGGCGGCACTTTCATAAAAATCTTTCTTTGGAAGAAGAGAAGCGCCGGGTAGCAGAATAGAATCTCCGAAAAGAAGCGGCAGGACGGAAAAGGTCTTCGGACGCAACGAAAGCCCTGAACCACATTGCTTCATAACACTTTCCTTCAGGGTCCAGATCCGGAAGAAACGCTCCGCCGGATCGCCGGAAAAACAGTATGCCGGGTCGCCGGAAAAACAGTCCGCCGGATCGCCGGAAAGCCAGTCCGCCGGATCGCCAGAAAGCCAGTCGAGTTCATCTGCCGTACAGACTTCCTTCGAAAGATCCAAATGCCGGATATCCAGCTCCTCAATATCAATTCCGACAGGAAGTTCGTCACGGACAGCAGCTACATATTCGCCGCTGTGGGAGAGGTTAAAGTGGAAAGAGCCGCTTCGAAGATACGGTTTCCCCGTATCGGAACAGGCGATATCCGCTTCGGAAATTCCGAACACGTGATGCAAAAGCAAACCGGCGCCGATGCATCTTTGCTGGTCCGCTTCAAAGCGATAGCGGTCCGCTTTTTGCATCCGCGCCGGAAACCTTTTAAGATATTCTTCACGGGGAAGAATATCTGTTAAGCCGATGGGCAGAAGGTAAATTACCATATTCATGAAATTACCGGTTCTTCATTTCTTCGCGCCAGTCGAGATCGCCCCGGCCGAGGCACATGATGAGACATTCTGCAGTCGAAATATTCGTTGCGACCGGAATCGAATAGAAGTCACAGAGGCGGATGAGGGCATTGTGGTCAGCCGGCTCATGGAAACGGTCAATATCCACGCGCTCAAACGTAATCAGAACATCCACCTGCTCGTTCATGATGGCAGTCTCGAGCTGTTTGTCGCCGCCTAATCCGCCGGCTAAAAGTTCGGTCACATTCATGCCCGTCGCCATTCGGATATGCTGCGCAGTCGCCTGCGTTCCGATCAGGTGATATTTTTCAAGTATGTTTTTGTAGGCGATGCAGAAGTTTTCGAGAAGCATTTTTTTCTCGTTATCTGCGTGCAGAGCGATTGTCAACATAATAAGGTCCTTTTCCTGCTCAATGCCATTCCCAGGTCCTACGGTAAAACTACAAAAAAAACAATCTGAGAATTTGATTTCGATTCATTTTAAAGAAATTTGCGTAAAATACAATTTGTTTAATTTTAACATACAACATCTGGTTTTACAAGCGGTATCTTATACAATCTAGGCAAAAATCTGATACAATCTAGGCGAAATTTTCCCATTTCTCGTATGCTGTTTCGAGTTTTTTCTCTAATTCCTGTCGTGTTTTTGAAAGCTCGTTCAAGGC
>DCGM01000063.1:2720-3090 GCA_002315255.1 Lachnospiraceae bacterium UBA1778
TCCGCTTCCAGCGCTTCGATTTCCTGTTCCGCTTTCTTTAAGTCGTTTTCGGCCTTCCGCCTTTTCGCGTCTTCCTCTTTTTTTCGCCGCCATTCCAGATCGCCGCCGCTCGCCTTTTCTGCCTTTGGCGCCTCTGTCACATAGCGCGCATGAAGAAGATCACGCTTTTCTAAAAAGTAATCATAATCGCCCGGCGAGGAGATGAACGTTTTCCCGTAGAGCTCCAGAATCCGGGTGGAGGTTTCATTGATAAAATAACGGTCATGCGAGACGGAGAGGATCGTGCCTTCATACGCGGTCAATGCGTTCTCCAGAATCTCGCGGCTCGTCATGTCGAGATGGTTCGTCGGTTCATCGAGAATCAGGAAAT
>DCGM01000004.1:0-298 GCA_002315255.1 Lachnospiraceae bacterium UBA1778
CCGCCCTTTCCGGACCGGATATAGATCCGGGCGCGATCTGCAAACATAAAACTCTCCTCTGGTTAAAGAAAAGGGCCTCACTGCGGAGGCCCCTGTTTCTTTTCAAACAATTATTTCGCTTCGACTTCGTAAACAGAGCACTGTTTGCGGTCGCGTCCCAGACGCTCATAACGGACAACGCCGTCCTTTAAAGCAAATAAGGTGTCATCTCCGCCAAGGCCTACATTAAGACCCGGATGGATATGGGTGCCACGCTGTTTGTAAAGAATGTTCCCTGCCTTAACGAACTGACCGTCAG
>DCGM01000004.1:372-5394 GCA_002315255.1 Lachnospiraceae bacterium UBA1778
TTTTATGAGCGAATAACTGAAGATTTAAATTCAACATCGTTTTTCCTCCGTTCATTTTACCTGTACAAATTCATGATAGGACGCTGCCAGGGTTTCTGCCCCGAGAGCAAACGTCTTTAACAAAAGTTCCGATTCATGGGATACGGTCTTTAAGCGGAATTCCATAAAGCCTTCGTCTTCATTGACCGCCAGCACGTCCCGCTCGTCTGTCGTAAACGTTTCCACCGCATTTACGGTGTTCGTTGCGAGCATCGATACGGCGCTGCAGACAATGTCCTGCCCGGCCTCTGCGTAACCGCTGTGTCCGGAAATCCGGAAACCTTCCGTTTTTCCCGTCTGATCCTTCAGGATCTTTATCTGAATCATTCTGCTGCTACTTCTGCTTCTGCCTTTGCACTCTTCTTAGCCTTCACTTTGATGGCTTCGATTTTCAGTTCCGTGTAAGCCTGTCTGTGGCCGTTCTTCTTGTGGTAACCGGTCTTTCTCTTATACTTGTAGACCACCACTTTCTTTCCACGGCCATTTCCAAGAACCGTCGCCGTTACAGTCGCACCGGCTACTGTCGGGGTGCCGACCTTCAGGGTTCCGTCGTTCAGTGCCAGAACCTGATCGAAGGTAAATTTCTTTCCTTCTTCAGCTTCTAACTTTTCAACTCGAATGATATCGCCCTCTGCAACTGTGTACTGTTTTCCGCCTGTAGCAATAATCGCGTACATAGTAAGGACCTCCTTCTATCATTACTCGCCAGCTTCGGTGTGCGCATAATACGCCCCTTGTAACCCCACTGTGCGGCATACTCAAATAAAATAACCGATAGGTCTCCATTTGTCAAGTAAAAAGATGAAAAAAAGCGGAAGAGATAGCCTGCTCTTCCGCCCGTCGATATGGAGGCGGAAGTGATCAATCCCGCCCGACCGATCACTTCCGTCGCGTTCTGCCCGTTCACACATACGGGCGAAGCAAACATTGATATGTTACCTGAACGGCCACCAGCCGTTCTCATCCAGCATCGTAATAATCTCCTGGTTCCCTTCCGCTTTCGCAATGCTCTTCGCAATTTCGCGGTCGAGATCCGCTTCCGTCAGACCATTGCTCATCGAAATCGCAGCGAAAATCAGCAGCACCAGCACAATTTCAAACAGGTGGGACCGAATCCTCTTCTTCATATCAGCCATTCCTTCCTGATCATTACGATCATGGCCGCGACGAGGTTTCCGACTGCGATGGCGGCCATGCTGCCAATGCTGAACCCGCGCGCGGAAATTGAAAACAGCTTATAGAGCTCCAGTGCGGTTTCGAATAAAAAGACGATACCAAGCGCCTTCCGGAACTGCATCCGGTTTTCGTGAAACATCCAGGCGACGGCATAGACTATCGCATATCCCCAGAAGAAATCGCGAAGATAAAGGCAGAGGAACCGAAACAGGCTCTCGGAGAACAAGGGTTTTCCGAAAAGTATCGGTGCTTCCGGCCCGAACATGCCGTAAACGATTCCGTCAAAAAGATGCGAGGAATTCAGGACGGTGTAAAGCACTGCGGTCAGAAGAAGCGGCACGATCACATTGATCAGCCAGAAGCGTTCCTCCTTCGGGTTCTCCTTCTTAAGGCGAATCAGGCGAAGATCATTGAAATTCATCCGGCCCCCTCCTTCCCTTCCATGTTATCCATGGCGTACTCGAGGCAGATCATGATGACTTCATTCCGGTTATAGCCGGTGTCCGTCGCAACCTTGTCGATATCTTCAATCATGTCATTCGGAAGCCGCGCTGAGACTACCGAGGTCGCGCCCCGGTATTTCTTTGGCTTAATTTGGAGCTTCGCCTCTGCCAATGTCCCCGCTTCCCTTCTGAATGATCCGCTTGTGCTGTGTTTTGTGTAGTAGTTTGTGTGGTAGTTTGTGTTGTCGCTTGTCCTTGCGGTTCTATGTTTCTGTGTTGTGTACGATTGTATGACAATTGTATACGATTGTCAACATCAAATTTGTGAAATCTCTGTGAGCGGAGATAGTGGAGAATAACATAGGGACTTCGGCGACGGACGATGCGACCATCCCGTGAGAGAAGTCCGACGGCTTCGGGGCCGAAAGCAACTTGAAAAAAGCGGGGCAGTCGCATATAATTTTTTAAGAAGAGGCATGGTTTTGCTGCAGATGATATCTGATTCTGATACAGATGATGCAGGATACTGATGCTGACAATCAGGATGAAAAGTGCCGCGATTCCGCGGCATTGAAACTGTTTCCTCTGCTTTTAATCTGAGATATAAGGAGCGCTTATGGACATTCGGGAATTTATGAAAACCAATACCGTGATTTTAGACGGCGGCACAGGCTCGCTTCTGCAGGCGGCCGGTCTCCCTGCGGGGACTCCGTCGGAAGCCTGGAATCTCACGAATCCGGATGCGCTTCTTTCGATTCATCGCGCCTATTATGAGGCAGGAAGCCATGTGGTAAACTCGAACACTTTCGGGGTAAACCTTTTAAAATATTCTGAAAAAGAGGCGGAAGCGCTCGTCCGTGCGGCGATTAAGACCGTTAAAAAAGCGCGTGATGCCGCATCCGATTCGGATGTTCATTCTGACATATACTCCTGGTCTCGAATTGACGGACGTTCTGACGATCGGTCCGGCTGTCCGTCTGGCGGACGGCCGCGGTTTGTTTCGATGGACATCGGTCCGACCGGAAAACTCTTAAAGCCCTATGGCGAGCTGCCGTTCGAGGAAGCGGTCCGGAACTTCTCGTTTCTCGCGCGCATTGCCGTGTCGGAAGGAGTCGACCTTTTTTCGATCGAAACGATGAGCGACAGCCGCGAAACGAAGGCCGCGCTTCTCGGAATCCGCGAAGTCACTGACCTCCCGGTTTTCGTCACCAATGCCTACGGCGAAGACGGGAAGCTCCTGACAGGCGCAACGCCGGAGGTCATGGCGCTTCTTCTGACCGGACTCGGCGCAGATGCGGTCGGGGCGAACTGCTCGCTCGGGCCGGAACAGCTCCTTCCGATCGTCGGACGGATGAAAGATTTTACCGCGCTTCCGCTTATCTTTAAGCCAAACGCCGGGCTTCCAGAACTTCGCAACGGGCAGACCGTCTATCCGCTTTGTGCGGATGATTTTGCGGCGGAAACGGTCCGGGCGGTCCGAGCCGGTATCCGGATCGTCGGCGGGTGCTGCGGCACGACGCCTGAAATGATCCGGAAAGTGGCGGAAAAACTAAATAACGAAGATAGACTATATTCGGAAGAAGATCTATATACAGAAGCCAAAACCGCGGTTTCTGATTCTGCTTCCGCCACCCCGAAGACTCATGCGGTTTCCGGTTGTACTTCCGTCACCTCGCAGACTCATACGGTTTCGTTCGCTTTCGGCGGCCGGCCGCTTATCATTGGAGAACGGATCAATCCGACCGGGCGGAGATCGGTCAAAAATGCGCTGACAAATGGCGATTTTTCTGAGATTCTCGAGATTGCTCTACAGGAACAGGCGGATGGGGCCAATCTCATTGACGTCAATGCGGGGCTCCCGGGAATCAATGAGCCGGCGGTCCTTTCGCGGCTCGTGGAAGAGCTTCAGAGCGTGACGAATGTGCCGCTTTGCATTGACTCGGCGGACCCGAAGGCGCTGGAAGCGGCGCTCCGCGTTTATAACGGAAAAGCGCTCATCAATTCGGTGAGCGGCCGTCAGGATGTGATGGATGAAGTCTTCCCGCTCGCAAAAAAATACGGCGGCGTCATGATTGCGCTTCTTTTAGATGAAAACGAGATTCCGGAAAGCGCGGAAGAACGCGTGAAAATCGCAGAGAAGATTATGAAGGAAGGCGAAAAGTACGGATTCTCGAAGGAGGATTTCCTCTTTGACGCGCTCGTGATGGCGCTTGGCGCAGATCCTCAGTCCGCGGAAGTGACGCTTGACACGGTTTCGCTGCTTTCGTCCCGCGGTCTCCATTCAGTCCTCGGCATCTCGAACCTCTCCTACGGGCTTCCGAACCGCCGCGTGCTCGATAGCGCTTTCCTCATGGCGGCGTTGGAACGCGGACTTACAGCAGCATTTTTGAACCCCGCTTCTGCTGAAATGCGCGGGACTTATCAGAGCTTCCTCGCACTTCATGGGAAAGACGACGGGTTCAATGAATACCTGCGTTTCTCAGAACTTTTCCCGGCCGGCGGGCGTAAGGCGACAGATTCCGCACAATCCCGCGACAGATCTGCAGCAGATTCCGCACAGAAACGCGAAAAACCGCCTATTTCAGGCAGTTCATGTGATACGGGAGTTTCTTTATCTTCGCTGTCAGAAGCGGTTTTTAACGGCATATCCGCGCGTGCAGGCGAGCTTACGCGCACGCTTCTGAAAAATAACACCGGAACGCTCATCCTTATCCAGGACGGAATCCTTCCGGCGCTGGAAAAAGTCGGTCGCGGCTATGAGGAAAAGACCGTCTATCTTCCGAAACTTTTGCAGTCTGCCCGGGCAGCCGAGGCGGCCTTCGCGGAGATTTCAGGAGCTGAGGCGGCACGGCGTGAGAAAGCAGGCGCGCTCCGAAGTGAGGAGACCGCCGGCTCGGAATCAGATGCTGCTTCGTCCTATGGAGAATCCTCGTCAAAAGGAAAAATCCTCCTCGCGACGGTCAAAGGCGATATCCATGATATCGGGAAAAACATTGTCAAAATGCTCTTACAGAATTACGGTTATGACGTAACGGACCTTGGAAAAGACGTCAGTCCCGCGCGGATTCTCGAAACGGTCAAAGCCGAGGGAATCCGGCTCGTCGGGTTAAGCGCATTGATGACCACGACGCTCCCCGCGATGGAAGAGACGGTCGCGCTTCTCAAAAAAGAAGCACCGTCCGCGAAAATTATCGCGAGCGGTGCTGTCCTCACAAAAGAATATGCAGTTAAAATCGGGGCCGATTTCTACGCGAAAGACGCGATGGAAACCGTTCGGATCGCGGAAAGCGTTTTCTGATACGCGAAGCGCTTAAATGCCCGCAGCTAAAGTTCAAGCGATCCGGTTATTCTGACTCTGCCCGGC
>DCGM01000025.1 GCA_002315255.1 Lachnospiraceae bacterium UBA1778
AGGGGCTTTTGACCCCGGCATCATTTTATAGCAGTCCCGGAGAAGCCCTCTCTTCAGCTTCCGAAGAACGTGCTGAACAGCCCGCGGCCGAGCGCCGCGCCGATATTGCCGCCCAAGGTCTTTCCGACCTTTCCGGCGACGGTTTTTCCGATGGTCTTTCCGATTTCACGGCCGATACTGCCGCTCGCCGACCTGCCCGCCTGCATCATTGCCTTATTCGCCTTCTGATCCGAAGCGCTCTGCTTTTCGTTCTGCTTTTCTTTTTCTTTCGCCGCCTGTTCTTCGGCTGCAGTCTTCGCTTCCGCTTCCTGAAGGCTCACCCTGCGGCGCTCCATAAACTCATAAGCCGAATCGCGGTCCACGCTTTCCAGATATTTGTCTGTGAGCGGGCTTCCGGCGATCAGGACCTGCCGCTCTTCATCAGAGACGGTGCCCATACGGCTGGACGGCGGCGCGATTTTAGTCTTCCGCACGATAGTCGGGATGCCTTCCGCATCCAGGACAGAAACCAGCGCTTTTCCGGTGCCGAGCTCCTGAAGGACCGTGAGCGTGTCTAATCCCGGGTTCTCCCGGAACGCCTGCGCCACCGCCTTCAGTTTCTTCATTTCCGCCGGGGTGTACGCGTGCAATGCATGCTGGATCTTATTTCCGAGCTGCGCCAGCACCTCGTCCGGGAGGTCCGACGGGGATTGGGTGATAAAATAGACGCCGATTCCCTTTGACCGCACTAACTTCACCATCTGCTCCACTTTCTGAAGAAGGATCTTCGGCGCATCATTGAACAGAAGGTGCGCCTCGTCGAAGAAGAACGCCACCTTCGGCTTCGCGAGATTGCCTTCCTCCGGCAAGGTCTCAAAAAGCTCCGAAAGCATCCAAAGAAGATACATCGCATACATTCTCGGATGAAGGAAAAGCTCGCGGCAGTCCAGAATCTGGATCGTTCCGAAGCCCTTCTCGTCCGTCGTAAGCCAGTCGTGGATGTCCAATGCGGGCTCGCCTAAAAACACATCCGCGCCTTCCATTTCGAGCGCAATGACCGCGCGCTGGATCGCCGCCAGCGTCTGCGGCGCCATGTTTCCATATGTTAACGAGTACTCGCTTTTCTTTTCTCCGACGTACTGGACCATTGCCTTCAGATCCTTCGTGTCAATGAGCAGCAGCCCTTCGTCGTCCGCGATCTTAAAAATCACGGTCAGGACATCCCGCTGGGTGTCCGTGAGGCCCATTGCCTGCGAAAGAAGCAGCGGTCCCATTTCGGAGACTGTAGTGCGCAATGGCATACCGCCCTTTCCGTATACGTCCCAAAGGTTCACAGGGAAGGATTTAAAGGAGAAGCCGCGTTCGAGAAGCCCCATGTCACGGGCTCTTTCAGTCACTGCCTCGGTGCTGCCAGGAAATGCGGAGGCCGCGAGATCACCTTTCACGTCCGCCATAAAAACCGGGATTCCGGCCTCGGAGAAGGACTCCGCCATCACTTTCAGCGTGGTTGTCTTTCCTGTGCCGGTCGCGCCCGCGATCAGTCCGTGGCGGCAGATCATAGAAGGCTCCATATAAATCGGGTCCTGCCCGTCGCAGCCGATCAGAATCTTTTCGTTATCTGTCATTTCGTGTTCTTCTCCTTCAGACGGTTATCTGTTTCTATATCACTATTTGTCGATAGAGGAATGAGACCAAACACCCGCTGGGGCGAAACTGTCTCCACCACTAATTTACAACAAAAATCGGATAAATGCCACATAAAAAATCAGCAGCAGCCCGTTTCCCGGGCCGCTGCCGCATCCATATTACTTTTTAAGCGTTACCACATTCCACGCCCATATTACTTTTTAAGCGTTACCACATTCCACGCCCATATCACTTTTTAAGCGTTACTACATTCCACGATTTCGCGGGAAGGATGATCTTCTCGCCGACCGGAACCGTCGTTTCGGAAACATTCTCAGGATTCGTCGCCGTATTGACTGCTTTTAAATCCTCGCCGGTCAGCACGCGGTGCTCGACCGGACGGAAGCCCTCGAAGCCGTTAAGGTCCAGCGAAAGCTCCATCGGATCGGTCAATGAACGGTTCACCGCGAAGATATGAAGCGCATTCTCGTCCTCCGACAGGACTGCGACGCTCTCGACATACGGGATCGCGTCATTGCCGCCCGCAGCGTATGTGCCGCACTCGACGCCCGTCTTCAATGCAGTACCGCGGCCGAGGTTCGACGCGTCGCGGAACGGGAAGAAGATCGTCTGCCGCCAAGCGGGGCCGCCGTCTTCCGTCATGATCGGCGCGATTACATTGACGAGCTGCGCGAGGCAGGCCATCCGCACGCGGTCGCTGTGCTTTAACAGCGTGATCATCAGGCATCCGACCACCAATGCATCCTCGAGATTATACACGTCCTCGAGCCGGTGCTGCGCGCTGCCCCACCGCGGAAGCTTCGCATCCTGGCCCATGCTGTGGAACCAGACGTTCCACTCGTCGAACGACAGGTTGATCGTCTTATCGGACTGGAGTTCTGCCTTAATTTCGTCGCAGATTTCAATCGTCTTCGTGATAAAGCGCTCCATTTCAAGTGATTTTCCTAAGAACGCCGGCGTGTCGTCCGCGTGGTTCTCGTAATAGCTGTGAAGCGACAAAAAGTCGATGTATTTGTAGGTTTCACGCAGGACGGTGCGCTCCCAGGTGCCCCAGGTCGGCATTCCGATTCCGGAGGAGCCGCAGGCGACGAGCTCAATCGACGGGTCCGTCCACTTCATGATTTTTGCGGTTTCTGTCGCGATCCGCGCATATTCTTCGGCGGTCTTATGGCAGATCTGCCACTCGCCGTCCATCTCATTGCCGAGGCACCAGACCGGGAACTTAAAAGGCTCCTTAAAGCCGTTTTTACGGCGTTTTTCCGCATAGCAGGTGTTAGTGTCGAGGTTACAGTACTCGACCTCGTTTCCGGCCTCCTCCGGCGTTCCTGTGCCGAGATTAACCGCCATCATCACCTGCGAATTCGCGCGCTTGCACCATTCCTGGAATTCGTCGATGCCGATCTCATTCGGCTCTTCCGCAGCCCATGCGAGCTCTAAGCGCCGCGGCCGCAGTTCCTTCGGGCCGGTTCCGTCCTCCCAATGATATCCTGACACGAAATTGCCGCCCGGATACCGGATGATCGGCACGTTCAGCTCGCGGACGAGCTCCAGCACATCCTGCCGGAAGCCCTGGTCATCCGCTGTCGGATGACCGGGCTCATAGATACCGCCATAAACAGCACGCCCTAGCTGCTCGACGAATGAGCCGTAGATGCGCTCATCGATTTTACTGATAATCTGGTCTTTTGAAAGTTTGATTTTGCTCTTCATGTGATTGTAAACTATCCTTTCAATGTCCGTATTGGGTGGGACAAACCTCTTTTCTTCTTTTTCATCCTAAACGAATTCATCTGTCTTTTACCAGAAAAAACCATCATAAATATAAAGCATCCGAAAAAAGGAATCAATACCCTTCATATCGTTTTCCCTATAAGTTCTCTTTTCTATGACCGTCTCGGCACGTTATCTCCGATAATCCCGCGCCCTCTTCGGCAGCACCTTCGGCGATTACCAGCAGGATATCCTCTTCCGCATGCTCATAAAGAAATAACCGCCGCTGCCGGGCAGCCATTCTGTCCATACACAGGCCGCTGCCGCACGAAGCGATCATTCAGAAGGCCGTTTTAGCGATGTTTCCGTGACGAGGAGCAGGCTAAGCTAAGGCGGCTTTATATGCCCCAGATAAATAAAGAAGGCGTATAGGTCACGGACTCATTTATGAGTCGAGTGAACTATACGCCTGATTTGTTTATCATTTGGGGCATAGCCGCCAAAAGCTGCCTGCGATCTCGTAGGAAACTCGCGACTAGGCCGTAGAATGGTCGCTTCATGTGTCAGCGGCCGTCCGTATCGGGACATAGGCTGCCCGGCAGCGGATTACTTCGCGAACTTCAGCGTGTCGCGGGCAATGGCGAGTTCTTCGTTCGTCGGGATGACTGCGATCTTGATCGTGGAGTCATCGGTGGACAGGACGACCTGCCGGCCGAACGCAGACTTATTGATGTCCTCATTGATCTTCACGCCGAGGAATTCGAGATATTCGCAGACCATGCGGCGGACCATCGGTCCGTTCTCGCCGACACCTGCGGTGAAGACGATCGCGTCAGCGCCCTTTAAAATCGTGTTATAAGCGCCGATATATTTCACGAGACGGTGGACATACGCATCCATCGCGAGCTTCGCCTTCTCATTGCCGGCCTCGATCGCCGCTTCGATATCACGGAAATCGGAGGAAACGCCCGAAAGTGCGAGCATGCCGGACTTCTTATTCAGCGTGTTCAGCGCTTCGTCGACCGTCCAGCCTTCCTTATTCGCAATGTACTGGACAACCGCGAGGTCCGCATCGCCGGCACGGGTGCCCATGATCAGGCCTTCCAGCGGGGTGAGGCCCATCGACGTATCGACACAGACGCCGCCGATCGAAGCGGAAACAGAAGCGCCGTTTCCGAGGTGGCAGACGATTACCTTGCCGTTCTTCGGATCGAGGTTCAGATATTTCAATGCTTCGTGTGAAACGAAGTTATGAGAGGTGCCGTGGAAGCCGTAGCGGCGGACGCCGTATTTGTCATAATACTTGTCCGGAATCGCATAGCGGTAAGCCTTCGGCTCCATTCCCATACCGAAAGACGTATCGAAAACAGCTACGTTTACCTTACCGGGCATTGCCTTTTCGCAAGCCTCGATACCTATGAGGTTCGCCGGGTTATGAAGCGGTCCTAAGTCGAAGCACTCGCGGATAACATCCTTCACGTGCTGGTCGACGACACAGGATTCCGTTAAGGTCGGGCCGCCGTGGAGGACGCGGTGTCCGATCGCGCCGATTTCATCGACCGACTTGATCACGCCGTGTTCCGGATCTACCAATGCGTCGAGCACGAGCTTGACAGCGACATCGTGTGCCGGCATCGGGGTTTCCAGTTCATATTTGTCTTTTCCGGCCGGCTTATGGGTCAGCTTCGAGCCTTCGATTCCGATTCTTTCGCACAGGCCTTTCGCCAGTACGCTCTCGTTGTCCATATCAATCAGCTGATACTTGAGCGAAGAGCTTCCGCAGTTCATGACTAAAATTTTCATGTCTTTCTCCTTGTATAAAATAGTAACCTTTTGTATGTTTTTCCGTCCTTAGTTTAAGAGCGGTTTTTTACGGGAACTCGTGCGCGATATCGGGGTGCGCCGTCATATATGCTTTCACGTCAGCCTTAAACTGAAGCCAGGCCTCGGGATGGCCGCCGCTTGCGGTATCGTCCGTATAATAAAGCGGGCATTTCTTCCCGGTCACGTCATAGTGCCGGATCAGGTCCTCCGATGTCAGTCCGTACTGCTCGAGGAGCCAGGAGGCGAGATGCACGAGCGACGCGTACGTCTTTTCATTGAACGCGCCGTCGTCACCCGGATGACAGTTTTCAATGCTGATACAGTCGGTGTTCCGGTTATACTCGGTCTTCGTCGAGCCCTGCGCGTATGCCAGTTCATCGATCGGAATCACCTGCAGGATTTCGCCCTCGAGCCCGATGACGAAGTGCGCGGACGCCTGCCGCGGATTCGGTTCGTTCGGATCCTGGAGGCTCGCGAAATATTCGCGGTTATCCTTCGCAGAAGACCCCGTGTTTCCGACCCAATGCACCACCACATTCCGGACAGCTGAAAGCTTCGTGCCGGGGCGGTTGATCTCGGAAACCGGAATCAGGTCCTGAATAATCCAGGACGGCATCGTTTTTCCGCCCTGAACAGGGATCGGATCCGCTGCCGGATACACCCAATCATATTTACACGGGAGAGGCCCCTGATA
>DCGM01000021.1:0-20215 GCA_002315255.1 Lachnospiraceae bacterium UBA1778
CATAGCCCTTGAAGCCCGCTTGAACGGTAACTGCGCCATAGGTAGCACCACTATAAGATGCGACCGTCTGACTCTTCGTCTTCGTGCTGCCGTCCCAGAGATAGAAATCCTTTCCGACCTGGAGCTTAATGTCATCCCACCAGCTGCCGTCTGAGAAGTAAGCGCGGACTTCGACATTGACTGCTGAGGTGAATTCTGTCGTATCGACATAGAACCAGATCATATCAGCCGTCGAAAGATCGACGCACCGCTGGAAATCAGCATCCCAGCTGTCCTCACGGATACGGACTACATTATCCCAAGAGCCGTTCTTATTGACAACCTTGATTGCCTTAGATCCGTTTACACCCTTATTGTCGACCTGAGCTGCTTCGATCTTATTGGAGTCGACATTCGACTGCCAAGCGACACAGAAATAGTTCGAGTTAAATGTCGCATATTTCGAGGATTCCAGATCATTGACATGAATCTGTACCGGTTTCGTGACGTTCGGGTTGCTGTCTGCATCCGTAATCCAGATTTCATCGAGGTAAACGGTTGCTCCTGCGGAGGTGTCACGTAAGTAGAAAGTTTCGCCGATGATGTTCGAGAAATCCGTTCCATCCGGGAAGGAGGTGTACGGGATGCCGACAAATCCGACATATTCCGCTGGAAGAGCCATCTTACCGTAACCTGCACCGTTCCAAGCTTCACTCATCGTTTTCTCGGTACGGTCGCCGTACTGCCATAAGTAGTACTTGCCGGCGGTCTTCGGTTTCACATCCTTATAGTTACCGTTGTAAAGGTCAAACTCGATAGCGAAGTTCGATTTGATTGCAGATGCGTCAATCCAGAACCAGATAATCTCGCCTGCGCTGTAATCCTTCGGATATCCGCTGAATTTGTCGACACGGACCTTGACTGCAGAATCCCAGTCAGTCGTCTTAAAGACATATTCGATAGCCTTTGAGCCGCCAAATCCTTTTCCGCTGACCTGCGCGATGCCAACATGGTTTTTCGAAATCGCGTCATCGGTCCATGCGGAGAACAGATATTCTTTCTTTACCGTGCTGTATTCGGTGGATTCAATGTCATTGACACAGATCTGGACCGGTTCTTTTCCGAACTCGATATCTGGGAGCGACTGATCGTCAGTCGCCCAGAAGTCATCGAGGTAAATTGCCTTATCGCCGTTATAGTTCTTAAGGTCGAACATGAGGCCGGAAATATATTCTTTATTCAGCGGTTTCGACGTTTCATTGCCGGTGCTGCCGACATATGCGTAGAAGGAGTCAAACGGGATTCCGACATAGCCCTTGAATTTCGCCGGAACAACTACTGCGCCATAAGAGCATCCGTCATAGGAAGCGACGGTCTCCTGAATGGTCTTATCCGTTCCGTCCCAGAGATAGTATGGTTTGCCGTTCTGAAGCTTAACATCATTCCACCAGGACGATCCGTCAGAGGTGAAGAGGCGCATTTCAATACGAACGTCACTCGTTAATTCTGTCGTGTCGACATAATACCAGATAACGTCTGCCGTTGAGAGGTCAACCATTCTGGACTGACCCTCTTCCCACGTCCAAGAGTCTCTGCGGATTACGAGGACGTTGTCCCAGTCACCGGTCTTATGGACGAACTTGATGCCCTTAGAGCCGTTTACGCCCTTTCCTTCAACCTGCGCTGAGATCGCCTTCGTTTCGTCTGCTGCATTCTTCCAATGGAAGCCCGCATAATTCTTATCGTAGGTTGCGTACTTCGAAGATTCCAGGTCATTGTAATGGATTTGGACCGGAGCGTCAAACTCGACATTCGGAAGGCTATCGCTATCCGTTGCCCAGAAGTCATCGATATAAAGCGCCTTTTCGCCGTTATAGTTCTTAAGGTCGAACATGAGGCCGGAAACATATTTCTTGTTCAGCGGTTTTGTAGTTTCATTGCCTGTGCTGCCGACATATGCGTAGAAGGAGTCGAACGGAATACCGATGTAGCCCTTATACTGTGCCGGAGCAATGACTGCGCCATAGGTGGATCCGTCATAGGACGCGACCGTTTCCAGTTCTTCGACCTCGCCACCGTTCCAGCGATAGTACGTCTTTCCGTTCTGCAGTTTGACGTCGTTCCACCAGGTAGAACCGTCAGAGGTGAAGAGACGCATTTCGATACGAAGATCCGTCGTGAATTCCATCGTGTCGACATAATACCAGATGATGTCTGCAGATGACAGGTCAACCATTCTTTCCTGACCGTCTTCCCATGTCCATGAGTCTCTGCGGATGACGAGGACATTGTCCCAATCACCGGTCTTATGGACAAACTTGATGGCCTTCGAGCCGTCGAAGCCTTTTCCTTCGACCTGTTCCGCAATCGCCTTCGTATCGTCTGCCGCGTTCTTCCAATGGAAGCCGGCATAATTCTTATCGTAGGTTGCATACTTCTCAGATTCCATATCATTGTAATGGATCTGAACCGGGCCTGCGAATGTGACATCCGGAAGAGACTTCTTATCGGTTGCCCAGAATTCGTCGATGTACAGCGTATCGCCTACGTTGCAGTAGCGGAGGTTGAATGCTACGCCACGGACACATGCATTCGAGAATGCGGAGCCCGTTCCGCCGCCGCCCGCCTTATCATAGAACGTCGTGAACGGAATGCCGATGAAGCCGACATATTCTGCCGGAAGATCGATTGTACCGCGATCTGCGTTGTTCCATGCTTCGAGCGTCGTTCCTTCGGTCTTCGTGGTGCCATCCCATAAGTAGAACTTCTCGCCGATGCGGAGCATGACGTCGTTCCACGATTCATTGTAAAGGTCTACTTCCAGACGGGTATTCGTCTTCACGCCGGAAGCGTCAACCCAGAACCAGAAGATATCCGTTCCGGCGAGGTTCGTCAGCGGTTTTGTCAGCGAGTTGTTGTCTTCACGGACACGGAACGCAGCCTTGTCGCCGCTCGTCGTCTTTTCGTACATGATTGCGGAAGTGCCGTTGAAGCCCTTCTTCGCGACCTGTGCGATCTTTACGTCGGTGTTGTTCGTGCCGCCGTTGATCGGCCACAGCCACTCGTTGTCAAGTGAGCTATAGAGTGTATCTTCCATATCATTGACATGGATCTTCACCGGAACCGGGTCTCCTTCGATTTCGACATCCGGATACAGGCCATCTGCCGTCAGATAGAAGTCGTCGAGTACCAATGCCATCGGATAAGCGCTCGCTTCGGTATAGAACTTAATCTTGCTGATGTTCGACAGATCAAGTCCTGCATAGCCGGAAAGTTTGAAGCCGATGAAACCCTTAAAGCTTGCCGGGAATGCAATACGGGAACCATTGCCATCCCAACGGTCAACAGTCGTTCCAATCTGCTTCATCTCGTCGCCGTCATAGGTGTAAACCTTTTCGCCGATTGCGAGAAGCTTGCCGTCAATCTGGATTTCCACATTGCCGCCCTTGAAACCGGTCGTGTCAATGTACATCCATAACATTTCAGCGCCTGTCCAGTCACGGAGCGCGGTGGTCTTCGAAAGGTCAAGTTCAAACTCAAGTGCCCAATAGTTCGAGCCTGCGCTCGTGTTGAACGCATATTCCAGACCTCTGCTGCCGTTCAGACCGATTTCTTTGAGAACCTTAACGGTGTTGTAATCCTTGAAGTTTGCAATCTGGCTGCAGGAAGCGATATTCTGGTCGAACAGATCGCCCAGGAGATCTTCGAAGTCGATTACAAGCGTGGACTCATAAAGAGTATCCTTATACTCCAGATCCGGCTTTTCATTCGTTTTCGTAAGCCAGAAATCATCGAGTACTACATTCAGCGGATAATTCGTGCTGTTTGCCGTGGTGTAGAAGTAGAGATTCTTAATATCTGCCGTATTCAGCCCAGTGAAAGCGCTCATCGGAATGCCGATGAAGCCCTTGAAGTTCGCCGGAACAGAGATGCGGCCGTAGCCTGCGCCGGTCCAACCTTCGTTTGCGGTGCCGAGCGTTTCGATGTCGCCGCCCTGCCACTTCTTGATTGTGGTGCCGGTCGTAATCTTACGGTCCGTACCATCATTGACCATGACGTCGAGACCGAAGCTGACATTTACTTTGTTCGCGTCGAGATAGAACCAGAACATTTCAGAGCCGGTCCAGTCGGTATCCATGCCGCTCTTCTCGCCGTCCACACGGATGAGCTGCGCCCACCCGTTTCCGGAGTATGCCGGCTGGCTATACTGGAGACCCTTCGTTCCTGCATGGCCGAACTTCGTGACGATCTTCGCAAGCGTGTTCGCCGCGACACCGTCCGTGCTCAAATATTCATTCTTAACAAACTCACCGGTGAAGCCGTCGCCTTCAAGCGATTCGAAGTCGAGGACGCTCTTCGATGCAAAGACATCCGTGAACGTGACATTCGGAGCTTCTCCAACCTTCGTGAGCCAGAGCTCGTCAATGACGAGATACTTCGGGAATACGCCGTCTTTTACATGTGAGTAGAAGTAAATCTTGCTGATAGTACCCTTCAGGGAAATATTCGTGAAGTCTTCCAGTTTGACGCCGATGAAGCCCTTATAGTTCGCCGGGACAATGATACGGCTGTAATCAGCGGTATCCCAAGCCTTCGTCGTTTCACCCATGTCGGAGATGGTCGTGCCGTCATACTTGTACTGATGTGCACCAACCTTTAACGTGAAGTCGCCGACCTGAACATCAAGTGTGTTCGCTTCACCCTTCATGCCAGTTGCATCAATGTAGAACCACAGCATGCCTGCGCCATCCCACGAACGGTCTGCGCCGGCTGCTTCCATCTGAAGATCAAAACCGATTGCCCAATCCTTCTCGCCAGGATCAGCCTTGAAGCGGTAAACGAGCCCCTTCGTCGCGTTCATGCCCTTCTTCTCTACGACTACTTCCGTATTCTCGGAGAACTGCGGATAGCTCTTATCCTTCGCAATGCCCTGATCATGGAGATCTCCTGACAAATCTTCGAAGTCGATAACCTTCTTCGCCACGAAATCAGCGCTCGGCTTATAAGCTTCACGAGACTTGATCGTATCGTTTTCTGCGCCGACCGGAACCTGATTCATTCCCGTGACCCAGAATTCATCAATATAGATAGAGACGCCGGAGGTGGCTCCTTTTCCTGCCAAGTGGAAATAGATATCGTCAGCCTTCGTCACGCCGTCAAATACAGCGACCGGGAAACCGATGAAACCGTAGTAGCCGGTCGGAATATTGATACGGCCTGCGCCGTTCCAAGAATCAGTGAAATCAACCCATTCGACCGCTTCACCGTTAAGGACACGATAGGTCTTGCCCTTTGAACGATTGATGCCGGTGCCGTTTAACTTAAATTCGATTTCCGCATCCTTCGTCAGTTCAGAAGCGTCAATCCAGAACCAGATCATCTGGCCGGTAGACCAGTCGGTCTTTGCGCTGGTGTCTTCCGACGGGAAGATATCGAATACGTCAGACCAATGATACTCGGTGTTCTGACGGATCTCTAACGCAACGGAACCATTGCGGCCCTTGCCTTCAGCACGCAGGAGCTGGACGCCGCCATCGGTATGGCCCTGACCCTTTCCGAGGTATTCTTCGCTTGCCCAGGACTTCGTAACGAGGTTTGCCGGAAGATTTTCCATATTCCAAGCCGCAGCGGTAGAAGTTGCCTTCGTGCTCTTTTCGCCGTTAACCTTCACGCCGTTCGGACCTGCCGCATAAGAAGTGACGACGAACTGGTCGAGATAAAGCTTGTCGCCAGCATTCGTGCCGCTCGCAATGTGGAACCGGATGGAGGAGACTTTCTTAACATTGAGATCGGTATAGCCACTGATTTCGATACCGACGAAGCCTTTATAGCCCTCCTTCACTGGGACACGCGCGAAGCCGTATCCGTTATAGCCTTCAGGCATATTGCCGCCGCAGTAAGCAGCGCTCTCGCCATCCGGGAACAGATAATACTTCGTGCCGAGGTTGCAGTTGATGCCGTTCAGCTTGACGTCGATATTGATCTTTCCGGTCATCTGGGTCGTGTCAATCCAGAACCAGAAGATATCGCCGACTCTCCAGTTCATATGAGCCGTCTCATCCTTCGACAGAACGAGGTTATACTCATCGCTCCAGTTATAATCGCCGACCTGAGAGAATTCTATCGCACGACTGCCCTTGTAACCCTTTCCGTTGACTCCCTTATAGGTTACACGGCCTTTTACGAAGGAACCGCTGTCAGAATACTGTGCGGTCGCCCAGGCTTCATCGACTAAGTCAGCCGGAACGTTTTCGAAATCCCATGCAACGCCGTCAGCCGGAAGCGGATCCTTTTCCGGAAGCGGGTCTACGACAGGTCCGCTCTCCGGACGCTTCGAGACGTTCTCTTCATATCCGCCTTTTCCGATATGCTCCGTGTTACCGCCGGTTTCCTGAGTTTCCTGCTCAGTCGGTTCTTCAACGGAACTTACCTCGGTCGGAGTTTCGGTTTCACTGCTCGCGATGCCGGTAGGCTCGACAGTGATTTCCGTAGAACCGCCGTGGGAAGACGGGTTATTGTCGTCATTGTGCTTATTGATCGCCTGGGTCGCGAAAATCGCGCCGACACCCGCGACGACAATTGTGGCGCTCAACGCGACAATTGCAATTGTCAGTTTCGTGTTTTTCATCTCTTCTTCTCCTTACTGTTTCCGTTCCACTATATGAAATAATAAACAGTTTCCTATGGATTATTGAGTTTATCATAGTAAGTTATTACCAAAAGCACAATAGATTTGGGGTAAGAGCAAAAAAAAGTGAAATTACTGTGAATACATTGTTCGGAAGGAGGGCTGAAACACTCTTTAAAAGGCAAAAAATTGGAATTGTGTTTTGACTTTCAACAAACTAAAATACAATATAAAGGGACTACAGAACGGTTGCGTTTTAGACCGCCTCGATCCCTCGAAAAAAGAGATTCTGGAGGTGTCGGATGAATCCGGTGACTTTTACGGTCAATGCTGAAAAAAAGTACCAGCTGATCACTCATTTCGGCGCGTCTTCCTGCTGGTGGGAATGCACGATGGGCGAAGACGAAGAAGTGCTTAAACTGATGGATTTCTTATATTCTGACCAGGGGCTCGGGCTGAACCTGCTCCGCTCGAACATTGGCGGATCGGTCAAGGCAGACCGCTCTGACGGGCCAGGCGACCCGAACACGAATAAAGCCCGCGCGCCGCTCTCTCCGCTTCAGGAGGACGGAACGTATGACATTACGCGGAATAAAGGGGCATGGAGCCTTTTAAACCATACGTTAAAGCATTGTAAGATAACAGACTACACGCTTTTTATGAATTCGCCACCTGCGACGATGACGAAGAACGGCCGCACGACCGGCACGCCCCCTAAGGATGGTGAAGTCCGCACTGGGAATCTCCGCCCCGACTGCTATGAGGCGTATGCGCATTATGTGGCCGATGTCACAGTGCTCTATGTCCATGCCGGAATTCCGGTCCGCTATGTGAGCCCCGTCAATGAGCCACAGTGGGATTGGGACAATGAAGGTCAGGAGGGCTGCCATTACAATGTAGACGAACTGATTGCCTTCTATCGCGTGCTCGTTCCTATTTTTAAGGAAAAGCGCGAAACCGATCCTTTGATGAAGGATGTAATGCTGAGCCTGCCGGAAACCGCACAGTGGTGGCAGGAGCCGTATGTACATGACTTCTACCGACTGATGACGGAAGATCCGCTCTTTAAAGGACAGGTCGACCATTTTGCGGCTCATTCGTATAAGACGGCCACCGGTGCCCGCGAAGGATTCGCACGCCTCTGTGAATCACTCGGAAACCCGCTTCCACTTCATCAGACGGAATGGGCGCCGATGCACCCGCATGCTGGCTTCTATATGGATATCGCATTGGAAACGGCGATTGTCCTCCACGAAGATTTTAATATTCTTCATTGCGACAGCTGGTGCTGGTGGACGCTTTTTGCAGGACAGGGCTTCTCTTCGGGCCTCGTGATCTATGATCAGAAAAACCACCATGCGGAGCTCCCGAAGCTTTACTATATCGTAAAGCAGCATTCGCTCTTTTTAAAGAACCATCGCCCGGTCGAGACGAGCGCGCCGCGCTTCCCGGAGGACTTCATCGGCGACGCTTATCTTTCCGACGACGGCAATGAGCTCGTCTTAGAGCTTATCAATAAAGGCAAGGAGCCGCTTCCGATCCGCTTCGAGGGTCTTCCGTTCACGAACGGCGGCCGCACAATCGTCACGAATAATTATCGGAATTACGGCGAGCTTCCGGATACGAAAGCCGAGGAAGGAATCCTTTTAGATGGGGAGTCGCTTACCACTGTCATCTTCCACCGGTAAAATAAGCGGACTCCGTTCCAATGAAATCCGCTTACAGCGAATCTGATTCGCCTTTAATCACTTACCCACATTATCTCTTTTAGGAGGTTACATGAAGTTTTTAACCATGAAAGTCCGTGAGGACTCGGATGCTTTTATCGAGGTTTTTCTTCGGGAAAATCTGCTCAGTTTCAGCAAAGACAAGCGCCCCTGCGTGATGATCTGCCCCGGCGGAGCCTATGTTTTCTGCGGTGACCGCGATTCGGAGCCGAACGCATTGACGTTCGTGAAGGAAGGATTTCAGGCAGTCGTGCTCCGTTATTCCTGCCGGCCGAATTATGAAGGCCCGTTCCTTCACGATGAACCGTTAAAGGATGCGGCTGCGGCGATCACGATCATCCGTGAGCATGCGGAGGAATGGTGCATTGATCCGGAAAAGATCGCTGTTTTCGGCGTTTCTGCAGGAGGTCATCTCGCAGCCTCTCTGGCAGTTTTTTATAAAGATACGGACCGTCTCCCGGGCACCGACCCGAAAATGACGCATCCGAATGCACTTCTTTTGACTTATCCAGTTATCACCGGAAAAGAAGCCGGTCATAACTCAAGCGTCTATAATCTTTCCGGTTTCACCGGCACATGCCCTGAAAATGACATTTACTCGACCGAAGATTATGTTACCGAGGACACCTGCCCCACCTTTATCTGGGCGTCTCAGGGCGACCAGACCGTCAATGCGATGGAGAACAGCGTCGCCTTCGCAAAGGCGCTCCGCGCCCACCATGTTCCGTTCGACCTTCATCTCTACTCAAACGGCTGGCACGGAATCAGTCTGGCAGACACCGAGGATGGTTCGCATTTCCCGCATCTTCATACCTGGGTAAAACTGGAAATCGAATGGCTGAAGCTTCATGGCTTCAATACGGATAAAGAGTAAGGAGGCGGAATATGAATTGTTTCAGTGTAAAACTTCCGGGCTGTGAGGCCTCACTTGACCTCATCCTCCGTCAGTCCGAATATGAATTCGTCATGCATCATGACCGTCCGTTTATGCTCGTCATTCCGGGCGGCGGATATCGTTTTCTCGGAATAAACAGAGCGGAGACGCTCGCATTGGCGTTCACGACCGCCGGTTATCAGGCAGGAATCCTCCACTATACGGTGGAACCTGATCCAAACGGTGCGCCGCTTGGAAACAAGCCGCTTTTAGAAGCCGCGGCAGCAGTCCGCTATATCCGTGAGCACGCGGAGGAATGGGGCGTCAATCTGGAAAAGATTACCGTCATGGGCGCTTCCGCAGGCGGCCATCTGGCAGGTGCTTTAGGGGTGTTTGGTGCGAACCCGGATTATATACCGGGCGCAGAAGACGGCAAGTGCCTTCCAAACGCCATGATATTAAACTATGCTCTCATTTCCGCCGGTGAATTCTCGTACCGCGAAGCCTTTAAAGTATTGACCGGAAGAAACGACATCTGTCCCGAGAATGACCGGTGGTCCTTAGAACTCCATGTGACAGAAAAAACGCCCCCGGCCTTCATCTGGACGACGCTCGCCGACGAGATCGTCCCAGCCGAAAACTCACTTCTCTTCGCGGAAGCGTTAAAGGAAAAGAATGTCCCGTTTGACCTTCATCTTTTCGAGAGCGGCTGGCACGGAATCACCCTGGGAAACCGCGAAACAGCCTGCCAGGATACGCTGCTTCAGCAGTGGGTGGATATCGCATTGATCTGGGCCAATGATACCGGCGTCGGCCCGGGCTATATCGACTAACCCCTGCTACTGCTTCCGACGATACGGAAAAACCGCCTCAATCCCTTTATCAGTAAGGGGTTGAGGCGGTTTTTAAAAAACACGTTCAGTCCTATAACTCAATCGTTCCCATATCGGGCTTCTATAGGGTCTCACATCGGATGAGTTATTCTTCCGGGTTTAATTCCTCCTGGTTCGAATCTGCCCACCATCTTAAGAACTCGTCAGCGCTCATCGTCTGCCAGCTTCCCATATCTTTCCCTTCTGCGAGAGCGACCGCGATTTCGAGTGCTTCCTCACGGCTAAGCCCTGCAACCGGGTTCGCCATCTGGACGCCGCCAACCATGCCAGTATCCTTTCCGGTATCGACTGCTGCGGTATTCTTCGCATTCTTTACAAGTAACGTCCCGCCAATGCCAAGTCCAAGACCTAATACTAATGCAAGTGCGATTAAAATTACTGCCACTTTTTTACTCATTCTAAAAAAATCCTCCTGCGATGAGAACTATAAACTCTTTTCGGACATGCCCTCAGCCGTCCTTCTCTCATCTGCTTTAATTATACTCTTTCCCTATCCGAAAATCCAACGAACTATCTGTGAACAAATGCCCGACCGCACTT
Source organism: Lachnospiraceae bacterium UBA1778 (assembly GCA_002315255.1). Classification (GTDB taxonomy): domain Bacteria; phylum Bacillota; class Clostridia; order Lachnospirales; family Lachnospiraceae; genus UBA1267. Next base: position 10,642 of record DCGM01000021.1, read on the forward strand.
CGTACAGTGAATGTGAGGCCGGGCATTTTTTAATATGGTTTTTCTGCGAGATGAAGCGAGTGGATTACTTCTCTTCTTTCTTCTTTTTCGCCTTCAGAATGATAAGTGCGAGCGCAACTAATGCGACTGCCATGATGACGAACAGCGCAATGCGGATGGCGGTCCACGGTGTCGGAGTCGGTTCTTCCTGCTTCGGGGCTTCGGTCGGCGCTTCCGTCGGAGCTTCCGTCGGCGCTTCCGTGCCTTCGCCTTCATTTCCGCTTTCGGTCGGAGCTTCCGTCTCTTCTTCGGTCGGAGCTTCCGTTGGAGCTTCCGTCTCTTCTTCGGTCGGAGCTACGGTCGGATCTTCTTCCTGCTGCTTCGCATCTTTCTCAGAATACGGATTTGCATACTTCGCATAGTCAATATCCTGATCATTGAAAACGAACGTCGTGACGGACTGTGCCGGGAGGACATATCCGTCATCTGCTGTCATCGTTCCACGCTTCTCTAAATCGCGGATGACAGAGGTTTCATAAACCGTAGCGACAGAGCCGGCTTTCAGGTTCGAGAACGAGAAGGTCTGATCTTCTTCATTTTCATTGACGACGACAACGACTAAAGTGTTATCGCGCGGATTGACATAGGCGGAAGAATAAACCTTCTTCGGCATGTTCGATTCGTCTGCACCGACACGGGTAGCTCCCTTCGTGAAGCGTGCATAGTTTCCCATCGCCCAGAGACGCTTCGTCGTAGTGACTACGGAGCTTCCTTTGCTTGCGTAGACTAAAGAGTCGGTGTAGAGACCGTTTCCGATCGCTCTCCAGTAAGTCCAAGAGTCAACATTAAGGATGGTCAGATCTTCATACATGACACGGGCTACATTGACTGCGGTGCGGACAGTAGCATCCGGTTCGCTATAGCTCGGTCCGTATTCCGTCTGACGGAGCGGAAGATCGATTCCGGTCGCTTCGAGTTCGGTCGCAACTTTCTTCTTCTGAGAAGCGGTCGTTCCATAGGAATGAGCGCAGAGATGGTCTATATTCGAATAGAGTTCCGGCATGGTGCGCATCTTCATGAAGAAATAATTCACGAAGGACTTGTCGTTCCAGCAGTTCGATTCTGCGAGAGAAACCTTCGCAACGATAGACGGATCTTCTTTCTTACGTGCGTTCAGTTCGTCGATAACGAGCATACAAATCTTCAATGCTTCGTCAGCGCCATAGTGGCAGCCTTCCTGCGAACCGCTGTCCCAATCGAGCTGTGGCTCATTGATCGGACTTACATAACTGACCGGAATTCCGAGGTAGTTATATAACTGAACCATGTCGACTACATATTTTGCATAAGCTTCATAGCAGTCTTCACGGAGGTTCGACTTATTCTCGTCGTACGGATCTGCGGAGGTCATGCCGTTCTTCGTCATCGTGGACGGCGGGGTATTCATAAAGATCGTGAAGTTGTCGATGGTACCCATTTTCACCAGTTTCTGCATCACGTGCAGGGACTGGATGTCGCGGTTCTCATCATAGGTCCCGTCTTCTTTGAGCGGAGACAGCGGCGCTCTTCCGCCGGTCTTCGTCACTGCGTCGGAAAGATCATCCTTTACAGAGCCGCCGACATTGTGACGATAGCCGTTCAGACCTGCGCCTTCATCAGTGAACAAAAGTTTCAGCGCTTCATCTATGAATGCGCTGTCGCCCATGTACGGGACGGACCATGCGCCTGATGCGCCATAATCCAAAACGACCTGGTGAAGCTCATCTGGGTTGATCGCCAGCGTTGCATTCCCCTTGTCGGTGCCTTTATTGAAAAGATCGCCGCCGACACGGATCAATGCGTCGGAGGTATCTTCCTTCACAATCGAAATCTGATCGACATACAGCGATAACGGCATGTTCTTCGCATCATTGCCGGGTTCAATACAGAAACTGACGGATTTGATGATGCCGAACGTCGTGTCAAAAGCAGCCGCCGGTAAACCGACCCATCCTTTGAAACCGGTCGGGACATTGATACGGCCGGTGGTAGCGCCGTCCCATGATTTAATGGTCTGCGCTTCCGTTCTCTTCCCGTTCGTTACAAGATAACACGGAACGTAAAGGTCGGGATGAACGCCGTCAATCATGACATCCAGGTTCAGGGAGCAGTTTTTAAATTCGGAGCAGTCCACATAGAACCAGAATTCCTTTAAGCCGTACCAGTCGGTCACAGCCGTCGAATCATTCTCGATCAGGAGAGTAAAGCCGGATGACCAATACTGGTTCGTCGGGCATTCCGCATTGATGCGGAGCTTTACTGCGGTACTTCCGTTATAGCCTTTCTTTGCGCCCTTCAGCGCATCGGTATAACCAAAGCTCATTCCGCCGGTGGAGTCTTCCTCAGAAAGCGCCAGACCGCTCTCGAAAAGATCATCCGGGATGTTTTCAAAATCCCATGCGGTAATTAAATCATCCGGAAGACCCGCTGCAGCAGATGCAATCGTCGGAGCCGTCACAAAAAGAACGGTCGTAGCCAACATTGCAGCAAGCAGAAGGGCGCCGGCTTTCTTCAGATTTTTCTTGAGTGTATACAGCATAGCATACCTCCCCCAACATATTTCTACTGTCATTATATCGAATGCCTCCGCGTTTGTCATTTTCATTATTTTTCGTTGTTGGAGCTCTTCTTTACGCGTTTTTTTGTGAAAATTAACCAAGGATTACAAGTTTTTTTGGTTTCTACCGCTTTTTATAGGTATTTGTGCGGGTTTGTGATAGAATCATTTCAGACTGTTCCGCCCGTGCTTTCTGCAGTCCGGCGGAGATAATATGGCTGAATATGAACTATCAGGAGGACTGATCAAATGGAAAACCCGCGTAACCGCATCTCCTTAAACGGCCTTTGGGATTATTCGATTCCGGACGGAAGCCCGGAAAAACGCTTCGTCCCAGGCTCCTACTCTGTCTGCGGCGACAATATTTATACAACCCGTTTCCCATATGAGAAAAAGAGCGGAAAAACCGTCCGTCTCTGCTTCGAGGGAATCGCCTACGAAGGAACCGTTGTGTTAAACGGCACCGAGCTCGGCGTCATGCTCCCCTATTCGTTTTATGATTATGATGTCACGTCGCTTCTCGGTGATATGAACACGTTGACGGTATACCTGAAGGATATCAATGCCCCCTACGGCCCGACCGAGGGCTGGAAGAGCTATAGCGGCATCATCCGCCCGGTTTATCTGGAGGAAACCGCAGCGTCTTATTTCACGGATGTTTTCTTCCATGCGGAGCTCTGTCAGGAATTTACGGCGGCGCATTGCCATGTCGATTTCAATGTCGAGAACGCGGAAGCCGAAATGACCGTTTCTGCTATTCTTTCAAAGAGCGGTCATACCGAAGCAGTCTCTCCAAAAGTTCCTGTCGCGGACGGCACTCTCTCCTTCGATTTTGAGCGACCGGACCTCTGGTCGCCGGATACGCCGAACCTCTACGAGCTCACAGTCACCCTTCATAAAGGCAATGAAACGGTTGATATCCATACGGATGATGTCGGCTTTAAAGAGCTTATTGCCGATGGAAACCGCTTCCTGCTAAACGGCGAGGACCTCTTTATCACCGGCGTCTGCCGGCATGACCTCTGGACCGATGAATGCGGCTTCACGATGACGGACGAAATGATTGAGCAGGATTTAAAGATGATTAAGCATATGGGCGCGAACTTCGTGCGTCTCGTCCATTATCCGCATGACCGGAGAGTCTGTCGTATGGCCGGAAAGATCGGTCTTTTAGTCAGCGAGGAGCCCGGACTCTGGTGGAATGACCTCGAGAATACCGAGATTACGACCCGCGCGTTGGAAGTCCTCCGCCGCGTGATCAAGCGGGACCGTAGCCAGGTCGCCGTCGCCTTCTGGCTTTCGTTCAATGAGTGCGTCTTTAAAGAAGACTTTATGAAAGAATCCGTCCGTGTCGCGCATGAGGGTGACCCGACTCGTCTCATCTCTGGTGCGAGCTGCAGCGGCGCAGAAGAAACGAAGCGCATGTATGATATCGTCGGTATGGATTTCTATACGATGCATCCGTACGGCACGCATCCGACGCACGTCAACGGCCAGTCGCTTTGGCATTGTGCGGAGATCATGACTGGAAAACCGTTAGTCTTTACCGAATGGGGAGGCTATTATGTAGTCGACAACCCGAATCTTTTCCGCGAGTTCGCTGAAACGATGTGGGATATCCATAATAACCCGCAGCCGGGACCGTGTCTCGCCGGCATGAGCTACTGGCAGTGGCAGGATATCCATGAAGCGCAGCGCGGTCTTCCGGCCTGCCATGGCGGCATTTTGGACGAGGGTATCGTAACCATGGATCGGAAGCCGAAGGCGTGCTTCTATACATTCCGCGATTTTATCGATAAGATCCGCCGTCCGAATATCGACGAACCGTACGAGCTTATCGTCACAGGAGCCGGTCTTCCGGGTGATGCCTATCAGACTATCAGACTTCCGGAACAGGATCCGAAGTACTTTGAAGAGGCCCGTGAAGCATCAAAAGCAGCTCCGATTTATGTCCATAAAAAAGAACGCCATATCACGAACGGTCCTTGCTTAAAGGCACCGCTCTGCAACTTAGGCGCATTGGAGGTCTATCTGAAGGAAGGAAAACCGGTCACGGTCTCCGTTGCCTCCGGCACTTATGAGATTCCGGTCAATTCCCCCGCGAAGGCGGTCTGGTTCATCGGACAGGCGACGATGGGCAAGGGCTACCCGCTTAGCGGCATCCGCGGAGAAGAATTCGGTTCCTATACCCTTCACTTCGCTGACGGGGCGAAGAAGGTAATCCCACTTCGGAATGGTCTCGAAACCGCTACGGTTTTTGGTTTGATCGGTCCGACTAACTTTGAGCCCCGCTGCGCATTCGCAAGCCGCGCTTTCAAAGTCGCGTTCGATAAAAACTGGGAAGAATATTATACGGCTCTAATCCGTAAGAATACGGAAAATGATGCTGTCCTTGAGAAAATTTCCGTGAATGTAACGAATCCGGATTATTTCCTTCTGCTTTACGGAGTAACCTTGGAAAAATAACAAAAACCGGATTTTATCTATATGATTTTGAGCCTCGCGGCCTGCTTTGACTTCAAAAGCCGAAGAGGCGCCGGGGCTCTTGATTTTCTATCATGAATGAGTAAAATAGGTTTTGTTCCTGATTTCTAATGTAAGCCATCTGTTCGGCGGAAAGAGGTCCTATGCCTGCACGACATGAGTTTATGCGAAATACAAATGCGCTTTCGGTGCTTGATTATATCCGGAAGACGGATCGTTGTACGCGCCGGAGCATTGAGCACGGAACGGGACTTTCCTGGGCCGCAGTTTCAAATATCATTTCGGACCTCATTGAACGGAACATCCTCTGTGAGATTCCGCCGAAGGTGACCGTCGCCGGAAAGAACCCAAACTATCTTGATTTCGTTCCGAATAAAAATCTGACGCTCGGCATCGATTTAAACGTAGAAGGCGTCACTGTCCTGCTCTTAAACCTTCGCTCCCAGGTGCTGGCCTCCGAAACGCATTCCATTGAAAACCTCGAGCGGGACCAGGTCATTGATCAGTTGATCTCAATCATCAATGATTTTATGAAAACGAATGCGTTTACCGCGGATGTCCTTCTCGGCATCGGAATCGCCATTCAAGGCTCCGTCGATAAGGGCGGCAGCGTCTCGCTATATAACTCATTCTTCAAAAACTGGCGGAATGTCCCGCTGAAGCAGATAGTCGAAGAATATTTCCACGTTCCGGTCCATATTATCCATGACCCGATCTGTATCGCGCTTGCGGAGCAATGGACGCGGAAGCTTTCCAAGGACGACGATTTTATCCTGATCCGTCTTTCCTATGGTATCGGTATGAGCTGCATTTTAGGCGGAGAGCCGGTCTTCGGACATGAAGGGACCGCAGGCGAACTCGGACACATGGTATTAAACAATAACGGTCCGCTCTGCTCTTGCCATAACCGCGGTTGTCTCGAGTGCTACTGCTCGATCCGCGGCATGTACCAGCGGATTCTGATTCAAAAAAGCGGCGCTTCCGAGGAAGAGCTGATCAATGTAGTGCCTTCAGTAGACATTATGAATCAGGTGGTCGAAGATTCTTATAACCTCGCGCTGGCGGGTGATGTCAATTCCCTCTCACTCTTTCTGGATGCGGGCTATTATCTCGGAATCGGTGTGGCAAACCTGATCAACCTGTTTAATCCGAAATACGTGATCCTGACAGGCGAAATGCTGAATTACCGTGAGCTTTTCCTGTCGGTAGTGGAGGATTGCACGGCGAACCACGCATGGCCGTTCTCCCGCTATACGATGTTGATTGCCAATGAGGGCCGCACACAGGCAGCGCTCGGTGCGGCACTCTACTACATTAACGGAGCCTTCGAAAGCAGCGAATCCCCTCTGCTGTTTATGTGATCCGCCACCCTGCCCCTGCATGAATCTAGGACGGCCGGATATAAAAAAAGCGGATCTGGTGGTGTACTTCACTCACCAGATCCGCTTTTATGCAGTTAGTTCGCTTTCTTCTTGAAATAAAGGGTGACCGGATTCGCCTGAAGGTATGCTTTGAAAGCTTCGACAGTCGTTACTTCCAGCGCGTAGCCAGGGATATCCTTGCTGAATCGGAAGTAGATCGACGGATCGGTTGAGAAATAACCGAAGCAGGCATCCGTCTGAGCATCTCTTCCGGTGTTTGCGGTCTGGTTTACCCAGTAAGTGTTCGAGCAATATGCATCGGAGCTGCGTTTGGACGAATTAACATCCAGGTCTTTCGCCAGCGGTACGATACTGCTGTCGATCAGATAACAGTTAAAGATTCCATTTTTATTCGGTTCTCCGCTTGTATTGAACGCCCAGTTCTCATCACCGTCTAATACTACAGCGATATAGTCAGACTCCTTAACTTTGCAGACTACCGAAATGGTTACGTTTTCACTGATATTCGAAAGCTGGATTACGCCGCTTGAAGCATTCCAGGAATAGGTCGCGCCGGAAACCGTTATCGAACTCGGAAGATCATAGCCAGTACTAGCCGTTATAGTGACCGTAGCCGAACCGATTGCATTGGCAGGACCGCTTGCGCTGCCGTTCTGAACATTAGCCGTAATGGAATACTGCTGTCCGGCCGGGCAGGTCGCGGTAATGGTAACATTCCCCGTAGGTGCGGACAGGCTGATCACACCGGTGGTCTTATTATAGCTGCTCGTCGCGCCGGTAACCGTTACTGCTTCCGGAAGGACATAGCCGGTTGAAGGTGTAAGGGTAACGCTTGAAGTACCGGCGATATTGATAGTGGTCGGCCCGACCAAAGAACCATTCGTAATGTTTCCGGTAATGCTATAGGTCTGAGGCGTCTTTCCTGCCTTTAAGAAGTATACCGTGACCGGATGTTCCGACAGATACTGCTTAAAGGTTTCAACTGAGGTCGCCACATCCGACTGGAACCGGAAATAGATGGACGGATCAGCCGCATAATAGCCGAAGCACTTTTCAGTCTGCTCGGTACTTGGGGTTGCATCGTTGCACTTCCAGTCAGTGCCCCATGAGCAGTATGCCTGTGTCGGGATCTTATCTGTCAGCGAAAGCGCGGCATTCTCCGGAATGATGGTGCTGTCGATCAGGTAGCAGTTGTAGAATCCGTTCTTATTGGGCTCGTTTTCAAGGTTAAATGCCCAGTTTTCGCTGCCGTTCAGTTCGACAGCAATGAACGCATCGTCCGTTTCAGTTTTGCAGGTAACGCTGATGGTTACATTGCCAGTCGCTTTACTCAGGGCAATGACACCGGTGGTCTTATTCCAGGTATAGGTTGCTCCCGTTACGGAGATGTTCGTCGGAAGAGCATATCCTGAGGATGCGGTGACTGTGATCTCCGCGCTCTTGGTCATGGAAGAAGGTCCGGTATAAGTTCCGTTCGTTACCGATACCGCGATGCTTCTCGAAACGAGCTGTACGCAGCTAACCGTAACGGTTACGTCTTTCGTCGGAGCGGACAGGGAGATTTTTCCTGTTGTGCTGTTATAGGTATATGTCGCACCTTCAACCGTGATCGTTTCCGGCAGATCGTAGCCTTCCGAAGCGGTGATTGTGATCTCCGCAGTCTGGCCCTGGGTAATCGTTGTAAGCGCCGTATTCGTGCCGTTTGTCGTGCTGACGGCTACATTAAACGTCTGAGGCGTGACAACCGCTACCTGAATGTCAGCGGTTTTCGTAATGCTGCCAAGCGTATAGGAAACCGTCACCGTTTTTGTTCCAGCCTCCGTAAACGGACCGGTCGGGCTTACAGAATAAGAATAAATATTTTCGGTTTTTGTAGTTCCGGATTCAACTCCGGTAAGCGACGCCGTCACCGCCATACCGGCACTTGAGAAGGATTCGCCTACATAGTAGGTGGTCTTCGTCGGCGCTGTTTTGACAGTAATTCCGGTTAAGGTGAAATCTTCACTTCCGGGGTTATACTGAACTCTTCCTGTTTCCCTGTGCGGCCATGCATTCTTCGCCAGAATAGAATCGATCTGATGCACATACCAGCCGTCAGGATATTTCTTCGTCACATAGTAGTGGTGTCCGGTTTCATTCTTCGTGAAGGTATTCGCGCCGGTGGTAGCATTGACCGTGTTCGTACCTCGGACCAGCTGATAACCGGCTGCGTCGGCATCATCATAAACAGCGAGCAGGACCGTCATCGGATCCCAGCTGCTGTTCGCGTTCGTGCCGTTTCCATGGTCCACCATAGCCTTGTATAAAAGATCAAAATCGCCGATCGCGGTTCCGGTTTTATTGCCGGACTTGACCGATACACCGGCCTCATATCCGAGGAAGATAAGGTCAATGCACTCAGGAGTCTTGCTGATCGCGTCATAACCGGCCTGTCTGGATCTCGCGTTACGGGTGATGTTATTCTCGCTGCCGCTCGGATAGTTTCCGGCCATAATGTAGATCTTATCAATCTTTTTCTTTACAAGTTCCATGACGGACTCGTCTGCTTCGGCCTTATTCATAAGACCGGCCAGAGCCGTCATATATCCGACGCAGATGATGTTGCACTTTTCGCCTTCCGGAACACTGTTTAAAAGTTTGATATAGTATTCACCGGCATTTTCGTCTTCCGCGTCATCATTGGAGTCATATAATCCGTAACTCCAGTCCTTGATCAATGTATTGAAATAGCACGGGCTTCCGTTAAAATCATTGGCGGCCTTTTCCAGCGCTACCGGGAGATCTCCTCTTCCTTCGTAGTCCAGGAAACGGCTGATCGCCTTCGCGCTGTTTGAATTGACGGCGTCCACGATCATGCCGACAATGTCACACATTCCTTCCTGTTCCGCCCAGAGAAGGATTCTGATTGCGGAAAGGTCATCGGTATCAGTCCAGAAATCGGTATCAAAAATGACCGGTTTTGCTTTCAGTACGCTGGAATCGGATCCGCTGCCGATTTCAATCAGATCGGTCCAGGTGGTGCTGTCAGTGTATTTCCACTGAAGCATCTGGCCGTTCATTCTGAATTCAGGCGTTTTGCCGTCAGCGCCGTCTTTTCCGTCTGCGCCATCTGCACCGTCTGCACCGTCTGCAC
>DCGM01000021.1:20305-20793 GCA_002315255.1 Lachnospiraceae bacterium UBA1778
CACCGTCTGCGCCGTCTTTTCCGTCTGCACCATCAGCGCCATCTGCACCATCAGCGCCGTCAGCGCCCTTGATGTTGGCTGCCAGCGTCCATGCAGTGCCGGAATACTTGTATACATTACTCGTAGTAGAATCCAGATAGAGATCGCCCGCTTTCGCTACAATGCCTGCGCCGGGTTCTCCGCTTCCGGTAAACCAGATAGAACCGTCCTTACCGTCCGTTCCATTGACGATTTCAATCAGATCCTTAAAGGTATCTTCATCCGAATATTTCCACTGGAGTTTCTGGCCGCTCATCTGAAGAACCGGGGTCTTTCCGTCGGTACCATTCGTGCCGTTCGTTCCGTCCTTACCGTCTTTTCCGTTTGCGATTTCGATGAGGTCTTTATAGGTATCTTCATCCGAATACTTCCACTGAAGCATCTGTCCGTTCATCCGGAACACAGGCGTTTTACCGTCCGCACCATCAGCGCCATCAGCGCCGTCCGCG
>DCGM01000052.1:0-2835 GCA_002315255.1 Lachnospiraceae bacterium UBA1778
TGAATCACCGGCGCCGTGTTAAAGGCCATGTCGGCAATCCACATCGGAATCTTTGAAAAGCCTGGCTGGATTTCTGCCTGGTCAAAAGGAATCTTATCCACCGCTAAAGCATCCTGACGCGTCAGAACGGAAGAAAAATCATATTTCAAAGCGAACCTCCTGATAATTGGTTGAAATCAGTATACCATAGGATTGAAAAAACAACCATCTCTATTTTTATTCTTTTTTAATCATAAATATTCGCTAATTATTCGGCCGACGTGAATTAAAACAGTCCATTCCGATGGGACAGAGTGAATAAATAACCTTTTTTTGCATATTTCTTTCATTGACGGATTTATGGTTATGTGGTATTATTTATTCATCAAAAAGGTTGGCCGAAGCCAGCCGATATAATAAGGAGAGGTACAAAATGGATATGGTTGGTGTAGGTTATGATAGTGTTGGGATGGCTACAGGCGATCTGAGCGAGATTATTGGCGTTTTAGCAAGCGTTATGGTTCCGCTTCTTTTAGTCTCACTTGTATTAGGAATTTTCCTTATCATCGTTTCATGGAAGCAGTTCCAGAAGTTCGGTGAAGCAGGCTGGAAATGCATCATCCCGTTCTACTCAGATTGGATTGAGTTCAAGTACATCTGGGGAAATGGCGCATTCATGTTCCTGCTCTTCATCCCGGGCGCATTTCCGATTATCGCAATCATTCATTGCATCAAGAAAGCGAAAGCATTCGGAAAGAACGGCGGATTCGCAGCAGGACTTATTTTCCTGTCCCTCATCTTTGAAGCAATCCTTGCATTTGGTCCGGCTGAATATCAGGGACCGAGCCAGGGCTGAGCTGAAACGGAACGCCGGCTGACCGAATAATGCCGGTATAAAGAAAAGTCTTCGGAAGGATCTTCCGGAGGCTTTTCTTTTATGTCTTGACTTTTAACCGCATTCATCATAGAATAGGCGCAGTAAAGGCTGTGAAGGTGCACAGTAGGAATCTGTTTTCACAAAGAGAAGGAGAGTCGGCGGCTGGAAGCTTTCCCGTGTTCAAGCAGAGGACGAATTTCACACCGGAGCCGTTTGCCTGAAACCGGAAGGCGCGTAGGGCAGACCGTGAATCTGCGTTAATGAGAATGAAGTGCCCGGGAAACCGGGAATACAGGGTGGTACCGCGGAATCTTTTCGTCCCTGAGTGAAAACTCAGAGGCGATTTTTTTGATGCACCAGGGGAGCAATGGCGGAAATGGGCGTGCTTGCACAAGCCCATTTTCGGGCATTAGCGATCCGCAAGAACATGAGCACGGAGGCATGCGTGCCGGAGTGCGAATGTTCTCAGGATTGCGGGAACGAAGTGAAGCAATCCGTGGTGCATCATATAATGTGTCGATGCAAAACCTTATGATTGGTTTTTATGATTTTGGGAGGAAACGAAAATGGCTGATTTCAGTGAACTGAAAGGCAAACTTGAGGGCATCCGAAATGACGTGATGAACGAGTTAAAAGAGATCCGGAACGCGCGTGCGGTCTACGAGTACCGGAAGGGCGTTTTTGACGCGAAGGGCGGAAAAATCGGCTCTTTGATGCGCGAGATGGGTAAAATTGCCGCAGAAGACCGCGCGGAATACGGAAAGATGGTCAATGAGCTGAAGGATTGGGCGACAGCACGCATTGACGAACTGAACACGCGGCTTCAGGAAGAAGAGATGAATCTTCGGTATAAGAGCGAGGCGATCGACGTCACGGAGCCGGCGAAGGTCCGTGAGCCGGGCGCATTGCATCCGACGACGCAGGTAATCAACCAGATCGTCGATATTTTCGCAGCGATGGGCTTCGAAATCTTCGAAGGCACCGAAATCGAAAACGATTATTATAATTTCACAGCATTGAACACGCCGCAGGATCACCCGGCGCGCGACATGCAGGATACGTTCTATCTTTCACCGGAGTTCCTTCTCCGGACGCAGACCTCCGCAGGCCAGATCCATGTTATGGAAGCGAAGAAACCGCCGATCAAGATCTTATCCCCGGGCAAGGTTTTCCGTTCTGACGATGACGCGACGCATTCGCCGATGTTCACGCAGATGGAAGGTCTGGTCGTCGATAAGGGCATCACGCTCGGCGATCTCAAAGGCATGCTGGACGAGCTGGTAAAGCAGATGTTCGGCGACGGCGTGACGACGCGGTTAAGACCGTCGTATTTCCCGTTCACGGAGCCGTCGGTCGAGGTGGATGTCAGCTGCTTCCAGTGCGGCGGCAAGGGCTGCCGTCTCTGCAAGGGAACGGGCTGGATCGAAGTTCTCGGCGCAGGCATTGTCAACCGGAAAGTCCTTCAGGGCTGCGGCATCGATCCGGAAGAATACTCCGGCTTCGCATTCGGCGTCGGTCTCGAGCGTATCGCGATGCTGAAGTACGGCTATAACAATATCAAGCTTCTGTTCGAATCCGATCTTCGGGTGCTGAAACAGATTAACGACTGATGAGGAAAGGAGAAAAATCATGTTAATTCCGCTTAGCTGGTTAAAAGATTATGTTGATATCGATGTGACCCCGGAAGTACTGGAAGAAAAGCTTTTCTCCTGCGGCTTCGAGGTTGAGGAACGCTACCAGGTCGGCCGCGACATTTCGAATGTAGTCGCGGGAAAAGTCCTGACCTGTGATCCGATTCCGGAAACGCACCTTCATGTATGCACCGTTGATCTCGGCGAAGACGCGCCGGTCCAGATCTGCTGCGGCGCTGACAATGTGCATGCGGGCGGCATCTTCCCGGTCGCGAAGGTCGGCGCTACCGTTTATGCGACGGCGAAAGACCATAAGACGGTCGAAGGCGTGATGACGATCAATGCAGG
>DCGM01000052.1:2918-3174 GCA_002315255.1 Lachnospiraceae bacterium UBA1778
TGTATCCGGGCGCAGGCTATAACGGCCTCCTCGTCCTTCCGGAAGATACGAAGCCGGGCACGGACGTGAAAGAGATTCTCGGACTTGACGACTGGATGTTCGATATTTCGATCACCGCTAACCGGCCGGACTGCATGTCCGTCTTCGGCATGGCGCGTGAAGTGGCGGCAGTCCTTCATAAGAAAGTGAAGATGCCGGACCTTTCCTATACGAAAACCCCGGTGAAGAAGGATAATTTCCGCGTGACGGTCAATGC
>DCGM01000031.1 GCA_002315255.1 Lachnospiraceae bacterium UBA1778
CATTGAACTACACCCGCATATTAATATAAAAGTCGGGGTGACAGGATTCGAACCTGCGACCCCCTGGTCCCAAACCAGGTGCTCTAGCCAAACTGAGCCACACCCCGAAACCAGTTTACGCACAACCGCTATATTAACAAAATACAAGGAAATTGTCAAGGCAATTTTAGCCTGTAATCCCTTTATCCTGTAAATATTCTACAATATCACCGACCGTATGGATATCCTGGAGGTCTTCTGCCGGAATTTCAAATCCATATTCCGTTTCAAGCTCCATAACCATCTCAAAAAGATCGAGTGAATCAATGCCTAAATCCTCACGGAAGGAGGTCTCCTCATTGACTTCATCCGTGTCAATATCAAAATGAACCGCTAAAAGCTCTTTAATCTTATCTAACATAAGCATCCTCTGAAAACAGTTGAAATATAAATCTGTGCGGGCCATGGCCGCACTCACAAAGTGCAATGTTCATTCTAAATGTATGGTACCCGATTGTCAATGACTTTTTCTCACAAAAATTCAAGGATCCCTATCGATTATTTCAGATAATCTGCGGCTACTGCCGACGGTTACCGAAGCGCTCCCGTTCCGTCTGTTATCAACGGTCACTGATCCTCCGCCTGACCAGCCCGCACAGAAGAAACATCCTCCGCCCGGCCAGCCCGCACAGCAGAAATATCCCGCGCAATCTGCTTTTTTAAGGCTTCAATCGAGCGGAACCGCTTTTCAGGGCGCAGGAAGCGTTCAAAATAAACGGTCAGCTTTTCGCCATAAAGATTACCGGACCAGCCGATAAAATGGATTTCGAGAATAATCTCTTTTCCGTCCGTCACGGTCGGCTTCGTGCCAAGGTTCAGAATCCCCTTCACTTTCTCGCCGGAAATCCAGGAATACGCCTGATAAACGCCTTTTTTCGGCAGGATTTTTCCTGCGTCCGGAATCAGATTCGCGGTCGGAAATCCCCAGCCGCCCGCATACGAAATTCCGTGGATAACTTCTCCGGAAATAGAATACGGCCGCCCGAGCGCTTCGTTCGCCTTCCCGATTTCTCCGTCCTTCAATGCGCTCCGGATCCGGGAGCTCGACACGGGTTCGCCCGAAAGCACCATCTTTGGCACAATTTCGCAGGTGAATCCGTACTCCGTAGCTGCCCGTGAAAGCATCTCTGTATCCCCTTCACGGTCCTTTCCGAAGCGGAAGTCCTGTCCGCAGATGATTGCCTTCATCTGAAGGCGCTTTATAAGAAAATCTGTTAAAAATTCTTCCGGTTTCATCGAAAAGAAAGCGGAATCCGACTGGATGCGGATCAAAATGTCGATTCCTAAAGTTTCCAGGAATTCACAGGCTTCTTCATAGGTCAATATGCTGTTTCGCCCTGCGTTTCTGTCCGATTTTACGGAAAAGCCAGGAGTGGAAAAATTGATCATTATTACACAGGTATGAAGGCCCTGTTCCGCGGCTTTTTTAGCCGCATTTAAGAGCGCCTGATGACCGAGGTGAAAGCCGTCAAACTTTCCGACCGTCACGGCGCAGGGCTGCTCGATCTGAAGATTTTCTAATCCGTCAAATACCTTCATTGCCTGATCCCGATAAAAACATCTTATAGGCGCGGAATCTCCCCGTTTCTTCCACATACCGGTAAACGGCTAAAAACCGCCCGTCTTCACTAAATACGCGGAACAGCTCATCGGGGATCAGTTTTCCACAATCGCCTTCTATGTGGGTCTCGTCCTTCGTGAGCTCGTTTCCGTTCAAAAGAAACCGAAGTCCCTGCTCTGTTACGGTAATATCCCGAAGCCCTGTAAACACATCGGCCGTAGAACGCAAAAAAACGGCACTTTCGCCCGCTTTCGCGTGGTTTTCGATTTCCTCCAGGGTAAAAGCGTCTTCGATGGAAAAAGCCCCGTGTTTTAAGCGTTTCAGGGCGCTCATGCAGGCCGGGATGCCGAGGGCCTGTCCGATATCCTTGCAGAGCGTGCGGATATACGTCCCCTTCGAGCAGGTCACGCGGAACCGGACCTTCTCTCCCGCATTTTCGAGGAGCGTAAGCTCGCTGATCTCGACCGTTACAGCCGGGCGTTCGATTTCTTTCCCCTGCCGCGCGAGGTCATATAACTTATGCCCATCAATCTTTTTCGCCGACACCATCGGCGGAGTCTGGTCATATTTCCCGCGAAAACGGGAAAAAGCCGCTTCCAGCTCGATTGTGGAAAACTCCGGCGCCGGAATCTCTTCCGTCACATTTCCCCAGATATCCTCGGAATCGGTCGCGATGCCGAGCGTCATCTCCGCTTCATATGTTTTCTCATGATCACCCAGATAATCGCAGAGCTTCGTCGCGTTTCCGACGAACACCGGAAGGACGCCCGTCGCCATCGGGTCAAGCGTTCCGCCGTGACCGATCTTCCGCTCCCGCAAAATCCCACGGAGCTTCGCCACCACGTCAAACGACGTAAATTCCTGCGGTTTATTAACTATGATCACACCGTTCATAACTGTTCCTGCGTTTTATTGAATATGATCACACCGTTCATAACTGTTTCTGAACTTTATTTGGATATGATCACGCCTTGCTTAACTGTTCCTGCAATTTATCCTTGATAAACTCGAGCGCTGCCGGGATGTCCGTCGTTTCAAAACCGGCCGCGTTGATATGACCGCCGCCGCGAAACGCTTTCGCAATCGTTGCGACATCGGTCCCTTTCTTCGAGCGAAGCGAACCTTTATAGACGCCGGGCGTCGTCTCATAGAAAAAGATGACGGCGGTCGCTTCCTCGGTATCATTGAGTTTCTGGACGATACTGCCAAGCTCGGAGGACGGCACGCCATATTCCTTCTGAAGCGCCAAAGACGCGGTTGCGAATAAGAGGTTACCGTCTGACTTTCCTCCGTGAAGGGGGATCATCTCGCTGTCGAGAATCACCTTCGCGGTGATGCGAAGAATGCTGTACATCGTCGACGTGACGCATTTCCGGATAATGCCGCTATAATCAACGTTCTTCTCGCGAAGCTCCAGCACTATGCGAAGCGTCTCGGACGAAACTGTATCGAACTGGAGCGCGCCGGAATCGGTCATAATGCCCGTAAAGAGGCGCATTGCCGTATTATCGCTGATTTTATCCATTTCCATCAGCGAGACTAAAACCTCACAGGTCGAGGTAGCATGCTCCACGATGACGTTTTCATCCGCATAGCCGGGATTCGTCATATGATGGTCGATGCAGACCTTTTTCTTCGCCTCGGAAAACGCCTTCGCGCCCGCGCCGATCCGTTCCTCAAGCGCGCAGTCCAATGAAAACGCGAGGTCGTAGTTTTCGCTTGCGCCATCCGTCTTTTTAATCGGCAATTTCTTCCCTAAAAACGCAATTTCATGTGTCAATGGGTCGAGATAAGGAACTACCGTAATCTCCGGATAATTGTCGCGTAGATACGTATAAAGCGCTGTTACAGAGCCTGCGCAGTCGCCGTCCGGCCGTACATGGCCGACGATCGCTACAGTATGGACTTCGGGGGTAATCACATCAGAAATCATCATCTTCATTTTCCTCCGTTTCATCTTTATCGCCGCGCGCCGCAATCACTTCCTGATCGTGCGTGCGAACTTCCTCAATCAGCTTATGCATCTTCATGCTGCCTTCAATCGACTCGTCCATCACGAAGAGAATCTCCGGCGTGATGCGGAGATTGACCGTCGTGGCGAGCTCATGGCGGATAAACGGAGTCGCTTTCTTTAAGCCCTCCATCGTTTCCTTCTTCGCATCCGCGTCTGCTAAAACCGTTACAAATACCTTACAATACTTTAAATCCGGCGTAACGTCCGCAGAAAGGACCGAGGTCATCGGGTGGACGCGCGGATCCTTAACATTTCGGATGATTTCCGACAGGGCGCGTGCGACTTCCGCATTGACACGGGTGTTTTTGATACTGCCTTTTCGCATAATTTACCTCATTCATAGGGACTGCGGGCTCGGAAAACTACGAGCCCGCAGCGATCATCTTATTTGCTCAGCGTCGGCTCGACCTGGACCATCTTATAAGCCTCGAACAGGTCGCCTTCCTGAATATCATTGAACTTCTCAAGCACGATACCGCACTCGTAGCCTTCGCGGACTTCCTTCACGTCATCCTTGAAACGCTTTAAGGAGACCAGCGGACCGTCGTAAAGCTGCTCGCCTGCGCGGCTCATGCGGACCTGGCAGCCGCGCTCCAATGTGCCGTCCAGCACGTAAGAGCCTGCGATAACGCCGATTCCGGACGCTTTGAACGTCTGGCGGACTTCCGCGTGACCGAGAACCTTCTCCTCGTAAACCGGAGCAAGCATACCCTTCATCGCGGCTTCGACATCGTCAATCGCCTGATAAATGACACGGTAGAGCTTCAGGTCGACATTTTCAGACTCTGCCAGCTGCTTCGCCTGCTGATCCGGCTTCACGTTGAAGCCGATAATGATAGCGTTCGACGCGGATGCCAATGCGACATCGGACTCACTGATCGCGCCGACACCGCCGTGGATCACCTTAACGGCGACTTCTGCATTGGAAAGCTTCTCGAGAGAGGTGCGGACCGCTTCGACAGAACCCTGAACGTCGGCTTTGACGACGATCGGGAGCTCCTTGATATTGCCGGCCTGAATCTCTGCGAACAGGCTGTCCATCGTAAGATGCTTCTTCGTTTCCGCGAGCATCTTCTTCTTTTCTTCTGCAATGAACGTCTCGGCGTAGCTGCGCGCGTCGCGCTCATTCTTATGGCCGATACAGACTTCGCCCGCATTCGGGACGCCGTTCAAGCCGAGGATTTCGACCGGAGTGGACGGAGTTGCAGTCTTTATCGCGTTACCGTCTGCGTCAAGCATTGCACGGACACGTCCGTAGAACGAACCGCAGGAAACGAAGTCGCCCGCCTTTAACGTACCCTTCTGGATGAGGACGGTGGCTACCGGGCCGCGGCCCTTGTCGAGCTTCGCTTCGATGACGAGACCACGGACTTCACGGTCCGGGTTTGCCTTCAGTTCGAGGACTTCCGCCACGAGCAGGATGCGCTCCAGGAGGTCGTCAATATTCTGATGCATCTTCGCGGAAACCGGGACAAACATCGTGTTGCCGCCCCATTCTTCCGGAATCAGTTCAAATTTCGAAAGATCATTCTTCACGCGGTCGATATCCGCTGCCGGCTTATCGATCTTATTCACAGCGACGATAACTTCAACGCCTGCTGCCTTCGCATGGTTGATCGCTTCGACCGTCTGCGGCATGACACCGTCATCCGCTGCGACCACGAGGACTGCGATATCGGTCGCCTGAGCGCCACGCATACGCATTGCCGTGAAGGCTTCATGACCCGGCGTATCGAGGAACGTGATCGGTTCGCCATTGCATTCGACCATGTAAGCGCCGATATGCTGCGTGATGCCGCCTGCTTCGCGGTCGGTCACATGCGTCGCACGGATCGCATCGAGAAGGGAAGTTTTACCGTGGTCGACATGGCCCATGACACAGACGACCGGCGGACGCTTCACCATATCCTTCTCGTCCTCCGCCTCTTCCTTCAGGAGTTCTTCGATCACATTGATCTCTTTCTCCTTTTCGCAGAGGATTTCATAATCGAGCGCGATCGCTTCTGCTTCTTCGTACGAAAGCTCAGAGTTGACCGTATACATCTTGCCCTGCAGGAACTGCTTCTTAATGAGGTCTGCCGGCTTCTGCTTCATACGCTCTGCGAGCTCTTTCATCGTGATGACTGCGGGAAGCGTGATCATCTTAATGACTTCTTCCTCTTTCTTCACGGTCTTCTTTGCGCCGCCGTCTTTCGAAAGATTCTTGAAGTTCTCGGCTTTCTTATTCGCACCGTTGCGATCGTAATTGCCCTTATCGCGCTCGGTCTTAACATTCTTCTTTCCGCCGTGGACGTCGCTCTTCGACAATGCGCTGCCGCCGCCCGCGTTATCCTTATTGATGCGGATGTTCGAGTTTCCGGTCCGGTTCGAATCGGAGAAAATGCCGCGGTTTCCAGTATTTCCGCCCTTTCCTGCGCCGAATCCGCTGCCCGGTGCGCCCTTAAAGCCGCCCGGACCACCCTGACCGTTCCGGTTCTGGTAGCCCTGGCCGTTCCGGTTCTGGTAACCCTGGCCGTCACGGTTCTGATAGCCCTGGCCGTTCCGGTTCTGATAGCCCTGGCCGTCGCGGTTCTGATAACCCTGACCGTTACGGTTCTGATAACCCTGGCCGTCGCGGTTCTGATAACCCTGGCCATCACGGTTCTGATAGCCCTGACCGTCACGGTTCTGATAGCCCTGACCGTCGCGGTTCTGGTAGCCCTGGCCGTCGCGGTTCTGGTAGCCCTGGCCCTGCGGGCGCGGTCTTCCTGCCGGCTGGTTATTATTCTTACTAAAGACGAAATTCAGCTTCTTCTTGCCGTTTTCGTCGGTCTTATCGCCATCGTTACGCTCGGTCTTCGGAGCATTGTCCGGATTTGCAGGCTTCTCTGCCTTCACAGTCTCCGGCTTCGCTGCTTCTGCAGCCTCAGCTGCCGCCTTTTTCTCAGCTTCTGCAGCTGCTTTTGCAGCCTCAGCAGCCGCCCTTTTCTCAGCTTCTGCAGCTGCTTTTGCAGCCTCTTCGGCCTCGCGTGCTGCTTCTTCTGCCGCCCGCTTCGCCGCTTCTTCTTCCTTCCGGATCTTCCGGACGACTTCCGTCGTGTCCGTAATCTTATGCTGGCCGTCAGAAGCGTTCTCTTTATACATTTCTGCAGTCTTCGGAACCGTCGGCTTGATCACCATACGCTTTTCACCGGTGGGGGCGGGAGTATTCGGCGTAAAGGTCTGCTGCGGACGTGCCGGAGCCTTCTCAGAAGGACGTGAATTCTGCGGATGCGCAGTATTTCCCTGAAGGGTCTTTGCCACGTTCTTCGTATTATTCAGCTTCGCATTTTCCGGACGGAACAGGAAGACCGGCTTCTTCTTCGCTGTGTCAGAAGAGGCCTTTGCCGGCGCCGGATTCTCCGACGCTTTTATTTCTTCTTTTTCCGCCTTCTCTGCGGGCTTTACGGCCGGTTTTTCTGCCGGCTTCTCCGCAGGCTTTTCCGCTTTCTCAGCAGTCTTCGCTGCCGGTTTTTCCGCCGTCTTTTCTACCGGTTTTTCCGCTTTCTTGGAAAACTTCTTGCGGATTTTCTCCACGTCCGCGTCTTCCAGTCCTGATGCCGGTTTCAGATCGCCTCCAAGGAACTCGATAACGTCTTTCGAATCGACGTTCAGTTCCTTTGCAATTTCATGTACTCTCAATTTTGCCATCTTTTTTCCCCACTATTATAATAACTTTTCAATGGCCGAGGCGAGCCCCCGGTCGCAAACCGCCAAAGAGGAACGCAGCTCTTCCCCGAGCGCATGCCCCAATGTTTCCTTCGTTCCGTACTCTTTCTCCGGAATACCGTAAAACCGGCATTTGTCGGAAAAGAGCTTTTTTGTATTGTCAGAAGCATCTTCTGCTACAAGCACGAGGAGCGCGCGCTTCTCTTTCACCGCTTTTTCGGTGGAAAACTCTCCGGAGACGACCGCTCCGGCTTTCCGCGCAATTCCTAAAAGTGACAGGATCTTATCCACTTCCGCTCCTTTTTACAGTTCCTTCCGGAGTTCCTCCGCGAGCGCCTCATAAGAGGATTCGCTGACGCGGCATTTGAACGACCGGTCGAGCCCATGCTTTTTCAGCAGTGCGTCAATGCACGCTCCGTCCTTACAGATCCAGGCGCCCCGGCCGCCGCATGTTTCCGTCCGGTCCACCGAAAAGCCCTCCTCTGTCCGGACGATCCGAAGGAGCGATTCCCGCTCTTTCATCGTCCGGCAGGCGACGCATTGCCGCAAAAGATGATTCTTTTTCAACCCTTATTCTCCGTCCTCCGGCGCACCGGATTCATCACTGTAACTCTCCTCGTACTCATCGAACAGGCCTTCTTCCTGTGCCTGAGACTCGGACTTGATATCGATCTTAAAGTTCGTAAGACGTGCAGCGAGACGCGCGTTCTGGCCCTTCATGCCGATCGCGAGCGACAGCTGGTTGTCCGGAACGACGACGAGCGCCGCCTTTTCGTCTTCATCAACTGCAACTGCAACTACCTTTGCCGGGCTCAATGCGTTCTCGACAAGGATGGCCGGGTTCGGATCCCAACGGATGATGTCGATCTTTTCCCCGTGAAGCTCGTTCACAATCGGATTGATACGGCTTCCGTTCACGCCGATGCAGGCGCCGACCGGATCGACCGCTTCGTCATTGGACCAGACAGCCATCTTCGTACGGGAACCGGCTTCGCGGCTGACAGACTTGATTTCGACGATGCCTTCCTTGATTTCGGCGACTTCGTTCTCGAAGAGGCACTTGACCATGTTCGGCTTCGTACGGGAAATCTCGACGCGCGAACCTTTTCCGCCGTCACGCATGCCGACTACATAAACCTTAATATGCTGCGTCGGTTCAAACGTTTCGCCCGGAATCATATCTTCCTGCTTTAAAACAGCATCCGCTTTGCCGAGGTTGACGGAAATGACTCCGTTCGACACACGCTGGACGACGCCGGTCAGAACCTTATGCGCGCAGGAATTGAAATATTCAGAGACGGTCTGACGCTCTTCTTCACGGATCTTCTGAAGAATGATGGATTTCGCGTTCTGCGCGGCAATCCGCCCGAACTCGCGGGAGATGACCGGGATACGGACCTTGTCACCGATCTCAGCGGTCGGCTCATTGTTTCTCGCATCCGCGAGCGAAATCTGGAGTCCCTTAAACTCCGGATCGACGGTTTCCACGACTTCCTTTTCCTGTTCGATCGTAAAGTCGCCCGTCTCACGGTCGATGAAAACCATGACGTTCTCGCTCGTTCCATACATGTTTTCGCATGCTTTCTTCAGGGACGCGTCAATCGCATCGAAAATCGAATCCTTATTGATTCCTTTTTCTTTTTCCAATGCTGACAGCGCATCCAAAAGCTCCTTATTCATTGTCTTTTCCTTCCTCCTTTGCGGGTCACGCGTTCCAATCCACGTATTCGTTATTTTTTGCGATATCTTTGCGGTTAAAAACCATTTCTTTTCCCCGGACGTCGACCGTCATCGTCTCTTTGTCAAACGCCTTCAGGGTTCCGACGAAATCTTTTTCTCCGTCGACCGGCTGATAGAGCCGGAATTCGATCTCACGCCCTAAGTTCCGCGTGTAATCCTTCTCTTTTTTCAGCGGCCGTCCGAGTCCCGGGCTTGATACTTCAAGCGTATAGACGTCGGGGACGAAATCATCGCGGTCGAGGAGGTCGGACAATGCCCGCGAAACCTTCTCGCAGTCGTCGATATTGACGCCGCCTTCTTTGTCAATGTAAAGGCGGAGATACCAGGTACCGGCCTCCTTCACATATTCGCAGTCGACTAACGTGCAGCCGTTATCTGTCAGAACCGGCTGGACAAGTTCTTCCGTCTTCTGCTCAATCACTTCATGCTGAGCCATGATTCACATTTCCTTTCAGGGGCGGCCTTTCCGGCCGTTCTGCATTAAGAAAGGAGTGAACTTTGCGCCCACTCCTTACTACAACACTATCAACCCTATAGATACTACCACTTGTCAACAAAAAAATCAAGTGTTTCTACTGAAAAAAGCAAGCGTTTCTTATGAAAAAAGCGCCTGAAACCAGTTTTTTTACTGATTTTTACTGTTTTTTTACACGAAACCGGAGAATCCTCATTCCTGCCGGTATTTCAGCAAGTATGTTTTGTCCTTTCCCCTTCCTTCGATAATCAGGAGGCCCAGGTCCTTCATCTCGTGAGTCAGGTTATAGACCCGCGTATGTTTCACGCCCAGGAGCTTTTCAAGTTCGGCATCCCTTGCCCGGCCGTTTTCCGCGATATAATTGACCACCTTACGCATCTGATAGGTGATGGCGCTTTCATCAGGCGCCGGAGGTGTGGCTTCATTCATGTTTGGCAATGTGATTTTAAACGCATTGGAGGTGGCTTCCAGCGCAGGGGGAACCTCGCATTTTTCGTAGAGTTTATAGATACGGCGGATCCCGGTCCCGTAGCTTTCGATGAGGCGAAGCCGGTGGAATACCTCCGCCAGATTCTTATTCCTCGGCTGAGAAATGCCGATACGGATGTCATCCATCGTCAGCCCGGGAAGTAAGCCGCCGAGCGAGATGAACTCCATCCGTTTATCATTCACATTGATGATAATGCTGCCGCTGAAACTGTAATTCCGATGGATAAGCGCATTTAAGAGCGCCTCGCGGATCGCCTCTTCCGGATAATCCTGCCGGTCCGTCCGGACGACACCCCGGATTTCAGAACTGGTCTTGTTGCAAAGTTTGAGATAACTGATGGTGTCTTCAAACTGCTTCAGTACAGAGCCGCCGAATTCCTTGCTGTCGCGGAACACCGTGCAGGTTTCGTCATTAAAGACGGCAACTTTAGTCGTATACGGGCATTGATCGGAAAGAAGCAGCGCCAGGTTCGTAAATGTCCCGCAATTCTTCTGTGTAATCCCTAGAACCCGGTATTTTTCTTCGCTGAATTCCACACCGTAACGGGAGAAAGCCTTTGACGCCTCATCGAAAGTCAATTCCTGCTCTAAAGCACGTGCTTCTTCAAAAACATCTCCGTCGCTCTCTTTAATCATCTGACGAATCTGTTCGGGAG
>DCGM01000054.1 GCA_002315255.1 Lachnospiraceae bacterium UBA1778
GAAAGGCTCCGCCTCCAGCGGTCAGATTTCCTGATTTCGATTCTGGACATCGAATTCCTGACGGAGAACTTACTGTCAAACAGAGAGTTGGAAGAAGAACGTCTCTTCTTCCAGGACCTCAAGAAAAACCTCAGCGCCCCCGCTTCCGGTCAGTCCATCTTCTACTACAACCGGATGAATGACCAGAACAAACAGCAGATTAATTATTCCACTTACAATATCGTAAGCGAGCTGCTCGATTCCGATGATATTCTGATGACACTGGTTGAAGGGAATCTCGTCCTGATCCTGCTGCTTTCAGTAAACGCAGAGGAGAGGCAAAAGCAGATGGTCGATTTTGACAGGACGGTCTCTCATTGCTGTGACATTTTAAGAAGCCGCGCCGGTATCGCCGTTTCTGCCGTCATCGGCGAACCTACCGAGTCGAAGGAGCAGCTGTATGACCGCTACAACAGCCTGAAGCTTTATTTGAGAAAAAAGCATTTTCTGGGTGCGAGCGAAAACAGAGTCATCTATCCCAGCCGCGAGCAGCAAGCCGAGCCTAAGCATGATAAGAGCTACGAGATTGAGAACACCATCGGAAATAAGATTGTGGCGAAAGAATATGACGTGGCTTACCAGATGCTGGAGTCCTTCTTTGACTATGTTCTGAAGCACAGCGCCGATTATTCCCTGCAGCTTCTCCAGCTCCGTATGTATGGTATGATTTATGTTCTGATTACCTCGCTCGGACTAGATACGAGCGGTCAGCCGGCAGACAATGAGCTTCCCGAACGCGGTTCGCTCCTTTCACCCGAATTCCTTCTGGCATCAGAGAATATCCTGGAATTACGGAGCAATGTGCAGCTTCTCTTCCGCGAACTGATCGAACTCCACCAGAACGATCTGCAGAGGAGCGTGATTGCGAGAAGTGAGGAAATCCGCGATTATGTTAACAAGCACGCGTTCTCACCGGAAATCTGCGCATCATCGATTTGTAACGAGTTCCATATTTCCGCGTCTTACCTTTCCCGACTGTTCAAGCAGACGACCGGAAACAACCTTTTAAAGTATATCCACGGAATCCGTATCGCGCGTGCAAAGGAACTTCTGGAAAGCACAGACATCAGTGTCAATGACATCGCTGACCTCGTCGGCTTCAGCGACAGAAGATCGTTCGACCGTGTCTTCTCTTCTTTTGTAAAGACTACCCCGTATAACTACCGTGCAGATCATCAGAAGAAAGATTAACCGATAAGAAAGCGCCGGCGGGAACTTCCCGCCGGCGCTTCTTTATATCATCTCAAACTCGTCTTTCAGTACAAAGTGATCAGCTTCGCCTGTCATAATCTCGATCCTTCCGGTCTCGCGGATCCGTTTTCCTTCCATATCACAGAAGAGGAACATGCTGTCATTCAGTTCGAAAAGAACTGTCTTCTCTTCATGCGGCTTAAAGGAAACCTTCTTAAACGCGATAAGCTTCTGAAGCGGCCGTACTACCGAGGCCACCGGATCTTTCATGTAAACCTGTACTACTTCGCTTCCGGAAATGTCGCTTTCATTTTTTATCTTTATCGAGAGCCCGATCGAGCCGCTCTTCGGCAGTTCTTTCGCCGAAAGCTTCATTTCCTCATACACGAAATTCGAATACGAAAGGCCATGACCGAAAGAATATAACGGAAGCGTCGCGCAATCGATATAGTCCGACGCATACCGCAGCCGTTCCGCCTTATCCGTCCAGTTCGGGCGGCCGGTATTCGTCCGGTCGTAATAAACCGGGCATTGTGCGGCTGATTGCGGGAAGGACATCGTCAGCTTTCCGCTCGGGTTTGCGATGCCGAAAAGGAGATTCGCGGCCGCATTGCCACCTTCTGAACCCGGGAAGAACATGCAAAGGATCGCAGGCGCCTTCGCAGAAAGCTCAGGAATCGCGAGCGGCCGGCCGGTAAACAGCACCACTGCGGTGTTCGGATTCGCGGCTAAAACTGTTCGTGCGAGCGCTGTCTGCGCAGGTGACAATGACAGATCGGTTCTCGATTTCGCTTCGCCGCTGCAGAACTGCTCTTCACCGAGGCAGAGAAGCACTACATCCGCAGAATTTGCCGCTTTTTCAGCCGCCTGAAGGTCGGCGTCTGTTTCATTCCACGCAATGCCGCAGCCGCTTACAACCGTGATTTCCGCGTCGGGAAGGAGCTTTCGGACACCCTCCTCCATCGAAACGCATTCTTCGTCACGTCCCTTACAGCTCCACGCGCCTTTTATCTCATGGCTGTCCGCAAACGGCCCGATCAGCGCCACCCGTTTCACATCGGGAGATAACGGCAGCAGTCCGTCATTCTTCAGAAGAACCGCGCTCTCTTCCGCCGCACGTCTGGCGAGCGCCCGGTTTTCATCGCAGAGATAAAACGCTTCCGCCGCCTTCTGGTCCGCGCCATGATAGGGATCCTCGAAAAGCCCCAGCCGTTCCTTAAGCATCAGGACGCGCCGGGCAGCTTCATCAATCTTTTCTTCCGAAATCCGTCCTTCTTCCACAAGCTCCTTCAGATAAAGGACATAGGAGGACGAACACATTTCAATATCGCAGCCGTTCGTAAACGCTTTCTCCGCAGCTTCTTTCAAATCCTCGGCCACGCCGTGCGGAATCAGTTCGCTGACCGCATACATATCGCTGATTACGGCGCCGTCATAATTCCATTCTTCTTTCAGAACCTTCTTCATCAGGAAGCTGTTCACCGTGGAGGGAACGCCGTTCACTGAATTAAAGGAGGGCATCAGAAGCTTCACTCCTGCATCAATGCACATCTTATAAGCCGGCAGATAATGTTCATATAATTCCCGAAGAGATACTTCCGCGAGATTATATTCACGGCCGGCTTCCCCTGCGCCATATGCCGCAAAATGCTTCACGCAGGCTGCGATATGGTCTTTATCCGAAAGATCATCTCCCTGAAATCCGCGCGCCTGCGCAGCGCCCATAATCCCCGTCACAAGCGGCTCCTCGCCGCCGGACTCCAGCACTCTTCCCCAACGCGGGTCACGTACATAATCCGCCATCGGCGCGAATGTGACCTGGACTCCGCTTAACGCGGCTTCTTTCGCCGCCATCTTCGCGCACTCCTCTGCCAGCTCCGGATTAAACGAGCCCGCTAAAGCAAGCGGAATCGGATAGATCGTGCGGTATCCGTGAATAACGTCACGCATAAACACTAACGGAATATGGTTCGGATCTGTACGCAGATGCTCCTCCTGCGCTTTTATCATTTCATCAGCATCATTGGGATTAATGACCGTTCCCAGTAACGCAATGTTTTTCCCCGAAAGCTGATACGCTTTTCTGGGGCCATCCAAATCATCTTTTGTATCGATAAATACCGAAATCGGATACTGTGTCAGCTGAAAGATTTTTTCTTCCAGACTCATTTTCTCAAGTATGCTGTCAATCCTATCCATAGAAGACACCTTTCTTCTTTTATCCATAGAATCGTAACGCATCAAAACCGGGAAATCAATGACACTTTTTACCCTCCTGCGTGTCTTTTTATTAAAAAGTGCCGTGATACAGTAAAAACACCTCCGCTTTACGGAGTCCGAACGCCGTTTTCGAGAAGAAGCTCCTGAAGCTCCTTCACATTGACATCACGGAGCGGGATAGAATGCCGGATCGCTAAAGAGGCGGCATAGCCGGCCGCCTGGCCGATATTAGCGCAGATCGGCATCACACGATAGTTGGAGTGAGCCATGTGGCTGCCGGAGATGTTGCGGCCGGCGAGAAGCAGGCCTTCGATCCGTTCAGGAACGAGGCAGCCATAAGGAATCGTATAACTGGTAGGCTTAAAGGCAGCCTGTTCACCGGTAGCATCCAGACCGGAGCCGGTCATATTGTGGACATCAAAATTGAAGCACGCATGTGTAACGACCCAGTTCTCATAATATTTTGCGGTACGGATATCTTCTTCCGTCAAAGTCTGCACGCCCTTAAAATGCCGTGTTTCACGAATGCCGATAAAGGGCGCTGTGGATAACAGATAGCAATTCTCATAGCCTGGCACGAATTCCCGTAAGAATGCGACGATCTTATCGAGCTGATTACGGCAGACTACCTGGGCCTTCACGAGATCATCTGCATTGGTGCCATCCACATGGATGCAATTCGTCATATTACAGGTAACCACGCCCGGCAGCTGGTTCGGATAAAGCAGAACATGGCCTGCGGGCGCTTCCAGATGCGCCTTTCCCAGATGCTGCACTTCCCCCTTCGGGACGTCAATGTATTCCTCAAATCCGCCGGGGAAAATCGCGCGGTTATAATCTACGCCGCCGATCTTAAACATGAGCGTCATCGGCTGCATCGAATGGTCTGTCTCACGGCCCAGAATAAATTCCGCCCCGGCGCGCGCAGCGATATCGCCATCGCCGGTTGCATCGATCACAACCTTTGCATATACAGCCTGACGGCCGGACTTGTTTTCAATGATAACGCCCTCGACCGTTTCGCCGCTCGTGATCGCATCAGCCGCGACCGTATACAGAAGGACCTGAACGCCCGCTTCGATCAGCATGTTTAACATAACCGTCTTCAGGTGTTCCGTGTTGATATATTTGATATATTCAAAATTCTGCGGGCGCTCTTCTGTCGGATAATCCGCCCCGCGTTTTAAGATTTCTTCGTAGAAACCGCCTTCGGTATTCCCGGTCCAATGGCTCATAGAACCGATGGTGGCTACGCCGCCGATATCTCCGAACTGCTCTACAATCAGCACCTTTGAACCGGTGCGGGCGGCTGCGACAGCCGCGCTGAAGCCGGCAGGGCCGCTTCCTAAAACTACAACATCAAAAGATCCGTAAACCGGAATCATCCTGGAAGGTTCCTGATAAAACATCTTTTTTCTCCTTGAAATGAATCATCGCATAAATGTTTTTTTGACTGGTTATTAGAATTGTATTGCAAAAACAGTAAAAAAAGAAGATAATAATCAGTGAAAAAGATATAATATTTTGCAAATTTAGAGAAAACGCCACCTGACCGTCGTAAAAGGAGCCGTATGATCACAAAAAGAATAGCTGATATCCGGAATTACTTTGAATATTTGCAGAAGGAGCACGGAGACCGCGTGGTATTCCGTAACTTTCAGATCCCGCTGGAAGGCTACTATGGGTATCTCGCGCCGCATTATATCAATATGACGCCCTTCTGCATTCAGGTAAAAACCAGTGAGGCCGCTTTCCGTCAGTGCATTGACCATCAGCGCAAGCTGGAAAAATACTGTAAAACCGGACCGTTCTGCGGCTGCTGTCCGGCCGGGATGGGCGAGTTCATCTTTCCGATCGAATCGCCGGACGGAAAGATATTAGGCTTTTTAAGTGCGACCGGGTATCAGATCCAGCCTGCATCAGCGAAAGAAAAGATGAAGCATTTTGCGGCAAAATATGGTTTTGACGGGGAAACGCTGAAGGCTATTTATGAAAAATCGTGCGACGCTTCTCTGCCGGATATCGAAACATTGCGCGTCCGGATCCAGCCGTTATGTGAGATGTTTGCGGCACTCTATCTCGAATTGATTTCATCCCCCGAGCAGCTTCGGACCGGCGGGAATAATGATGTGGTCAGCAAGGCTGTATCTTTCTTAGAAAAAAATTACACAGCTCCCATCACGGAAAAGGATCTGGCGAAAGAATGTAATTGCTCCGTTTCTTCGCTCAGCCATCAGTTCAAGCAGGCGACGGGGAAGAGCATCCCCTGCTATTTGCACGGGCTGCGCATTGAAAGCGCGAAACGTCTGCTTCTATCTTCTGATTTCACATCAGCTCAGATCTCGGATGCTCTAGGATTCTGTAACCCGAATTATTTCAGCAATGTTTTTAAAAAGATGGTCGGGGTTTCTCCCCGAGAATTCAAAGGGAAGTAACAGGCATATAAATAATAGTTGTTTTTACTCTCCATAATATGTTAAAATATCAGATAAATCATAAGATTATGATTCTTTTGGAAGGATTCTTTTCATGAATCGGAAGCGCATCGGAAAACCGACATTAACAAAGCATCGCTGGCTTACGGCAGCGGTTTTTTTGTGTCCTTTTCGGTTCTTTTCCTATTCCTTTTCCTGGTGTCCCGTGAGAAAAAGACCGCTGATATTTCGATAAAGGAAGCTGCGCCGAAACTTTTAGCATTGATGAATGCGGACGCGCTGCAGGAAGAAAACATCTTAAAAGTGCGGGCGCGTTACGGGTTAGAGGAATCGGTGATTTCGGAAGCCGTTTACTACGGCCCCGTTTCGAATATGGATGCGGAAGAACTCCTGATCATAAAGATGGTTTCCACGGAATATGCGGAGACGGTAAGGGCTTCTTTTGAAAGCCGTATCGCCTATCAGACGACGTGCTTCGAGAATTACGGGGTCGATCAGATGGCATTGATCCGGTCGGCGAAAATCGTCATTCAGGGCCCGTATGCCATGCTTTCGATTTCGTCGAACGCAGCCGAAGCCGAAGAATTATTCCTGTCGCTCCTGAAAGGAGGTCAGTAATGGTCTTCAGCAGTCTCGTTTTCTTATTTTTGTTCCTTCCCTGCACGTTGATACTCTATTATCTCGTGCCGAAAAATCTAAAGAATCCGGTTCTCCTTTTAGCAAGCCTCTTCTTCTATTCCTGGGGTGAGCCGGTCTATCTTCTTTTGATGATCTTAAGCATCCTTGTAAACTACGCTTTCGGCCTTTTGATCGAACGCTCGAAGGCGCTCGCAAATCCGGCCATCAAGTTCGAGCTTGCGCTCGCCGTACTCTGGAATATCGGCGCCCTGTTTTTCTTTAAATACTATGCTTTGATGCAGGATACCTTCCGTTTTCTCCCGGTGCTCAATGTGGCATTGCCGATTGGCATTTCCTTCTACACCTTCCAGGCGCTCTCGTATGTGGTGGACGTCTACCGGGGCAAGAATGCAGCACAAAAAAGCTTCATCAGCTTCGCCTTATATATTTCAATGTTCCCGCAGCTGATCGCAGGTCCGATCGTCCGCTATTCCGATATCGAAAGCAGCCTTTCGGAGCGGCCGGCCACTTTTATGAATTTCGGGCTCGGCGTCGACCGCTTTATCCGCGGTCTCGCGATGAAGGTGTTCCTTGCGAATAATTTCGGACAGCTTTACGAAACTCTTCAGACAATGCCGGAGAAAACCGTCCTTCTGTTCTGGCTCAGCGCTATCGCCTACGCCTTGCAGATCTATTTCGATTTCGCCGGGTATTCGGAGATGGCGATCGGGCTTGGCTCAATGTTTGGTTTCCGTTTCCCGAAGAACTTCGACCACCCGTATATGGCGACTTCGGTCACGGATTTCTGGAGGAGATGGCACATCTCATTAGGAACCTGGTTCCGCGAATATGTCTATATTCCGTTAGGCGGAAACCGTGTCTCCGTCTTCCGTCACATCCTCAATCTTTTAATCGTCTGGATGCTGACCGGACTCTGGCATGGCGCGAGCTGGAATTTCCTCTTATGGGGACTGTATTACGCGATTCTTCTGATCCTCGAAAAGTATGTCTTTGGGAGGCTGTGGGCGAAAGTGCCGGCGCTTGGACGGATCGTGACGCTGTTCCTCGTCATCATCGGCTGGGTCTTCTTCTCCCATACGAATATTTCTGACGCGTGGGCCTCTATTTCCGGCCTGTTCGGCGTCGGAGCAGCCGGTTTCGCGGATTCTGCCGTCTGGTATTATGTAAAGTCCTACGGGATTCTGATGATCGTCGGAATCACTGCCTGCACGCCGGTAATCTCGAAAGGGTATCGGTTCCTGCTTTCGAAGGCTCCTGTCCTCGGCGCGGTTATAAAGGTGGTTCTGTTTATCCTTTGCGTCGCCGCATTGATTTTCGAAAGCTTTAATCCGTTCTTATATTTCAGGTTCTAAGATTAACACAAAGGTTTCTAGGATAGGTGCAAAGGCGGCTACGATATTCCCGAGGTCGTTTATGATAATTCAGAAAGGAGGGTATATGGATTCTCAGAAAGATAAAAAGAATAGTGCTTTAGCTATAAGGATCATTGCCCTCGTTTTTGTGACTCTGCTCCTAAGCTTCGGCATTTTAATCCTCGTTCTTCCGAAAGCGGAGTATTCTTCGCTCGAGAAGCGCGTGTTAAGCAAGCATCCCGCGTTAACCTCGAA
The DNA here is from genome assembly GCA_002315255.1 of Lachnospiraceae bacterium UBA1778. Taxonomy (GTDB): domain Bacteria; phylum Bacillota; class Clostridia; order Lachnospirales; family Lachnospiraceae; genus UBA1267. The sequence goes on from DCGM01000054.1 coordinate 8,132, forward strand.
TTCTGTGTTATCCGGAAGCTATATGGAGGACGTGGAAGCCTGGATCAGCGATACATTCCCGGGCCGCAGCCTGTGGGTGCGCCTCTCCTCCGGCCTTCGGAGTCTTTTCGGCATTTCGGAATCGGACGATACGGTTCTTTCGAAGGATGATTATCTCATCGAGCGTTTCACGGAAGCCGATAAGTCCGAGGTTCAGGATCTTCTCATCCGTTTTCTGAAAGCAACCGGGATTTCCTCCGAAAGCTCTTCCGGAAACTCTTCTGGAAGCTCTATCGGCGGTTCTGTCGACGGCTCTGTCGGCGGTTCTGTCGACGGCTCTGCCAGCGATTCTGTCGGCGGTTCTGCCAGCATTCTGATCGTTCCGGATGCGGTCGGCACTATTCAGAGCGATGCCGAGCTTTCTTCGATTCTTCCGGCCGGCTTCCCGACTGACAATGAGTCGGATTGGCTGGAGCAGTTCTATTCCTCCTTTAAAGAAAAACTGGATGCCGCAGGTATGACAGAAAAAGTCGCCTTAATCGATTCCCGCGATGCGCTGGCTGCAGAATGGATCAAGGGAAATCAGGTGTATTACCGCACCGATCATCATTGGACGACGAAAGGGGCTTATACCGCGTTTTCTTTATGGAAAGCTACTGTTCTTCCCAATGAGCCTGCGCTCACTTATGAAGCCCACGAGGTCTGTTCTTCCTTCTATGGCACATTGTCGGCGCGGCTTCCGTTCGCTTCCGTCTCCGATTCGGTCGAAATCTATCATTCGGATAAGAGCCCGGAGGTTCTCGTAAACTATGAGGAAGAAGACCGCATCACCACCTCCCTTTATTCTGCCGACGGATTAACCGGCGGCGATCCGTATGAGGTTTTCCTCGGCGGAAATTACCCGATCATTACGATCCGCACGACCGCAAAAACAGACCGGAAGCTCTTATTGATCAAGGATTCCTACGCGAATGCCTTTATCGGATTCTTAACGCCCTACTACTCTGAAATCACGGTAATCGACCCCCGGTACTATAACGGAGACCTTCTTTTGCTTGCGAAACAGGGGCGCTTCGACCACCTTCTGATTCTTTATAATGCCAATACTTTTTCTGAGGATTCTTCTTTACAGACGGTTCTGGAAGCTGCATTGGCCGGGAAGGAGGAGCCGTGAAAAAGTGGATGAAATGCGGAATCGCTGTGATTCTCGGATTTGCGATGCTGTTTGTAGCCGTGTTTTTCATTGATACGATGAAGGATAAAGCGCGGAATGTCAGCACGCCCGGTCAGGAGTCCTATGTGGCTGCCTTAAACGATGGAGACCTGCGTGAAATCAATGCTGCGATCCGCTCCATCGAAAGCGAGCTGGCCGCCGAGGCCGAAAGCCGCGCAGCTGCCGAAAGCAGTGCAGAGCCGTCCGACGGAAGCAGTGAAAATCCGCCCACGGAAAGCGAACCTGTAAGCGAAAGCGAGCCTTCCACAGGCGAAGAGACATCCTCTACGCCGACCGAAGCGGATAGCACTGCTTCGGAACCGACTTCAGGAAATGATGCGCTCCGGCTTCTCAAGCTTCCTCTTTCGGAGCTTCAGGCGTTCATTACAGACGAGCTCAATGCGAACTCGATAACCGCCTTATCTTCGGATGAACTCGCCGAAATCCGCGCAAGATTTGACCGCACCGTTTTCTTCGGGGACTCGATGGCACAGGCGTTCATTGAGTACGAACTGATCGACGCCACAAAGGTCGTTTATAAGCGCGGCGGGACGATCGATACGATAACCGAGAAAACCTCCAGCGTCGCCGGAAAACTGCCGGAAAAAGTCGTAATTTTCACCGGTCTCAATGACTGTAATCATTATATGGAGCGGATGGACGCCTATGAAGCGGACTATCGGAAGATGCTTGATGAGATTATCCCGATCGTCGGCGCATCGAACGTCTACGTCCTCTCTCTCACCCCGCCCTCCAATGCCTTCGGCGCGACGCGGGCGGACCTCGCGCAGGCCCCGGTATTCGACCAGCGGTTACGCGAAATCTGCCAATCCACAGGCGTCAACTATATCGACCTCTACTGGATGGTCCGCCAGAGCCGGTACCGCGGCGATGGGATCCATTTCGATAAGCTGTTCTATCAGGAGCTTCTCCGGTATCTGTACGTGTATATCCCGTAAATGTGGGATGTCCCGAAAAGGGCGTGTACATAGAAAAAAATGCAAGCGTGCATATTTTTCGATGGAAAAAGATGCACGCTTGCATTTTTTTCGATATTGTAGTATCTTGATGACGGAGGTGGAACTATGCTAAAAAGAAAAGCTCTTGCCCAACTGAAGAAATGGAAATCTTCTCAAAATAAAAAAAGTCTCATCGTATCCGGTACCCGTCAGATCGGAAAAACTTATATTATCCGAGAGTTCGGGAAGGAATATGATTCTTTTATCGAACTCAATTTTTTAGAGAATCCGGGGTTAAGCAGCCTTTTTGCGGGAAGCCTTTCCGCGGATACGATTCTTATGGGAATCCGCTTAATCATGCCCGAAGTTCATATCATTGAAGGCAGTACGCTCCTCTTCTTTGATGAGATCCAAGATTGTCCGGAAGCCATCACCGCTTTAAAGTTTTTAGCCGAAGACTCTCGCTTTGATACGATTGCTTCAGGTTCCGCTCTCGGAATGGCCTATAACCGTACCAGTTCCTTCCCGGTAGGTTATGTGGACTATCTCGATATGAGTTCTCTGGATTTTGAAGAGTTTTTGTGGGCCTTGAACGTTGAGGACGATATCATTGCCCATGTGAAAGACCGCTTTCATACACTCTCCCCTGTGGAAGAAGCGATTCATGACCGTTTTATGGAGCTTCTGCGCCAATATATGGTGCTCGGCGGAATGCCCGAGGTCATTAACGCTTTCTTGGCTGAGAAGGATTATCATTCCGCTTATGAAGTTCAGAAGCGGATCTATCGGGATTACCTGGCAGATATAGCGCGCTTTGCCCTGCCGTCAGAAAAGTTAAAAGCTGAAAAATGCTATCGCTCCATTCCGGCACAGCTTATGAAGGATAATCACAAGTTCCAATACAGCGCTGTAGAGGAAAAGGGAAATGCCAGAAAATTTGAGACCAGCATTGACTGGCTGGAAAGCTCTCATATGGCTGTCAGTGTAAAAAATGTCGGTTTCGTAGAATACCCGCTCAGTCTTCACGAAGTCACGGACAATGTTCGCCTCTATCCGACAGATATCGGTCTTCTCATTTGCACATTTGATTATTCCATCATGCGAGCATTGCTTAGCGAAGTTCCCGATGCTGATTCTGCTTCAATCATTCTAAAGACTGCCAAAGGCGGGCTATATGAAGCCTTAATCGCAGATATGCTGATAAAGAAAGGCTATTCCGACCTGCACTTCTATCGAAACGAAGCCGGAACTGCTGAAGTGGAGTTCCTTTTGGAAGGTGAACTCGGTATAACACCGGTTGAAGTGAAAGCTGGCAGATCGAAAACAAGGAGCCTCGATAATCTCCTAAAAAAGCCCGATATTCTGCGAGGTTATAAGCTGTCCAATCAAAATGTCGGTGTAGATGAAAAGAAAGTTACGTTGCCTTTGTATATG
>DCGM01000028.1 GCA_002315255.1 Lachnospiraceae bacterium UBA1778
GCGTTTCTCGGAATGTCCGTACATTTCGGCCTGTTCCTTCACTTTTTCAAGTGAAATCATGATGTCTCCCAGCATATATTCGCCGGAATCCGGATCAAACACATCATCCTGCTCTTCTAATCCGTCGAAATCAGCAGGCGTTTCATAATAGGCCATCGGGAATGAAAGGACATCTGTCGGCGCGTCAATCTTCCGCTCCTGAAGATTTATCTCATGAATGGAAGCGTTATCGGTAAGGATAACTTCAACGGAAGACTCATACGGGCATTCTTCGTAGTCCAATGCTGCATTGACTACGTCATTTATCAGCTTTTCATAATCAAAATCAAGTTTCTGGTCAGTTTCTTTTTCGATAGTTACGGTCATTATTCCGGTCCTTTTCAGACTGTTTTTCTTCAAATCTCTCGTATGCTTCGACTATTTTCTGTACGAGCGGATGACGTACGACATCGCGATTTGTCAGTTCCACAATCGAAATCTCGTCAATTCCCCGAAGAATCCGTAGCGCGAGGTCTAATCCTGACTGCGTATCAGCGGGGAGATCTTTTTGCGTACGGTCTCCTGTCACGACACATTTTGAGTTAAAGCCGATTCGCGTAAGGAACATCTTCATCTGGGAAGGAGTCGTATTCTGCGCTTCGTCGAGGATGANNTATGCATTGTCAAGCGTGCGGCCGCGCATATAAGCAAGCGGAGCTACTTCGATGCATCCTTTTTCGAGATTATGCTGGAAAGCTTCCGGCCCGAGAATCTGATAAAGGGCATCATATAACGGGCGAAGGTACGGATCAATCTTACTCTGGAGGTCTCCAGGCAGAAATCCGAGTTTTTCACCCGCTTCAATCGCCGGCCGGGTCAGGATAATCCGGTCGACCTCCTGATTTTTAAAAGAATCGACTGCCATCGCAATCGCGAGATATGTTTTTCCGGTTCCGGCAGGACCGACGCCAAACGTGATCATCGATTTCCGAAGCGCATCCACATACCGCTTCTGCCCCATCGTCTTTGGCTTGACCGGTTTTCCGGATACGGTATGGCAGATAATATCCGAATCGATTTCGATGAGCTTTTCGGACGAGTTTTCCGCCGATAAGGACAATGCGTAATCGACTGTCTGCTGAGAAATCAGATTGCCGCGTTTTGAAAGCTCGATCAGCTTTTCCAGTACGTCTTTTGCACGTTTCGCAGCATTCTCTTCTCCGGAAATCCGAATTCCGTCATTCCGGATAACGATCTCCACCCCCAGCGTCCGTTCGATCGTTTTTGTATAAAGATCTGAATGGCCGAACACATTGATCAGATGATCCGGTGTAATATCGGCGATCAGTAAATTTGTTTCCAAATAAATCCCCCTAATAAACTCCCAATAGATTATTAATGAAAAGCAAGTTTAATCTTTTACGAATAGTAATCTTTAATCTTTAATCTTTTACGAAAAATATAACTAGATTACCTTACACAAACTGGTCACGATGACGTCTGACAAACGAAATGACAAAGATTGCAAGTATCACGACTAAAACGATGACAACAATATACCAGACGGTTGCGCTTGAGAAGAGGTGCATTCCATCTTCTTCAGCATTTAAATCGGTAATGACGCCCGGCTCATTGACCTTATCCGAAGTAGTCTGATCACTATAATGGTTCCGCTGGCCGATCTCTTCATGCCGGGTTGCTTCAGAAGGGTTTGTGGCCGTTTCTTTTTTCTTTGCAAATGCAGGATGTAAGGAAACCGGATGCTCCGGCATCGTGAAAAGAAGAGCCTGTCCGTTATGGGTGAATTCCGGAAGATAGCCGCCTTCAATGACCCATTTATCAAATTCATAATGATCGTCCGGAACGATAATGACAGAAACAGTATCACCAGGGGCTGCCTCAAATTTTTCCAGATACAGACGGCCGCCATCAACTGAAACCGCATCGACCGAATAAAGAGCTGTGCCCGGTAGCGTTACAAGCGGAGATTCCAGGATTACTTCAGAGTAGTTTCCGCCGGAAATCTTCCAATTATCCATCGAAGACGGCAAAATAAGATATTTAAAATCCATGACGAAATATTTTAAACCGTTTTCATTTAACCGGATCCGAATGAACGTTTTATAGGAATAGCCGGACTTCAAATCACCGTTCAGAACCTTTTCGCCATAGGAGGTTTCGAGATACATTTCCTCTATAGAAGCGATATTATCTAACGGATAAGAATTGCCGAAATAATCGTAAAAAGTGATGTTCTTTAACTGATAAAGGGCATTCAGATAATCATTTCCGGCTTCGGAATCCGGGGTAATGATCTCTGCGTCCATTTCATTGATCATGAGAGCGGACTTAAAAGCTACTTCAATATGAACCGGATGATCCGGCATCGTAAAGGTATAAGAAACACCGCTAAAATCACAATCGATTTCGTTAATCTTTATAGCAGCCAATACATACCCGCGGTCAGGGTTAACCCAAACCGTAACCTCAGTACCGGAAAGAACGGTCTGGCCCTGCTCAGCAGCGTAATGCTGACCGTTATAGGAGAGAGAAACGTAAGCATCTCCGCCTACAGTATCGGTCCAATCAATCGATGAATAAACGGATTCAGTCGATTCGGAAATATCTTCAGCAGAAACTTTGACTGTAGATAATACGCCCGTAAAAAGAATGAGCGCTGACAAAAATGCAAATGCTCTTCGCATATGGGCTGGAAGTTTATTCATTGTTTTATTATATGATTCAGATAAAGATCTCATACAATGCTCCTTTAAGAAAACAAAACGCTAATGGCGGTTAGACTGTTCGTTTTTGGGTATAGTACCCCTACAATAATTCCTTTATATAATATCGCAATAAACACAAATTTTCAATCACTTTGTATATGAAATAAAAAATCCGGAGCAGATGCTCCGGATTTTATGATTTAGAAATCAATATTTGCGCTTTCTAGCAGCTTCAGATTTCTTCTTACGTCTGACCGACGGCTTCTCGTAATGCTCACGCTTACGGATTTCCTGCTGGATGCCTGCCTTCGCAACGTTTCTCTTAAAACGACGAAGCGCGCTGTCCAGAGTCTCGTTCTCTTTAACGATAACGCTTGACATTTATGAATTCACCTCCTTTGGGTGCAAAAAATCAAATCACACAAATGGTATTATACTGATTTTTCAGGACTTGTCAAGGAAAAAGTAATCCCTTCTGCATTTTTACCGATAGTGACCGTATCATTGGCCTGATACTGCCCGTTTAAGATCCGCTGAGACAATTCATCCTCGATCAGGTTCTGAATCGCGCGGTGTAATGGACGGGCGCCGAACTTCGGATCATAGCCTTTTTCCGCGAGATATTCTTTCGCTTTATCAGTGAACCTAAGATTTAAATCCATCTGCGCTTTCGCACGGACTGTCAGGTTCTTCAGCATGATGGCGACGATCTGCTTCATGTTCGCTTTGTCGAGCGCATGGAAGACTAATATCTCGTCAATGCGGTTGATAAATTCCGGCTTAAACTGTTTCTTCACCGCTTCCATCACACGGTCCTTCATCACCTTATAATCAGCTTCTGCAGACGACTTTGCGCCAAATCCGAGCGTTTTCGGCGTAATGATGTTCTCCGCGCCGCAGTTTGACGTCATAATGATTACCGTGTTTTTGAAATCGATCCTTCTGCCCTGAGAGTCCGTAATCTGGCCGTCATCGAGTACCTGTAAAAGGATATTGAAAACATCCGGATGCGCTTTTTCGATCTCATCAAACAGAATGACCGAATACGGATTCCGGCGTACTTTTTCCGCAAGCTGGCCGCCCTCGTCAAATCCGACATAGCCTGGCGGCGAGCCGATCATCTTACTGACCGAATGCTTTTCCATATATTCGGACATGTCGACGCGGATCATTGCGTTTTCGGTTCCGAACAGCGTTTCGGCCAATGCTTTGCAGAGCTCAGTTTTTCCGACGCCGGTCGGACCTAAGAATAAGAAGGAGCCGATCGGGCGTTTCGGGTCTTTTAACCCGACGCGTCCGCGACGGACCGCTTTCGCGACTGCTGTTACCGCTTCATTCTGGCCGATCACACGCTTATGAAGCGATTCTTCTAACTTTATGAGGCGCGCAGCTTCTTTTTCCTGAATCGATTTGACCGGAATCTTCGTCCAGTCAGAAACGATTCCGGCGATATCCTCTTCTGAAACGATCGGACGTTCTTCGCGCTGGCGTAACTCCCACTTATCGCGGACACGCTTAATTTTAGCGCGCTTTTTCTCCTGTTCCCGCTTGATTTCAGCTGCATGCTCAAAATTCTGCGACAGGACCGCATCTTCCTTTTCACGTTCGAGCGTTTTAATCTCTTCTTCTAACGTGTCGATTTCTTTCGGAGGAACATAAGTGTTTAAGCGGATTTTCGAAGAAGCTTCATCGATCAGATCGATCGCTTTGTCAGGGAGGAACCGGTCGGAAATATACCGCGCCGATAAATGAACTGCAGCTTCGACAGCTTCGTCCGTAATAGAGACACGATGGTGGTCTTCATACGTTTTCTTTAAACCGAGGAGGATCTCCACCGATTCTTTTTCAGTCGGTTCTTCGACAGTTACCGGCTGGAACCGGCGCTCTAAAGCCGCATCCTTTTCAATGTGCTTCCGGTATTCGGAAATCGTCGTCGCGCCGACGAGCTGGATTTCTCCGCGTGCGAGCGATGGCTTGATTATATTCGCAGCATCCAATGCTCCCTCGGCGCCGCCGGCACCGATAATCGTATGGATTTCATCGATAAACAGAATGACGGAGCGGTCATTGGAGACTTCGTTTAAAACATTTTTAATGCGCTCTTCAAATTCACCGCGGAATTTCGAGCCTGCGACCATTCCGGAAAGATCGAGCGAGACAATCCGCTTGTCTTTCATGATATCCGGAACTTTTCCTTCGAGAATGCGAAGCGCAAGCCCTTCGATTACGGCTGTTTTTCCGACGCCGGGTTCGCCAATGAGACACGGGTTATTCTTCGTCCGACGGGAAAGGATCTGAATGACACGTGAAATCTCTTTTTCGCGCCCGATAACCGGATCAAGTTTTCCGTTCTTCGCCATTTCGGAGAGATCGCGGCTGTATTGGTCCAATGTAGGCGTTTTATGGGCAGTTTCACCGTTCTTCATCACATTGATGTTATCTTTTACGATATCATCTTTCGTGCCCTGCATCATCGATAACAGCACGATATGAAGCTTCTCTAATGAAATGCCGAGAGATGTCAAAACGCGCGATGCGGAGCAGGTCTGGTGCGCCAGGATCGCGAGGAGGATATGCTCTGTTCCGATCAGTTCGCTCTTATAAAGAGTCGCTTTTTCGGCTGATTCATTTAAAATCCGGGCGGTCATCGGCGTGAAATCGAACCCCGAAAACTCAATGACCGAATAATTAGAAATCAGATATTTCCGGATCATATCTTCGATATCTTCCGAATGAATCGCTGATTTTAAAAGGACCTGATAAGCGAGGCCCTCTTCCACTTTTGTAAATGCAAATAAGATGTGCTCTGTGCCGACAGCGCCTGCGCCGAACGATTTTGCGCAGTCCTTCGCGACGGATAAAACGCGTGAAGCCACATCCGTAAAGCGGTTTGCCATTATTCCTCCATAGAAATAGACGGATGGAAATGTTTTAAAAACGCCTGCACATATTGTGCGCGTTTTTGTGTCATTTCATCATCGTCCAATGATTTTTTATAGTACATGCAAAGGTTTCCGGGGAAGATTCCGATCATCAGCTCATAAACAGAAACCGGAATGTCAGCCACAAAATAATGCTCGGAAACGCCTAAAAGAAAGTCCGATAAAAGCTTGCAGGCTTCGGGAATCTCCAGCTTTGCGGCATATTGAAGGATGCCGTAGGAACGTAAAACACGGTCGCGAAGGAGGAGCTCATTCGACGCTTTTCGTAGCGCACGTTCTTCTTCCATCAGCCGGTTTCCGACATTCGATAAGATATCGACGATCTCTTCTTCCGAAAGGCCGAGCGTCCGCTGATTATAAAGGACGAAAATCCCACCGATCTTCCGTGCGCCATATGTCCAACCCTCTTTAATGACGACGCCGTATTTCGTGATTTCATTGATCATTTCCTGAAAGCGCGGGTCCTGTGAAAGCATCGGAAGATGCATGATATAGTAAGCGCGCATTCCGGTGCCGACATTCGAAAGGGTGGAGGTTTCGAAGCCGAGCGAATCATTGACAGCATAGTTCATACGGTCCTGAACATAAGCATCAATCATTTTAATCTTTGAAAGAAGCTCTTTCAGATTTTCGCCGCGCGAAGAAAGCGTCATGCGGAAATGGTCGGTCGTGTTCAGCGTCAGACTGAAGGCTTCATCACGGCTCACATAAAGCGCGGTTTTCTCATTTTCTTTATAGGCGGCTTCATTGATTATATTCCGCTCACGGATAGCGTCTTTTTCGATTTTCCCAACTTCGTTTAAATCGACTTTATCCAGGGGCGCCCCGACGACGGAAGAGAGACCGTTTAACCGGTCTTCCACTTCTTTTTCAAATGATAAACGCATTTCCCGGTCCATCTTCTGCGGGAACAGAAACTCTTTCGTGTTCCGAAGAAGCCGGATGCGGCTCGCGAGAAAGAGGTCATCATTTTTCCCTGGGATTTCAAACCAGCGGTCATCCATGATTTCCACCTTCTTCTTTCAGTTTTCGGATTTCATCGCGATAATAGGCGGCTTTCTCATAATCTTCTCTTTCTGCCGCCAGATTCATCTTCGCCGTCAGCTCTTCAAGCCGGTTTCTTTTCGGTTTGGAATCGGCGCAGAGCTTTTCAGCCGCTTTCAAGGCTTCCCGGTCCTCTTTCGAGACCATGCGGACATTTCGTTTCGCCACATGGTTTTCAGCGCCCTGAAGACCTTTTACGAGGTTCTGAAGGAACGGATTAAAGACTTCATAACAGCCGGAGCAGCCGAAAATTCCGTCTTCTAAAAACTCTCCGTAGGTTTTTTTGCAATTCGGACAGGTGATCCCTTTGATCTGTTCAGGATTTTCTTTTTGAGCATTTCCAGAATCCGATTTCGTGATGGAGTCCGAAATAAGTTTGAAAATGGCTTTCGACCATTCATTGACCGTATCCGGATTCACATGGTTCGGACGGATATTCGGGAATGCTGCCGCAGCGCATTGCTCACAGAGGTGTTTCGTTTCGGAAACACCGTTAATGACGCTCGTCACCTGGATATGCGCTTCTCTTTCATGGCATTTATCGCAAAGCATTTTGCGTTCAGCTCCTTCTCGTTATATGGATTTCCTGCGTTTTATCAGAAGGCTGGTCTTTCTTCGTAACAGTCAGCTGTTTCTCATGAATATCGTCCAGGATCTGAGTCTGTTCCCCGTTGATTTCTTCCGGAATGTCATCGTTAAACTCGTGCGAAAACTCGCGCTTGTTTTCTTTTTCCTGGTTGTAGCCGCTCTTCATCTCATCGTCGTCAGCTTCTTCCTCTTCCTCGAGGAGAGAATCCTCTTCGACCTCCGGCAGGTTATGCTTCCGGTAATACTTTCGAAGATCATGGTCGAGCGCTTCTTCTTCCGCTTCCTGCTGCTTATTCAAAATCGTAACGATAACGACCGCCGCGACGATCAGCAATGCGATAGCGACGCAGATCAGAATCCACGTCAGCGTCTCCTGGCTGATCTTTTTCGTTTTGGTCTCTTCTTTCGTTTCAGATTCGGTCTGTTCTTCCGAAACCGTTTCTTCAGTTCCGATCGACGAAGCGTCCGCTTCGGTGTTCAGTTCAAAGGTCGCTTCGGTCACATCGGTATCTTCGCCGCTGATTTTTTTAAGATAATCGTCCCACGGAATCAATGTGATGGAGCCGGTCAGATCCGAGAATACATGGAAATCCCGGTTTCCGTATTTGTCGGCCAAATAGACGACGCGGATTTCATTGCTATAATCGTCCATCGTGCGATAACCCGGCATGCTGACCATCGTACCGCCGGTCATGGAGAAATTCACCGTCGTTTCCGCAATAAAGGTGCCCGGAATTTCGAACGAATTCTCCACCGGAATCACGGCGAAGGAATTATCGTTTCCGCCTAATGTGACATACGGAACGAGATTTTTCTTTAACGGATCATAGAGGAAATACGAATACGGCTCGTTATTTTTCGACGCATAATAGACGTAAATCTGATAGCCTGTGTGATAGAAAACATCAACTGTCCGGTGGAAATTACTGCTTTCCGTCGATTTAATAAACTGGCCGGTCGGCGAGAGGTCCGTTAAATCAATGAGAATATCATAAACGCCGAACTGCAGATGCTTCTCCGCTTCGATCGACGCATTGATCGATTCCTCAATCGATTCCTGAGCAGACTTTTTATCCTGATCTTCGGAGAAAGTCGCATACATTTGAATATCGCCGCCCGGGACGACAAAGTTAAAGATGGACTTTTTGATTTCCTTCTTTGTCTGCGTTAAAAGGCCTTTCGAGTACTCGGTATAATTGACGGTCCATTTCGAGAAGGAAGTCAGTTCATAAGGATCGCCGTCTTCATCAAGCGGCGCGTAATCAGGATCGATCTCAATCGTGATATACTCGCCCTCCATGACGGTAAACTCAAATCCGCTGTCGGATGCCATCGGTTTGATTTCCTTATCGTCTTCGTCATAAACCTTGCAGCAGCAGCTTAAGTTATAAGCGTCTTCATACGGGTTCGTTATCGTAAGGGTACGCTTTTTCGGCGTATACTGATAAAGCGTGATATTTAACACGACGCCTTCTTCGTTCAGAATCGAGAGATGGCCGTTTTCAAACAGGAATGCGGAAGAGCCCGACTTTTTCGCTTCCATGTTATCCACCTGCTTCGTGTTCGCATTGATGCTGATGTTTGAAAGCGCCGGATACGTGAAGGTATGCGGGTTTTCCTGCTTTTTCTGAGGTTCCTTATCTTCGAGACGGAAGTTCTGGTCTCCGTCTTTCATCGTAAATGTAATATCAAAATGCTTGATGATGCCGGCATCGACAATCGCCTGATTGATCTGCGCAAGGATCTGCTCCTCCGTCAGCTTTCCTGACAATGCAGCCGGCAGAACGAAATATTCCTGCGGCGCGGGCTCTGTTTCCGTGGCTTCTGCAGACGGATCATCCGCATATGCTTTAAAGCCACCGAGCGATGCGAAAGCACCAAACAATAAAGACGACGCCACGAGAAGCGCTGCCATAAGACTCATTATTCTCTTATTATTTTTTGATTTCGAATTCCGGTTCATTAAACTCCTCCGAAATAAAAGGCTTTCGTTTTCTTTCGAAAACGGACAAATGTTACCATTATTTATCAGCTATTATACTATAAAAAGCGTCTATTGACAATCTGTTTGAACTTACTATAATTGGAAGCGCTAGGGGAACCATCCGATGATTTCGATTAAAGGATGGTTGAGAATAACCCTCATAACTTGATCCGGCTGATACCGGCGGAAGGAAGCTCATATGAAAAGAATTTCTATCAAAACTTTAGCTGTTTCTGGCGTTTCACTCGCACTCGCATTCGTTTTATCCTGCATTAAGCTCTGGTCCTGGCCGAACGGCGGCTCGATTACCGCCTGCTCAATGGTCTTTGTAACGATAATCGGCTGGTTTTTCGGCCCCTTTGTCGGACTGATTTCTGCATTTGCTTATGCGGTTCTCCAGTTCGTCCAGCATCCGGTAATTCTATCGATCCCGCAGGTCTTATTTGATTATTTCTTCGCATTTACCGCGCTCGGCATTTCCGGGTTCTTTTATAAGAAAAAGGAAGGCCTGATCATCGGTTATGTGATAGCGGTCCTGCTCAGGCTCATCTTTGCGACTTTAGCAAGTCTCCTGTTCTGGGCAGAATATCTGGAACCGGTCTTTAATATAAATTCGCTGTTCCTCGCGTCTCTTTTCTATAACGGAAGCTATATCCTTCCCGAAGCGGTTATCACTGCGGTGATCCTGCTGCTTCCGCCGGTAAAGAAGCTACTGATAAAACTCAAGGCGAGACTTTTATCAGATTGAGATTAATAACCAATGGCATAAGTACCGAAACAGAAAAAAGTTCAGGGGCCTGCATTGCAGGCCCCTGTTTTAGGTTAAACCCTAAAAGGATTAAAGATTCTGGACGAAGTCATCTGCCTTCTTTTCCATCTCATTGATCACGTCATCGACATTATTCATCGCGTGCGGTGCTTCTTCCTTCGGAGCTTCCGCTTCTGCATCAGCTTCCTCATAAGCCTTCTTGTCATCGATGTTTGACTTGATATTGTTCACGCAATCGGTTACGGCATCCTTCACCGCATCATATGCGCTCTTTACGCCTTCTGATACGCGGTCCATCGTTTCAGCAGCCGCCGGGTTGTTGACGCGGAAGGTGTTTACTTCTTTCTCAACGCCTTCTTTGACCGTGTTCCAGGTCTTTCCAGCCTGTTCCTTTACGTTTCCGTAAACTTCAGTAGCTTTTTCTTTTACATTATCAAAGATCACTTCTGCCTTTTCCTTTCCGGTGCCGAATGCGAAAGTTGCTTTTTCCTTCGCACTGTCAAATGCTTCACCAGCTTTTACTTTTGCAGTTTCAAACGCCTCACCGGCCTTATCCTTCGCTGCATTGTAAAGATTGCCGGCTTTTTCCTTTGCCTGGCCGATCTCATCGCCATAAGACTCCATTACATTGCCATAGATGTCTTTCGCCGATTTCTTCGCAACGCCCCAAGCCTTAACTGCGCCGTCTTTGATCGACTTGATCGTCTCCGTAGCAGCTTCCTTCGCACATTCCATATCAATGGATCTGTACTCACGCGTAGCGGTTTCTCCTTCGCCGTTCTCATCCGGCTCGACTGTCGTTACAGGAGCCAGCTGATTATATTTTTTAATAAAAGAAGCTACGGCCGCGCCTGCAGCGCCGATAAGAAGTCCACCAAATAAAACTTTACCAAATTTGCTCATTTTTTACCTCCAGTTCGTAAAAATGCTATCCTCTCCTGATCGCCTGATGCTTGAAATGTCTGCGGGAAAAGGATGGTTCACAGCAGATTTTCCCCTGCCTTGACTTTAGTATAATATCACTATGTGAAAAGTAAAAGAAATATATGAGAAAAATAGATTATTCTAATTCGCTGGTGCAGTGCGGACAGCGCGTCGCATCGATCGCAATTTCGGATTTACAGTACGGACAGACCTTCGTCGTCGGTGCAGCCGGAGCCGCTTCAGCTTCCTTCTCTTTCTGCTTTAACAGTTTGTCGGACAGCGTGCGGAGCTTGTTCAATGCTTTCACAAAAAGGAAAACCACGAAAGCCATGATGAGGAAATTAAATAAAGAACTGATGAATGCGCCGAATTTCACAGCGACTTCCGGCGTGACGACTTTGCCGGTTTCATCGAGAACTTCTTTGACAAGCGTCAGCTTCAATGCGTCATTCAGATCGACATTGCCGGTCAGAAGACCGATCAGCGGGTTGAAAATATTGCCCTGAAGGCTGCCGACCACGGTAGAGAATGCGCCGCCGATGATTACACCGATCGACATGTCAATCATATTGCCTTTCAGCGCAAAGGTCTTAAATTCATCTAAAAACTTCTTCATATCCGTCTCCTTTTTATTTTTTCTTATCATCCGGAAGGATGCTGTTCGTTTTTACAATTCCGCGCTCAATCGCATCTTTGGAATCCTTCCAGGGCGCATCATGATAGCGGTAATCAAATTTGTCACAGAACCAGTCGAGATCATCCGACAGGCGCTGAAGATTATTAAAATAGAGATTCGCAGTCAGCTGATAAAAGCTGTCAAATTCCTTTTGGGAAAGAACCTCCTGCCCTTTCCGAAGAAGCATCGCGTAATGCTTCTGACAAAAACCTTTACAGCCTTCGTACTTCTTTCGGAATTCCGGATCACGCTTGTAAAGATAAAGCACAGAATCGAGATAGACAGGGAATGTCAGATTAATGCGATCGCATACGAAACATTGCGACTGTGCATTTTCGGCCCAGTCAGCAGCCGGATTCGGCTCTTTCTTTAAAAGTGAATGGATTTTGACAGGCTTCTCGGAAGCTTTTTTCCCGTTTCGGATCTGGCGGTCGAGATGCGTCTTTAACATCAAAGCGATTCCGAGACGGTTCTTCTGTAAAAGCATCATAGAGATATGCTTTTCACAGAAGCCCTTCTCATCCGTCTCCATCCGGATATCGTCCTGCATATAGGCGGTATCCGTGATGAATTCGACGGCATTCTGTTCGAGCTCCTGGTAAAGGGAACAGATCGGACATTCGCTTCCTTTGTCAAAGGCGTCATTGACCGGAATCGTATAAATCTTTTCGGACATAAGCCCTCCGTTATCGTTCTGACTGGGAAGAGTTACTTCTTAAAGCCGTCCTTTAAGAGGACACTGCGGTTAAAGACGAGGTGCTCCGGCGTGCAGTCGCGGTTGTCCATACAGAAGAAACCGACACGGAGGAACTGGAAGGTAGGCGCATTGACACCGGTCTTATTCTCGGTCTTTTCAAACTTCTTCGCAATGTCGATCATCGACTTTTCGACTTTGCAACCCTGTAACGTGATCAGGCTGTCCGGATTCATGCACTGTAAGAAGTCTTTATCCGGTCCGTCCGGCTGCGGGTCAGAGAAGAGATTCTCGTAAAGACGGACTTCCGCATCGATACAGGTTTCAGAATCGATCCAATGAAGCGTCGCGCCCTTTACTTTACGGCCGTCTGCCGGATCACCGCCACGGGATTCCGGATCATATTCGCAAAGGACTTCTACGACCTTTCCGTTTTCGTCCTTCACACAGCCGGTGCAGGTGACGAGATAAGCGCCCTTTAAGCGGACTTCATTGCCGGGGAACATTCTCTTATACTTCGGAATCGGTTCCTCCATAAAGTCGTCCTCTTCCATGAAAAGATTCCGGCTGAAGGTGATTTCATGCGTTCCAGCGGACGGATCGAGCGGATTATTCTCGACCGTGAGCGTTTCTGTCTTTCCTTCCGGATAATTCGTGACCGTAAGCTTGACCGGGTGAATGACCGCCATCGTACGTTCTGCGGTCTGGTTCAAGTCATCACGCAGGCAGCGCTCGAGTTCAGCAAATTCAATTACATTCGCCGATTTTCCGACACCGATCGTTTCGCAGAAATTGCGGATCGAACGGGCCGTATAACCGCGACGGCGGAGTCCGCACAGCGTTGGCATACGCGGATCATCCCATCCGGACACATATTTATCTTCGACGAGCTTACGGAGTTTCCGCTTGCTCATGACGGTATGGTCAATGTTTAACCGCGCGAATTCGATCTGACGCGG
>DCGM01000029.1:0-1220 GCA_002315255.1 Lachnospiraceae bacterium UBA1778
ACCGATGAAGCGGACGCGCTCGCATTGTCGTTCTGGTTACGGGCGAACGCGGATGTGAGTCTCATGCTGTCCGAAGGCACATACCGCGCGGATGACGGTGAGAATAGCGCTGGCACTGTGAATGCAGAGAGCGGACTTGGCAGCATGCTGATCCTGACGATTCCGGAGGAAACGGTTGCGAAAGCAGAATCAATCCGGTCGCAGGTTAATGAACTTTTAGAAGAGATGACCTCATATGTCGAGCAACGTCTCCGTGATGTATTTGATCCAGACGCACATGATTTTGCATCAACCCAAGATCCATGGAATACTTGTTATTCAGCCTTGCAAACACTGCTGTCGGAGAACATGTCGAATCTCCCGCTAAGCTATTCAATCAGAGGGATTTTTTCAACTTATCAAGAACGCGCGTTTTCACTCGAAGATATGAATGAATTAATGAATATGTCTGAGACCGAGTTGCGCGGATCCATTCCTATTTACAATACGGAAACTTTTTTGTTTAAGGGGTATCAAATCTATTCCCCATTTATTAACGACGAGTGTTGGGGACATTTTGAAACGCTCATCACTCCGAGCGCTCAGATGCGCCGTCTCCTCGACAAGTTAAAAATCCGGTTCGTGGTTTCTTCAGATGAAGGAACTCAGGAGCTGTATGCAAAGATCGTATCCGGCTATCGTTTTGCATTAAATTATATTGATGCATATATTCTTTCCGATAAATATAACTATCAATTCGTAAAGGATGGGGTCGCCTATGGGACAGAAATCGTACCGGTAGCAATGATGCACTATGATTATATGGAGATGCCGGCCTCGTTAACGGGAAATCAGGTCTGCTTCAGACTGAGTTATTTTAATGAGAATGATGCCGGCTATAGTGACTATATCCAAAAAAAGATAAAAAGACGAACCGTCGAAGATATGCCGGAGTATCGCTTGAATGAAGCTGTTTTATGGGCTTACGATGATGCTTCTTCGAATGGAGTGGACGTAACATTGGAAGAGGTTTACGAGGCCTTTGAAGCTCATGCGATTGAGGTTGCAGACCGCGAAATCGTAGCATGCTTAGAGCAGTTCCCGCACATCGAACTCTCCGCGAACGAAGCGAAGAAGGTTGATGTTTACATGTATCTCGATGGTGAACTGGTCACCAATGCAGACGCCGTCACGATAGACGGCCTCGATCTTTCCTTGAACCTCCAGTTCGAGAAGATCGG
>DCGM01000029.1:1246-15218 GCA_002315255.1 Lachnospiraceae bacterium UBA1778
GCGATGACCGGAAGAGTGTATGTAGAAGAGTCCGAATCCGAATCGGATGAGGAATAAGGAATATTGTAAAAAGCGACAGTAGTTTTATCAGAAGAACAAAAGAATGGGCTTTTTCTAAATAAACAGAAGGGCTGTGGCCGGGAGGAAAATCCTTCATAGAGCCATGGCTCTTTTTATGTTCATAATCTTTGTCCTATTACCGGTTTGTTATGCGAAAAAGCGAGAATAACCCCCGCTATTTTTCCCGAAAAAACGACAATTAGCACTTGACACTGGCGAGTGATAATGGTATTCTTACAGCGTAAGTTAGCAATCGCCATAAAAGAGTGCTAACAGGAAAGGAAAGGCATGAAGCTCGACCCACGGAAAATGTTTATTTTAAAATCCATTGTCCGGACGTACCTCGAAACCGGCGAGCCTGTCGGATCCCGGACGCTGTCGAAGCTGGAAGGCTTAAGCGTAAGCCCGGCGACGATCCGGAACGAGATGGCTGACCTCGAAGAACTGGGGCTCATTGTGCAGCCGCACACTTCAGCGGGCCGTATCCCGACGGATAAAGGCTATCGGCTTTATGTCGACCAGATGATGGATNNATGGATGAGCAGTCGCGCGAGATCCTCGATATGCAGGATTTCATGAACCGCCGGATGGACCGGGTAGAAACGATCTTAAAGCGGATGGCGAAGATGCTTGCGACGAACACGCAGTATACGACGATGATTTCCGGCCCGCGCTACTCCGGCAATGAAATCAAACTCATCCAGCTTTCCCATCTCGATGCGGAGCATATCGTGGCCGTCATCGTGGTCGAAGGAAATGAAATGCGGAACCGGGTCATTAAAACCGCAGAGAACCTTTCAAATGAAGATCTGCTCCGGCTGAATATCTTGCTGAATTCGGCATTGCAGGGGAAGAGCCCGGACGATATCACATTGTCGCTTGTGCGGCAGCTGAAGATGCAGTCCGGCGATTATTCGGAAGTGGTCGATTCGGTATTGGAAGCGGTCGGCGACGCGATAGCGGCGAGCCAGAACGAGCAGCCCGAGCTTTACACGTCCGGTGCGACGAACATCTTCCGTTATCCGGAGCTTTCCGAGAGCGGGAATGCGCGTGATCTTCTGACGACGCTGGAAGAGAAAGAAGAGCTTCTCGAATTTTTCTCAGGCCGGGAGCAGGAGGGCGACGGAATACAGGTCTTTATCGGCAATGAATCCCCGATTCAGGCGATGCAGAACTGTTCGGTCGTAACGGCAAATTACGAACTCGGGAAAGGACTTCGCGGAACGATCGGTATCATTGGTCCGAAGCGCATGGACTACGAGCATGTGGTAGGAACGCTGAAATCTCTGATGGAGCATCTCGATGATCTCTATCCGGGTGATTGAACGTAAAGGAGAATAGAAGTGACACCAGACGAAAATTTGAATGAGAATCTGAACGAAGAGTTCGAAGAAAGCGAAATGGAAAAAGCTTTACGCGAAGAAGCTGCATTGGACGGCGCTGATACCGAAGAAGCGGTCGAAGGCGAAGTGATGGACGCAGAAGAAGCGGACACCGCGGAAGAATACGCGGAAGCTGAGGAAAACGGCGAAGATACGGCTGATTCCGCAGAGGCTGACAACACTGGAAACGCAGAGAACGCTGACGGAAAGCCGCATAAAGAAAAGAAGCCGTTCTTCCGGAAAGAGAAAAAGAATCCGGCAGAAGAAAAAGTCGCGGAGCTTACGGATCGCTTACAGCGCCTGATGGCGGAGTTTGATAACTATCGGAAACGCACTGAAAAGGAAAAGGCTGCGAGCTACGATAACGGCTTTATGAAGGCAGTGGAAAAGATGCTTCCGGTTCTGGACAGCTTCGAGTACGGCTTCAAAGCCGCTTCTGAAGAAGAACTTGCTTCCCCCGCATACGCCGGAATGGATAAGATCTATAAGCAGATGGTTAAGGTCTTAAACGACAATGGCGTCCAGGCCATTGAAGCGGAAGGAAAAGAGTTCGATGCGAACCTTCATTACGCAGTGATGCAGGTTCAGAACGAGGAACTTCCGGAGAACACGGTAGTTTCGGAACTTCAAAAAGGTTACACCTACAAAGGAAGCGTGGTACGGTATACGACCGTTTCCGTTTCGACAAAATAAGTAAAGGAGATAGATATTATGGGAAAGATTATTGGTATTGACTTAGGTACGACAAACTCCTGCGTAGCAGTTATGGAAGGCGGCCAGCCGGTCGTCATCACGAACCAGGAAGGACAGCGCACGACTCCGTCAGTCGTCGCATTTACGAAGACCGGTGAGCGTCTCGTCGGTGACGCTGCGAAGCGTCAGGCTGTTACGAACGCAGACCGCACGATCTCTTCGATCAAGCGCCATATGGGCACCGATTATAAGGTAACCATCGACGGAAAGACTTACACCCCGCAGGAAATTTCGGCAATGATCCTTCAGAAACTGAAGAAGGATGCTGAAAACTATCTCGGCGAGCCGGTAACCGAAGCGGTTATCACGGTTCCCGCATATTTCAATGACGCTCAGCGTCAGGCGACGAAGGACGCCGGCCGTATCGCCGGTCTCGACGTCAAGCGTATCATCAACGAGCCGACCTCCGCAGCGCTGGCTTACGGTCTCGACAATGAAAACGACCAGAAGATCATGGTTTATGACCTCGGCGGCGGCACGTTCGATGTCTCCATCATCGAAATCGGCGACGGCGTTATCGAAGTTCTTTCGACGAACGGCGATACGAAGCTCGGCGGCGATGACTTCGATGAGAAACTGACCCGCTGGATGATTGATGAGTTCCAGAAGGCAGAAGGCGTGGACCTTTCGAAAGACCGTATGGCGCTTCAGAGACTGAGAGAAGCGGCTGAAAAGGCGAAGAAGGAACTTTCCTCCGCTACGACCACGAACATCAACCTTCCGTTCATCACCGCAACTCAGGATGGACCGAAGCACCTCGATATGAACTTAACCCGCGCGAAATTTGACGAGCTGACCCACGATCTCATTGAGCGCACCGTCATCCCGGTCCAGAACGCGCTCCGCGATGCAGGCCTTACCCCGTCTGAACTTTCGAAGGTTCTCTTAGTCGGCGGTTCGACCCGTATGCTTTCCGCACAGGAAAAGGTTAAGGCGCTGACCGGCCACGAGCCGTCGAAGACGCTGAACCCGGACGAATGTGTCGCTATCGGCGCAGCGATCCAGGGCGGCAAGCTTTCCGGTGAAGCTGGAACCGGCGACATCCTTCTTCTCGATGTCACTCCGCTGACCCTTTCCATCGAAACGCTCGGCGGCATCGCTACGCACTTAATCGAGCGTAACACCACGATCCCGACGAAGAAGAGCCAGGTATTCTCTACGGCTGAAGATAACCAGACCGCAGTTGACATCAATGTTGTCCAGGGTGAGCGTCAGTTCGCACGCGACAATAAGTCCCTCGGCCAGTTCCGCCTCGACGGTATCCCGCCGGCGCGCCGCGGTGTCCCGCAGATCGAAGTTACCTTCGATATCGACGCGAACGGTATTGTCAATGTATCCGCGAAGGATCTCGGCACCGGCCGTGAGCAGCACATCACGATCACCGCTGGCTCGAACATGTCCGATTCGGATATCGAGAAGGCAGTCCGTGAAGCACAGGAATTCGAAGCAGCCGATAAGGCCCGCAAGGAAGGCGTCGATGCCCGTAACGAAGCGGATTCGATGGTATTCCAGACCCGTAAGGCGATGGAAGAAGTCGGCGACAAGCTTGACCCGACTTTAAAGGCACAGGTTGAGAACGACCTGAAGGCACTGGAAGACGCTGTGGCAGCGACTGACCCGAACAACATCACGCCGGATCAGACGGAAAACCTGAAGGCGAAGAAGGAAACCCTCATGAATTCTGCAAACCAGCTCTTCACGAAGATGTATGAAGCGCAGCAGCAGGCATCCCAGGGTAATCCGCAGGGCGCACAGGGCTTCGACGGCGGCTTCAACGGAAATGCCGGAAACAATGGCGGATCTAACCCGGATGACAATGTAGTCGACGGCGACTACAAGGAAGTCTGATAAGCGATAGCCTGAAAGATAGTTTAAAAGAAAGAGGTCTGGCGGTCAGATCATGGTGTCTGGCCGCCACTCAGAATTATTATGGCAGAAGAAAAACGTGATTATTATGAGGTCCTCGGCGTTTCGAAAACAGCGACCGACGCGGAACTCAAAAAAGCATACAGAGAGCTCGCAAAGAAATACCATCCTGATGTGAACCCGGGCAATAAGGAAGCGGAAGTGAAGTTTAAAGAAGCTTCTGAAGCTTATGGCGTCCTTTCTGATCCGGACAAACGTCAGAAATACGACCAGTTTGGTTTCGCAGCATTCGGTGAAGGCGGCGGCGCCGGCGCAGCCGGCGGCTTTGACTTCTCGGGCGGCTTCGATATGGGCGAGATGTTCGGCGGCATCTTCTCCGATCTTTTCGGCGGAGGCGGCGGCGGATTTTCGAGCGGCTTCGGCCGTTCCGCGAATCCGAATGCGCCTCAGCGCGGTCAGAATCTGCGTGAAGTAGTACGTATCTCCTTTGACGAGATGGTAAAGGGCTGCGAAAAGACGATTTCCTTTAACTCGAAGGAGGATTGCCCGACCTGTAAAGGAAGCGGCGCAAAGCCGGGAACCTTGAAGGAAACCTGTACGAAGTGCGGCGGACGCGGTCAGGTGACGATGCAGCAGCGCATAATCTTCGGCATGTCGCAGACGATTTCTGCTTGCCCGGATTGTGGCGGAAGCGGTCAGATCATCCGCGAAAAGTGCCCGGACTGCAAGGGCTTAGGATATAAGAACGAGCGTAAGACGCTGAAGGTGACGATTCCGGCAGGCATTGAAACCGGCCAGTCGATCCGTATCAGCGGAAAAGGCGACCCGGGAGTCAACGGCGGCTCACGCGGCGATCTCTTTGTCGAAGTCACAGTCTCCGCATCGAACCATTTCGAGCGCGACGGCATGGACGTTTACACGGAAGAGAAGATTCCGTTCTCGGTGGCGGCACTCGGCGGCCCGATCCGCGTAAAGACGGTCGATGGCGAGGTCGAGTACGAAGTGAAGCCCGGCACGCAGACCGGTACGAAGGTCCGCCTGAAAGGAAAAGGCATTTCCTCAGTCCGCAATGCGGAAACGAAGGGCGACCATTATATCGTGCTCACGATCCAGACGCCGGTCGCAATGACCGCGAAACAGAAGGAAGCACTTTTAGCATATGCGGATGCGATGGGCGAAAACCCTGACAATCCGAAGAAGAAGGGCATTTTTAAATAATGGGCAGATTCTTAGCAATCGGCGGGGGAACGTTCGAGGATACGGACGGTTTGACCCGCCGAATTGTCGATTTAAGTAAAAAAGAGATACCGAACATCCTCTTTATCGGTACGGCGGCCGAAGATTCGACGAATCCTCTGACGAGCTGCAAAAAGTCGTTTAAACGCGTTTGTCCGGGCACTGTCATGAAGAAACTTTCGATTATCCGGAACACTTATACGATGGAGGAAGTGGATGAACTGCTTAATTGGGCGGACATCATTTATGTCGGCCCCGGGAATACGGAGTTTATGCTTGAAAAGTGGCAGGAATACGGCCTTACCGCAAAGCTGAAGGCGGTTTTTGAGAAGGATACCGCCGTCCTTTCAGGGATGTCGGCCGGCGCGCTCTGCTGGTTTTCACTTGGATTTACAGACAGCGATTACTTTAAGGGCGAAGAGAACTGGTCTTATCGGATGATCCGTCCGGGCTTTGACCTTTTCAATGCAGCTTTCTGCCCGCATTACGGCGACTGGAAGCGGAGCGGCTTCGACGAAAAAGTTGAAGAAGCCTGGAAAGAGCAGAAACTGACCGGAGAAATCCTCGGAATCGCGCTCGAAGACTGCACCGGATTTGTTTATGATAACGGAGCGGTTTCCTTTGCAAAGTCGCAGGAAGACGTAAAGGCCTGGGTCTTTAAAGAAAAAGACGGAACGGTAGTGAAAGAAACTGTGACATTTGAGAACATCTGACAGGATTGATTGTACTGACAGGATTGATTGTAAAGAGCTTTTATCAATGATTATCAATATAGAAACCGGGCGGCTGCGTACGTAACCTCCCGGTTTCTTTTTTTCTGCTCAGTTTCGCGGGAAGACACTGATTTCGACAAGGATCCTCATAGTTCGATAAGGGTCCTCAAAGTTCGACAAGTATCCTTATGCTTTTTCAAGTATCCGCATGAATTATATTTCCCTCATTTTTAATAAACGCGAAACAAATTAGTCATATTTTTTTGTTAGGATAGGATATGTGGCGTAGAAGTCGAAAATTACGCGAAAAAATATTGCAAAAATGTTACAAAGTTATTAAGTTTTGCTTGACGAAGGCGCATTGAAATGCTAAAATCACAGGTATAATGATTTGAGAATGGGCAGAAGTCTGAGCAAAGGGTAGAAGGAGCTGTATCCGTGAAACAGTTTGATTCGAAAAACATGAAGAAAACGCGGTGGGCGGCATTATTCGCAGGAATAATGGCGGCCGTTTTAGCGTCGACTTCAACCTTGCAGCATGTCAGCTTCGCGGCGAGCTCAAAGACCGATCCGCTCACGGAAACGGATGAGATTCATGCAGCATTCCCGGAGAGCTACTGGGAAGGACTCGATGCGCTGAAAAAAGCCCATCCGAACTGGAAATTTGTCGCATTCTATACCGGCCTCGACTGGGAAGATGTGATGGGAATTGATGCGGAAAGCGAACCGCTGACGAACCTCGTGGAAGCGTTCCGTTCGAATGGAAAGATGTATTACCCGACTTCCTGGTATTCGACGTCGATTCCGGGCGCCTATAACTGGGTGGCGAACTCCTGGACGCCGTACGACAGCGGAAACTGGTATCAGGCGTCAATCGAAGCGATTGAATATTGTATGGACCCGCGGAACTTCCTGACAGAGATGCAGATTTTCCAGTTCCTCGATTCTTCATCGCCGCTTGACGAAGAAACGGCGCTTGCCGCTGTCAGCAATGTGTTCTCGACGATTGGCGGCAGCCACTGGACGCAGTCCGGTGAAATGCTCGATCTTTATTATATGGAAGAGGTTCCGAATCCGGAATATCAGGAATATCTCGACGGAATCGAAGCCGGCACCTGGACGATCACGTATGTGCCGGACGAAACGATCGAGCAGAGACATTATCTGACTTATGCGGAAGCTGTCACGAAGATTGCAACGGAGCTTGGCTTAAACCAGGTGACGATCGCGAGCCGTATCCGTCAGGAGCAGGGCCTGGGAACGAGCAGTTTGATTTCCGGCACACAGGAATTTACCGTTACGGTTGAGGGCGAACCTCAGACGGTCAGCGGCTATTATAACTACTTTAATATCGGCGCGAGCGGCAGCTCGCGGGAAGAAATCACCCGGAACGGCCTTACGGAAGCTTATAAAGGCGGCTGGGACACCCGCTATAAGGCACTTGCGGGCGGCGCTGAAAAGTATTCGTCGAAGTTTATCAAATACGGCCAGACGACGCTTTACTTCCAGAAATTCTTCGTCGATTCCAGCTATCCGCAGTATTTATACTGGAAACAGTACATGCAGAACCTGAATGCACCGCAGTCGGAAGCGAAAACCGCGTATAATTCGTTCTTAAGCGCGGACGCATTGGACTCGGACCTGACCTTCATCATTCCGATTTACTCGAACATGCCGGAGACGGCCGCCGAGAAACCGACGAAGGACGGAAACCCGAACTATAAGCTCGCATCGATTTCGGTCGGAAGCGAGATGGTCGAAGGCTTTGACATGGATACCGCCGACTATGAGACGATCTCTTTTGACAATGAAGTTCTCACGGCATTGATCACGGCCCGTTCTTACGCGACCACAACGCGCGTGAAGATTATCAACAGATATCTCGATGAAAACGAAGAGGAGCAGGAGGATTCCTACGATGCCGAGTACACGCTTCTGGTGACAGAGGACGTGTCGCGCGGAAACCACACCGCTGACATCCGGCTCCACTTCGGAAATAATAACCTCTCGATTATCTCGACCGCCGAAAACGGCGATTCGTTCACCTACCATCTGACGATTTTCCGCGATACCGAAGCGGTATACGGTGATATCAATGATGATGGGGAGTGGAACATTTACGATATCGTTTATATGCAGAGTCATCTGCTCGGAAAAAATACGCTGACCGGAAAAGCATTTGAAGCGGCTGATCTTTATATGGACGGCGAAATCAATATATATGACCTTGTTATCCTTCAGTCTTATTTGTTAGGGAAGTCGGAAACGATTCAGGTCATTAATCCGAATCCGCCGACCGAAGAGCCGACCAGTGAGTCAGAGGAGCCGACCAGCGAGACAGAGTCTTCCGAAGAACCGTCAGAGTCTTCAACCGAAGTTCCGGAAGAATCCAGCGCGGAAACGATAGAAGAATCTACGGCGGAAACCATGGAAGAAACAAGTGAATCATCGACGGAAGAACCGACAGAATCGATGGCTGAAACCTCTGTCGAATGATGGGCGTATATTTTAAAGGAAATCAGATGGGGAATCTAATGAAGAAAGTAATTTCCGTAATCATTGCCATTCTTTTATTAGCAAATACAATCCTGTTTAACAGTATCGACGCTAAAGCAGCCGATACTGTTAATGTAGCGTTGACTTATACATTCAGTACGACGACGGTGGATATCGGCCAAGAGATTAAACTTACTTTTAAAATGACTGCTGATAAGGAAAGCGGATTTTCCTGTAAAATCACGTGTGGCGAAGGTCTGACGCTCGTCAGCATCGTCGATATGAATTCAAAGAGTACGATCGACTTGGTAAATCGAAAAACATCGAATTCAGTTTTTTATAATCCGGATACACACACTCTGCTATGGGGGTCGTGCGAGCATGTTTCGGAAGGTGCGATCGTAACATTTAAAGCAAATGATACAAGCGCTACTACCTATGATGCGACGAAGTGCGGAATCTATGTTTCGAACCTGATGGGAATGAACATCGATCTCGATTCGTTCTCCTTTTCACCGTCCAGCATTTCTCAGAATATTAAAGTATATACGACCGCTGAAACGCAGAAACGGTTAGCGGACGAAGAGAAGAAACGTCAGGAAGAAGAAGCGAAAAGAAAAGCAGCTGAACAGGAAGCGGCAGATCAGGCAGCAGCGAAAAAGTGTGTCGATATGATCCGTGGCATTGATCAGTCGATCCTGACGAAAAAGACGATTACGGTGAGCGACAAAGCGGCGTTAAAGTCTGCAGAAGATCAGATCAATAATTCATGGTATCTTTATAAACGGTTAAGTACTGACCGGCAGAAGAGCCTCGTTAAAAGCTATACGGATGGGAAAAATTACGCAAGCATTCTGGAGAATTCCCAGACCCTTTTAGATGCGCAGAAAAAGAAATTAGCGGCTGCGGAGCAGAAGGCGGCGGAGGAATCCCGCGCGGCGGAAGAGTCGAAGCGCGCGGAAGAGTCGAAGAAAGCGGCGGAATCCTCCATCGCGGAATCCATCGAGGAATCGATTCAGGAATCGATCGAGGAGTCCATTCAGGAATCGATCGAAGAGTCGATTCAGGAGTCTGTCGAAGAATCGGTTCAGGAATCATTGAAGGAATCGATTGAAGAGTCATTAAAGGAATCTGCGCGGGAGTCAGAAGAAGCATCCGGCGAGATTCAGGAGTCGGGCGAGAAATCGTCGGACGAGGGCGGAAGCATGGGCGAGATCAGCACGGAGCATGTGCGGTTCGTCGAGTTTACACCGTACAAATACAGTGAAATTACGAAGACTGCCGTTTTCTGGTTCGCTACGAAGGAATCGGAAATTGTAACGCCGCCGGATTACGAAGAGGGCGACGTAGAGGTTTCCGGTAAGGCGATCTGGGCGCGTCAGAACGATCTGATGGAAGACGATATTTATCTCGTCTACGGCAAAAAAGAAGAGGATGACGAACCGGACTACTGGTATTATAATTTTAAGGATGACTCCTGCTTCCTCTATCGGAGCGTCCATGTAGGCGAGATTGAGACGATTGAAGCCGGAACCGAGAAGGATCCGACGGCGCAGGAAGGCTTCTTTGAGCGTGTCGGAAAATGGTTTGACAATGGAAAGACGGAAGGGAAGGACACGACGGCAATGCTCCTCATGATCCTGGTCGCATTCCTGATCGGCGTTCTTCTGATGTCTATTATCTATTTCATTGCTTCGAAAAAATACCGGATGGCATATTATGAGAAGGTTGCTCGGGAAAAGAGTGATCCTTCTATGGAGATGGAAGAGAAAATCAGCCGTTATCGTGCGCAGCGTGAGCAGATTCCGGAGGCCGGCGAGTCCTTTAAGGATGATATTGTTATTGAAGAGCCGGATTTCGATTTCGACATGTCGGAAGGCGGTTTTGACGATGACATCGAGGAGCTTTCACTCGATGACGACGAAGAACTTTCGGACGAGCTGCTGAATGATGACGAAGAAGAGCTTTCGGACGAGCTGCTGAATGACGAAGAAGAGCTTTCAGGCGAGCCGCTGAACGAATATGAAGCGGACGAAGACGAATCAGATGAAGAAACACCCGTGAAGGACATTTCAGCGAAGTTATTTGCGGATGATCCGGAAGAGCTGGCCGGTCTTCAGATTCATGATACGGAAGAGTAAATATTCTTGACACAGAAGAGTGAATATTCATGACAACGAAGATCAGATTTTCATGTTCCGAAAGCGCAAATAATGCTTTACAAACAGGGATAAATCTGTTATAGTACATCTTTGTATGGCGCCCATTGCTTTGTGGATCGAATCTCCAACGTTTCGCCAGGTTTTGGGTCAGTATAAATCATTTTATGGAGGTAATCTCATGATTACGAAAGAGAAGAAAGCTGAACTTATTAAGCTGTATGGACAGAACGAAAACGACACCGGTTCTCCGGAAGTCCAGGTTGCTATCCTTACGGAGCGTATTGCAGAGCTCACTGAGCATCTGAAGACCAACCAGAAGGATAATCATTCTCGTCGCGGTCTGTTCATGATGGTCGGTCAGAGACGTGGCCTTCTTGAGTATCTCAAGAAAAAGGACATCACCCGCTATCGTGCAATCATTGAAAAGCTTGGTTTAAGAAAGTAATTTACTGTTCGGGGGGACGGCTTTACAGTCGTCCCCTCAATGCGTTTTTTAAAACAGAAATCCGGTACACAACCAGGGGATAATCCCTGATGTAATAATGTAGGCGCAGTCGCGCCGAGAAGAAATAAGGAGAGTAAAATGAAAGAATTCAAGACATTTGAGATGGACCTCGCCGGCCGCAAATTATCCGTGGATATCGGCCGCGTAGCAGCTCAGGCAAACGGCGCAGCATTGATGCATTACGGCGACACCACCGTGCTCTGCACCGTTACGGCATCGAAGGAACCGAGAGAAGGCATCGACTTCTTCCCGCTTTCCATCGAGTATGAAGAGAAAATGTACTCCGTCGGAAAGATCCCCGGAGGTTTTACGAGACGTGAAGGCAAGCCGACGGATCATGCGATCCTGACGAGCCGTGTCATTGACCGTCCGATGCGTCCGTTATTCCCGAAGGATTATCGGAATGACGTCACGATCGACTGCCTCGTCATGTCAGTTGAGCAGGATTGCGGTCCGGAAGTCACCGCAATGCTTGGCGCATCTATCGCTACCACGATTTCGGATATTCCGTTCGACGGACCGATCGCAGCAACCCAGATGGGCTTAGTCAACGGCGAACTCGTCGTCAACCCGACCGCAGAACAGCGCAAGGTTTCCGACCTCGCATTGACCGTCGCTTCGACCCGTGAAAAGGTTATCATGATCGAAGCCGGCGCCAATGAGGTTCCGGAAGAGAAGATGATCGAAGCGATCTTCAAGGCACACGAAGTCAACGGCGAAATCATCCGTTTCATCGATAAGATCGTGGCAGAATGCGGCAAAGAAAAGGCTCCGTACGAGTCTCATGTCGTTCCGGCTGACCTTTGGGCTGATATGATGGAAGCGATTCCGGCAGCTGAAATGGAAGAAGCTGTTTTCGCTGATGAGAAGCAGGTCCGTGATGCGAACATTTACGCATTAAAGGAGCGCTTAAAGGCGCGTTACGAAGGCAACCATGACGAATGGATCGGCGGCCTCGATGAAGCGCTTTACAACTATGAGAAAAAGACTGTCCGTAAGATGATCCTGAAGGACCACAAGCGTCCGGATGGCCGTGCGCTGAACCAGATCCGTCCGCTCGCAGCTGAAGTTGACATCATCCCGCGTGTCCATGGCTCGGCAATGTTCACCCGTGGCCAGACGCAGATCTGCGATGTCTGCACGTTAGCGCCGCTTTCCGAAGCACAGAAGCTCGACGGTTTAGATCCGTCTGAGACCTCGAAGCGCTATATGCATCAGTATAATTTCCCGGCATATTCGGTCGGTGAGACGAAGGTTTCCCGTGGCCCGGGCCGTCGTGAGATCGGTCATGGCGCACTGGCAGAGCGCGCATTGATTCCGGTTCTTCCGTCAGAAGAAGAGTTCCCGTATGCGATCCGCTGCGTCTCTGAAACCTTTGAATCCAATGGTTCGACCTCTATGGCATCGACCTGCGCATCCTGCATGTCCTTAATGGCAGCAGGCGTCCCGATCAAAGCAATGGTCGGCGGCATCTCCTGCGGTCTCGTCACCGGCGAAACCGATGATGATTTTGTCCTTCTGACCGATATCCAGGGTCTCGAAGATTTCTTCGGCGACATGGACTTCAAGGTTACCGGTACTCACAAGGGTATCACGGCAATCCAGATGGATATTAAGATTCACGGTCTGACCCGTGCGATCATTGAAGGCGCGATCGAGCGCTGCCGCGAGGCACGTTTCTTCATCATGGACGGCGTCATGTCTTCGGCAATCCCGGAACCGCGTAAGGAACTTTCCAAGTACGCTCCGAAGATTATCACCATCAGCATTGACCCGCAGAAGATCGGCGACGTCGTCGGCAAGCAGGGTAAGGTTATCAATAAGATTATCGAAGAAACCGGCGTTAAGATCGACATCAGCGAAGACGGCACCGTCGCAATCTGCGGCACCGAACCGGAGATGATGGATAAGGCGAAGTCTTATGTCGAGACGATCGTCACCGAGTTCTTTGAAGGCCAGAAGCTTTCCGGAAAGGTTGTCTCCATCCGTGAGTTCGGCGCATTCATCGAGTTTGCACCGGGCAAAGAAGGTATGGTTCATATCTCGAAGGTCTGCAAGGAGCGCATCAACCGCATCGAAGACGTCCTGACACTGGGCGATCATGTCGATGTAGTCTGCCTCGGCAAAGATAAGATGGGCCGCTTCTCGTTCTCCATCAAGGACGCGAATAAGGGCAATGAATAATAAAAAACTGATCTGCTGATTCATTTTTGAGATTATCCGGCAGTCAGAAAGACAGAGCGGGAAGCTTTAAGCTTCCCGCTTTTATTTACCGTCAGGACACTTTCGTTAATATATTTCTTTCTTCCGTCAGCACCCTTTGCCAATATTTCTTATTTCACTATCAGGACACTTTCGTTAATATATCTTTACTTACAAGCGGAGTTTTGATACAATATCTAGTATCTATGAACATTAATCTGGAGGAATCATGCGTCTCGACAAATGCCTGTCCGAGCTGGGCGCAGGATCCCGGTCGTTTGTGAAAGAATTGATCCGGAAGGGGCTCGTTACCGTGAACGGGGCAGTCTGTAAAGAGCCGGAACGCGCAGTCAGCGCGGAGGATTCCTTTACTGTCGACGGGAAAGTGCTTAAGTATTCGGCTTTTGAGTATTATATGCTCTATAAGCCCGCCGGGTTTCTGACGGCGCGGTCAGACGATAATCGTCCGGTCGTCATGAGTCTTTTAGAATCGAAACGGGCTGACCTTTCACCGGTCGGGAGGCTTGATGCGGATACCGAGGGACTTCTTCTCATCACCAATGACGGCGCGTTGAACCATGCATTGACGGCGCCGAA
>DCGM01000029.1:15293-17256 GCA_002315255.1 Lachnospiraceae bacterium UBA1778
AATCAGCCGATCGAGTTTAAAGAATTCGTCTCAAAGCCCGCGAAGCTTCAGAAGATTTCGGAACAAGCAGCCTGCCTCACCGTGACAGAAGGCCGGTTTCACGAAGTCAAACGGCTGTTCCACCACATCGGCTGTGAGGTCGTATTTCTAAAGCGGATAGAGTTCGCCGGGCTCACGCTCGGAGACCTCGAAAAAGGGCAGTTTCGGGCGCTCTCGGACGAAGAAGTGAAATACCTGAAATCGCTCGCATAAGCTGTAAAAACGCACAAAATCATGCACAGAAAAAGCACTGCGGGAAGACAATGCCTGCGCTAAGCTTTAAGAAAGTGCAGAGAACCATAAGGAGTAACATGAGAAAGAACGCGTTATCGGATGAGATTTTACTCTCCGTGGAAAAGCCTGCCCGGTATACCGGCGGCGAATATAATTCGTATAATAAGGATCTGGATTCGGTTCCGGTCAAAGCGGTTTTCTGTTTCCCGGACGTCTATGAAATCGGCACGGCGAACCTCGGCATGCAGATTATCTATGAGCAGTTTAACCGGCGTGAGGTTGCGTACTGTGACCGCGTCTATTCGCCGTGGACAGACCTTGATAAAATCATGCGTGAGAAGGATATTCCGCTTTTTGGCGTCGAATCGCAGCGCCCGATTAAGGATTTCGACCTTCTTCTGATCACATTGTCCTATGAGATGTGCTATACCAATGTTCTTCAGATCCTCGACCTGTCGAAGATGCATCTTCATGCTGCGGAGCGTGCGGAAGACGAGCCGATCGTTTTCGGCGGCGGAGCGTGCGCCTATAACCCGGAGCCGATCGCTGATTTCTTCGATGTTTTCTATATCGGCGAAGCCGAAACGCAGTACGACCTCGTGATTGACATCGTGAAAGAGGCGAAAGCGGAAGGGCTTTCACGAAAAGAGATTTTAGAAAAGCTGGCGGATGTGGAAGGGCTTTATGTGCCGCAGTTTTATGACGTAACCTATAAGGAAGACGGGACGATTGAGCGGTTTTTCCCGACAAATCCGCACGCAAAAGCGGTGATTAAGAAACAGGCGGCTGATATGCGCGACGATTCGCTCCCGTATCCGCGCCGCCCGATCGTGCCGTTTATGCGCGGAATGATGGACCGCGCGACGCTTGAAGTCATGCGCGGCTGTATCCGCGGCTGCCGTTTCTGCCAGGCCGGTATGCTGTACCGTCCGATGCGGAACCGGAGCATTGAAGCGATGAAACAGGCGATCGTCGAGATGCTCGAATCGACCGGCTATGATGAACTGAACTTAAGCTCGCTCAGCACGAGCGATTATTCGGATATTAAGGAACTCCTCGATTTTCTGATGCCTTACTGTAATGAGCACGGCATCAATATCGGCATTCCGTCGCTCCGCATTGACGCCTTTTCGCTCGATGTGATGAGCCGGATTCAGGACGTCCGGAAAACATCTCTTACGTTTGCGCCGGAAGCCGGTTCGCAGCGCCTTCGCGACGTGATCAATAAAGGCCTCACGGAAGAAGAAATCCTGAACGGCGCGCGTGCGGCATTTGTAGGCGGCTGGAATAAGGTGAAGCTTTACTTTATGCTCGGTCAGCCGATGGAAACAGAAGAGGACGTAAAGGCGATTCCGGTGCTGGCGGATCAGATCGCGCGCGTCTATTATGACGCGGTGCCGAAGGAAAAGCGGTTAGGGCGCGTTCAGATTCAGGCGTCTACCTCGTTCTTTGTGCCGAAGCCGTTTACCCCGTTCCAGTGGGCGCCGATGTGCGACGAAGCGACCTTCTTAAAGAAGGCTATGCTTGTCAAGGATACGATGCGGGAACAGCTGAACTTTAAATCGCTCCAGTATCATTACCATCAGGAAAACCAGACGGAGCTCGAAGGTATTTTCGCACGTGGCGACCGGCGGCTCGGCCCGGCGATCGAAGAAGCCTATAAGCGCGGCTGCCTTTATGACGCGTGGTC
>DCGM01000029.1:17318-19115 GCA_002315255.1 Lachnospiraceae bacterium UBA1778
GATTTCTATAACTATCGTGAGCGCGACCTCGATGAAGTCTTCCCGTGGGATTTTATCGATATCGGCGTAACGAAGGAGTTTATGAAGCGCGAATGGCTCAATGCGAAGAACGGCGTCGTGACGCCGAACTGCCGGGAAAAATGCAGCGCCTGCGGCGCGGCGTGTTATCCGGGAGGCGTCTGTACGGAAAAGAGATAAATTATGAAAATCAGAGTAAAATTTTCAAAAACAGGAAACTTACGTTTTCTCGGTCATTTAGATATTATGCGGGCGTTTCAGAAGATGAACCGGCGCGCAGGCATTGATATCGCATATTCCGGCGGCTTTTCGCCGCACCAGGAGATGTCTTTTGCGACACCGCTTGGCGTCGGCCTTACGTCGACCGGCGAATATGTCGATTACACGATGAACTCGGTTCCGTCGCGGGAAGAGTTTATCGCGTGCCTCAATGCGGCATCTGTTCCGGAGCTTCAGATTCTCGACGCGACGATGCTTCCGGATGACGCGAAGAATGCGATGGCGCTCTTATGGGCAGCCGATTATACGCTTTCCTTCCGCGAGGGGCATGAGCCCGCGGATATCGAAGGATTCTTCCGGGATCTCTTTGATTTCTTAGGAAAATCCGAGATAAAAGTCGAAAAAGAGACGAAAAAGAACCGCGTAACGGTAGACTTAAAGAGCCAGATCCGCTTGATCGAGCGCCGTAGCGATTCGCTCTTTATGCGGATCGATACCGGCTCAAACTCGAACTTAAAGCCTGATTTTATCTTAGAAACGTTCTGCCGCGAGACAGGACGCGAGTTTGATCCGCTTCTCTTTACCGTAAACCGTGATGAGCTTTACGGAGAAGAAGACGGGAAAGAGAAGAAACTGTCGGAGTACGGTGAACGCTGGTAATCAGGGGGAAAGGAGGACGGCTATGTTTGCGGAAGTGATTTTAGATACAAAAAGCAGCGCGATCGACCGGCCGTTTTCCTATCGGATTCCGGAGGAGCTTCTCGGAACGATTAAACCGGGCTCCCGTGTCAATGTGCCGTTCGGCGCCGGAAATACGGCCCGCACCGGCTGGGTGGTCGGACTGACGGATTCGGTTAATTTTCCGGAGGGTAAGATTAAGAATCTTCTCGGAATTCCGGAAAAATCTGCGACTGCGGAAGAAAAGCTGATGGAGCTCGCCATCCGCATCCGGCATCGTTACGGCGGAACATTGTCACAGGCGATGTCGGTCGTTATTCCGAACAAGACGGAAGTGGCTGCGCGGAAAGCACGGATGTTTGCGTTTATCGGGACGGAAGAGGAGCTTTTAAGCACGCTTTCTGAAGCGAAAAAGAAGAAATATTACGCGCGGATCCGGCTCTTGGAAGCCTTCACGGAGAGCGTGGACCGGATTCTTCCCGGCGAAGTGGTGACGGACCGGCTGAATATTACGGCGCCGGTCATCAAATGGTTTACCGAACGGAATCTTCTGGAAATCCGCACGAGAGAGGAATCCGCAGTTTCGGCGGACGTGAGGCACGACGCTTTTAAGGGCGCAGGCCCTGTTACGTTAAATGAGGAACAAGGGAGCGCCGTCCGGGGGATTCTTACAGACAAGCGGACAGGGCATCTCCTTTACGGAATCACAGGCTCCGGAAAAACAGAAGTTTATCTTCATCTGATATCTGAAATGCTGAAAAACGGCCGGGAAGTCATCGTTCTGATTCCGGAAATTGCGCTGACCTATCAGACGGTCATGCGTTTCTATGACCGGTTCGGCGAGCAGGTTTCTGTCGTTCACAGCCGCCTCTCAAAAGGCGA
>DCGM01000029.1:19220-20823 GCA_002315255.1 Lachnospiraceae bacterium UBA1778
CATTGTTTACGCCGTTTAAGCACCTCGGGATGATCATTATCGACGAGTTCCATGAGACCTCGTATCTGTCCGACCAGGTGCCGAAATATAACACGGTTGAAGTCGCGCTGGAACGGGCGAAGATCGAAAATGCGGATGTGAAAGTGATCCTCGGCTCCGCCACGCCGTCTGTTTCGTATTTTGACCGGGCGCTGGCGGGCGAATTCGGGCTTTGGAAGCTTTCTCACCGCGCAGTCAATGGGAGCGCGCTTCCGGAAGTGGAAACGGTCGACCTCCGCGAGGAACTGAAAAATAAAAACCGTTCGATTTTTTCAATGAAGCTTCAGGAAAAGATCCGGGACCGGCTGGAAAAGGGCGAGCAGATCATGCTTTTCTTAAACCGGCGCGGGTACTCGGGGTCTGTTTCCTGCCGGAACTGCGGTGAGCCCGTCGGGTGTCCGCATTGCTCGGTGCCGCTTCATTATCATAAAAACGGCACGCTGAAGTGTCATTTCTGCGGGTTTGAGCGCCCAATGGTGAAGCTCTGCCCGAAGTGCGGCTCGAATCTTATCGGAACGTTCGGAATCGGAACGGAGCGCGTCGAGGAGATGGCGCAGGAGCTTTTCCCCGGCATAAGGACGCTTCGGATGGATGCGGACACGACCGCCGGAAAAGACGGTCATCAGGAGATTCTGTCGAAGTTTGCCAACGGCGAAGCGGATGTGCTGATCGGCACGCAGATGATCGTGAAAGGGCATGATTTCCCGAAAGTGACGCTTGTCGGAATCCTGGCGGCCGATCTTTCTTTGAATATTCCGGATTACCGTTCGGCAGAGCGAACCTTCCAGCTGCTTGTTCAGGCGGAAGGGCGCGCCGGCCGCGGCGCGCGGAAAGGGGAGTGCATTATCCAGACTTACGACCCGTCGCATTATGCTGTTTCCGCGGCCGCTTCTCAGGATTATGAAGCCTTTTTTGAGACGGAGATGCTGTTCCGCCGTGCCATGCATTACCCGCCCGCCGGATACTTTATGACGGTCCGTTTTTCCGCGCAGGACAGCGGAAAACTGAAACAAACGGTTGATCGGATTACAGGGCGCGTGAAAGAACATTATCGAACAGCCGGCATGGGTCCGCTTACGTTTATGGGCCCGGTCGAAGACCCGGCATTCAAGGTAAAGGACCAGTTCCGCTATCTCTTCCACTTTAAGACGGCGGACGAGGAGACGATGCTTTCTGTCAAGCATTTTATGGAAGACCTGGCGGCGGAAATCATTGGAAAAGAGAAGATATTTATAACGTTTGAAAACTAAACTTCCGGTTGACAGGATGAAGCCGGAAGAACGAAGAAACATTTAATCAGAAGACGATTAAGAAACGATAGCTGAAGTCCAGCGGTAATCTGAGGGCTTAAAGTAATAGTTTACGGACAGAGAAAAATATAAACTGACGGAGGGAAAAAGATGGCGATTCTGAATGTCAGACAGTTAGGAGACGAATGTCTCACGAAAAAATGCAAGTATGTGAACTTTATCACGCCGCGGATCCGGCAGCTGGTAGCGGACATGTTCGACACGATGTACGACGCGTACGGGGTCGGACTGGCGGCGCCGCAGGTTGGTATTTT
>DCGM01000060.1:0-6151 GCA_002315255.1 Lachnospiraceae bacterium UBA1778
GCACACGTTGAAATGATGGGTCTCATCGGCATGGGCAATAACCCGATGGTCGGTGCAACCGTTGCAGTCGCAGTTTCTGTCGAAGAAGCTCATAAGGCTGGAAAGTTCTGAGATTGAAATTCTCATATAGATTTTCGGTCACATAGATCGAATCGTGAGAAAACCCTCTGGCGGAAACGTCAGAGGGCTTTCTTTATGTTACACGAGGCTAAGAAGAGGGAGTACTGGCTTTTTTGCTTGACAACCGCTATAATAATTATTATCTGTAGTCATTATCATTGCAGGTTATCTCAGAAGGGAGAACACAATGGAAGAAAAGTTTTGTAAGTTTTGCGGGGAGAAAATTCCGGCGGATGCAGTCATCTGCACGCATTGCGGACGTCAGGTAGAAGAACTGAAGGTCGAACAGCCGAATATTGTGATTAATAATGCGAATACCAATGTGAACCAGAATAATCTGGCCGGCGGCCGTGCAAAGAACAAGTGGGTGGCATTTTTTCTTTGCCTTTTCTTGGGCCTCATTGGCGGACACAAATTCTATGAAGAAAAGATAGGAATGGGGATTTTATATTTCTTTACTTTGGGCCTTTTCGGAATTGGTTCGCTTATCGATCTGATTATTATACTGACGAAACCGGAAACGTATTACGTGTAAGAATCCATAGTTTTGAGAGAACTTCGAGTTTAAAGACAAACCGAGAGCCATGGGGCGGACTTGTTATCAGTCATCCCTGATGGCTCTCGGTTATTTTATGCTATTTGAAAGATTCTACGGAAAGATATGGTTACACGACAGAATTCATATCGTAACCAAAATTATAACGCGACTAAGATCTCTTTCAACAGATTAAACGCCTTCTCTGCGCTTTTCGTCACGTTCGTGTTAAAGTCGCCGCCGTCTCCTGCAAACGTATCGCTGATACATTTCACGGAGAGGAATTTAACGCCGTTCTTCCAGGCGGTACGCGCGATCGCCGCGCATTCCATATCGCAGATATCCGCATGTTCTTCTGTGTTCATGCGGATTTTTAATTCGCGGTCCTCGACGAACCGGTCGCCGCTGCAGTCGGTCGCTTCCTTTAAGTCCGGGCGGATTCTCTTTGCGAGCGAAATAAGCTCGTCATCGAGATAAATATACTCGTCCTCAAACTCTTCGTACTGATGTTTTTTTACCGGATCGATCGGGCTGACATCGTAATCGTAGTTTAACGTGCGCCGTACGACGAAGAGGTCATCTACCTTCAGCGACGGCTCTAATGCGCCGGTGACGCCGTAATTTAAGATGACTTCGACCTGGAACGAGCTGATCAGAAACTGTGTGGCCGCAGCCGCATCGATGAGCCCGTAGCCCGAGCGGACGATGAAGACTTCATTGCCGTTCACGGACGTCTTATAGTAGTCATAGTTCCCGAGTTTTAAGGCTTCCACCTCAAAATCGCTGTCGAGGAAGGACTTGATTTCACGCACGATGGCGATTACAATACCGATTTTCATAAATACTTACTCCTTTGATGTTCTTCTAGTAGGATACCATATTATCCGCCTCTCTTCAATCCGCAATTCATCGTTCGAATGGTTCGGCAGAGTCATCGAGAAGTTCGGCAGATCCGTTGAAAGGTTCAGTTAGATTTCATTGCGTTTCCGAATAAAGTATTGTAAAATACTTTTAATATTGGATTATTATGCGCAGAGATCCGCAAAGGAGCTTGCGCTAAAGGAGTTTTTACTTTGAACGATATTAAGATTATTGCGCTCGACCTCGATGGGACGCTGCTCACGACCGACAAGCGTGTTTCGGAACGGAACTATCGTGCTTTGGAGCGCGCTGCTGAAAAAGGGATCGAAATCGTGCCGACGACAGGCCGTTTCTATGTGGCCATGCCGGAGATTGTCCGGAATATGCCGTTTGTAAATTATGTCATCACGATTAACGGCGCATCGGTTTATGACGTCCGGAATCAGAAGAGCCTCGCGGCGATCGAAATCCCGTATGAGGAAGCTATCGCAGTCCTCGCTTACCTCGACGGCTACGATGTCCTCTACGACTGCTATCAGGATAATTTCGGCTGGATGACCGCGTCGATGCGCGACCGCGCGGCCGAGTATGTCAATGTGCCGTATTTCTTACAGATGGTGCGGGATTTCCGTCATCCGGTGCCCGAGCTGAAAGCGTATCTTCGCGAGAAGAAGATGGATGTGCAGAAGCTCATTGCCTTTATGAAGGATATGGATTTAAAGCAGGAGCTTATGAAGAACCTGAACCTGATTTTTAAGGATCTCGTACTGACGAGCTCGATCAGCGGAAACATTGAAATCAACCATGTGCTCGCCAATAAGGGCGCTGCGCTTCATAAGCTGGCCGACTGCCTGTCGGTCGATATTTCGCAGACGATGTCGTTTGGCGACGGTTCCAATGACCTGCCGATGATCGTGGAGGCCGGTGTCGGTGTCGCGATGAAGAATGCGTGCCCAGAGATTTTAGCGGCAGCGGACCGCGTGACCGGAACGAATGACGAAGACGGCGTCGCGCAGGTGATAGAAGAACTGCTGTAAGGAAAAAGGGGAAATCAGATGATAGTATTAGAAATTCTCGGCTGGGCAGTAGGCGGCGTTGTGGGGCTTTTGTTCCTCTTCCTGCTGTTTACGTGCTTCTGCTCCCTCTTTATCAATCCGAAAAAGAAATATGAAAAAGACAGTCCGTTCTTCCGCGGGCTCTATGAGATCTGGATTGTTATCGTGATGATCGTCTGCCGCGTCAAGGTTGTGACGAAGGGCTTTGAAATGATTCCGGAGGGCCGGTATCTGATCGTCGCGAACCACTGCTCCAACTTTGACCCGCTCGTCATCTATCGCGTCCTTCCGAAGCGACAGCTTGCGTTCGTGTCGAAAGAGTCGAATCTGAAGATTCCGTTCTTCGGGCGCATTGCGTGGCGGTGCGGCTGCCTTCCGATTAACCGCGAGGATCCTCGCGAAGCGCTCCGCACAATCAATGAAGCGGTCGCGCGGATGAAGGACGACAGTTTTTCCTACGGGATTTATCCGGAGGGAACGAGAAACCGGACCGATGCGACGCTCCTTCCGTTCCGCCCCGGCGCCTTCAAAATCGCGCAGTATGCGGGAACTCCGATCGTCGTTATGGTCGAAAAGCATACGAAGGATGTAGTGAAGAATTGGCCGTTCCGGCGGACGGTCATCGAGCTGGAAGTGCTGGAGGTCATCTCGAAAGAAGAGGCCGTGAAGGCTCACTCAGTCGAGATTTCTGCCCGGGTCGAGCAGGAACTCCGCGAGAGCCTCGAAAACGAGAAGAATGCTGACAGTCCGGAAGCCGTAAAGAATCTTTCGACAAACGATAATCCCCCGACTGGAGAACCGAATGAAGATTAAAACGACAGTCAAACCGTATCGCGAAGTGATGGCGCTGCCGCGCCCGAACCATAAGCTTCCGCATAAGCCGAGCCGGATTCTTGCAGGTATTATACGCCTGGTGGGGGCTGGCGACTTAAAGGATGTGAATTTCTCTTATACGGAGAAGGATATGGAAAAGGCCGGCGACGGACCGTGGCTGATCCTGATGAACCATTCGAGTTTTTTAGACCTTGAAATGGCAGCCGTCATGCTGAAAGGGCGGCCGTATAATATCGTCTGCACCTCCGACGGGCTCGTCGGAAAGGAAGCGCTGATGCGGCAAATCGGCTGCATCCCGACGCAGAAATTTGTGACGGACATCGGCCTGATCGGCGATCTGAAATATGCGCTTCAGACGAATAAGAACAGCGTTCTCATGTATCCGGAAGCGAGCTATTCCTTTGACGGAACAGCCACGCCGCTCCCGCGGAAGATGGGAATCCTCTTTAAAGGGCTGAAGGTTCCGATCGTGATGATTACCACCTACGGCTCATTTACGCGCGACCCTTTGTACAATAACCTCCAGAAACGGAAGGTGACGGCGAGCGCGACGATAGAATGTTTATTTAGCGTTGACGAAGTCGCGGAGAAGAGCGTGGCGGAGATTGACGAGCTGCTGGACCGCGCATTCTCCTTCGACTATTTCAAATGGCAGAAAGAGAACAGGATCGAGGTTCACGAGCCGTTCCGTGCGGACGGGCTGAACCGGATTCTTTATAAATGCCCGGATTGCGGGAAGGAAGGCGAAACCGAAGGAAGGGGCATTGGCTTCGTCTGCCGGAACTGCGGAAAGAAATATACGCTGAACCCGCTCGGACAGCTCGAAGCGGAAGAAGGTCCGACGGCGTTTTCCCATATACCGGACTGGTATGCATGGGAGCGCTCCGCAGTGCGCGAGGAGATCCTTTCCGACCGGTATGCGTTAGAAACGGAAGTCGATATCGGCCTCGTCGTCGATTTTAAGGCGGTTTATATGGTCGGAAGCGGCGTTTTAAAGCATGGAAAGGACGGCTTCGTCCTGGACGGCTGTGACGGCGAGCTTCACTACGAACAGCCGGTCAGCGCGACATACAGCATTTATTCCGACTATTTCTGGTATGAAATTGGAGATGTCATCTGCATTGGCAATCAGGACTGCCTCTACTACTGCTTCCCGAAGCAGAAGGATATCGTCGCGAAGGCGAGGATTGCGGCAGAGGAGCTCTATAAGATTGCCAGAGAAAATAAAGCGAAACTGAGAAGGAGAAAAGAGTTATGCGAGTAATTGAGACGAAAAACGCACCCGGCGCGATCGGGCCGTATTCCCAGGCGTATGTGACCGGCGGCCTTTTATTTGTTTCAGGCCAGATTCCGGTGAATCCTGCGGACGGGACGATGGCGGCATCTATCGCGGAGCAGGCGGAGATGAGCTGTAAGAATGTCGGCGCTATTTTAGAAGCAGCCGGAACTTCCTTCGATAAAGTGGTCAAGACGACCTGTTTCCTTGCAGATATGGCCGATTTCGCCGCATTTAATGAGGTGTATGCGAAATACTTCATCTCAAAGCCGGCACGCGCCTGTGTGGCCGTTAAAACGCTTCCTAAGGGCGCTCTCTGCGAGATCGAAGCGATAGCAGAGGTTTAACGATTAATATGAATAAGACTGTAGAGTATTTCTTAAATTATGTCGCGTATCCGACGAAATCGGATGAAGAATCCGAAACCTGCCCAAGCTCCCGCGAAAAGCAGATGGCGCTCGGAAAAGCGTTGGAAAAGGATTTGAAAGAAGCCGGATTAGCCGCCTTCATGGACGATTTCGGCTATGTTTACGGCGATCTTCCGGCGACTGCGGACTGCCCGGCCAATGTGCCGACGGTCGGTCTCATTGCCCACATGGACACGTCGGAAGCCTGCGCGGATGCGCCAATCCATGCGCGGAAGGTGTCTTATACGGGCGGCGATGTCGTACTGTCGAAAGACGAAACCGGAAAAGAAACCGTCTTAAGCCCGAAGGATTATCCGAACATGAAGAATTATGTCGGAAAAACGCTGATCGTGACGGACGGAAAGACGCTTCTGGGCGCAGACGATAAGGCCGGAATCGCGGAGATTATGAACGCGGTGAAGGAGCTGGCAGCGTCTTCGCGCACGCACGGCAGAATCCGTGTCGCGTTTACACCGGACGAGGAGATCGGCCGCGGAACCGACCATTTCGATGTCGAAGGATTTGCGGCAGACCTGGCGTATACGGTGGACGGCGGCGCAATCGGCGAGCTGGAGTGCGAAAACTTTAACGCGGCCGCAGCGCGGATTACCGTAAACGGGATCTCGATTCATCCGGGCTCAGCGAAGGGAAAGATGAAGAATGCCGCGTCGCTGGCCTGTGAATTTGCGCAGGCGCTTCCTGCGGATATGGTGCCTGAAAAGACTGAGAAATACGAAGGCTTCTTCCATCTCGTAAAGATAAGCGGAACAGTCGAAGCGGCAGAATTATATTACATTATCCGCGACCATGACCGGAAACTTTTTGAAGAGAAGAAGGCGCTCCTTACGTCGTTAATCGAAACGTTCAATGCGCGCTACGGCGAAGGCACGTTCGTGTGCGAAATGGCCGACACGTACTACAACATGAAAGAGATTATTGACCGGAATCCGGCGATCGTCGAGCATGCGCTCGCTGCGATGAAGAATTGCGATATCGCGCCTATCATCCAGCCGATCCGCGGCGGTACCGACGGTGCAATGCTCTGCTACCAGGGACTTCCCTG
>DCGM01000060.1:6232-8041 GCA_002315255.1 Lachnospiraceae bacterium UBA1778
CGAAGATATGGAAAAGATTTCGGATTACCTCGTAGAACTCGTCTGTTCGTTCGCTGAATAACATCTGTGCATCCGGCGAAGCGGCGGGCTTCTGCTTCCTCGGAAAGTCTAGCCGTGCCTAAGAGCCGGCGAAAACCTGCCGTGCCTCGGCCCGGCGGAAAAGGAATAGCATCATATGTCGTCTACTGTTATTTTTATCCTTGAAATCATCGGAACCGTTGCATTTGCGGTATCCGGCGCCAATGTGGCAGCGGAAAAGAAGATGGATCTTTTAGGCGTCGTCATTTTAGGCTTGACGACGGCTGTCGGCGGCGGCATTATCCGCGACCTGATTTTAGGAAACACGCCGCCGAACGCGTTTGTCAATCCGGTTTACGGGCTGGTCGCGATCGGCGTATCTCTGATCGTCTTTATCCCGGTGGTGCGCAAATGGCTGAACCGCCACAATAAGGGCATCGGACCGGTGCTTCTGATTTCGGACTCGTTAGGACTGGCTATTTTTACGATCGTCGGCATCAGTGTCGCATACGAAGCAATTCCGGACGGAAGCTTCTTTTTAAAGCTTTTTGTCGGTGTCGTGACCGGCGTCGGCGGCGGTGTAATGCGTGATGTTATGGCAGGAGAAATGCCTGCAATCTTTGTCCGCCACTTTTACGCTTGCGCATCCATCATCGGCGGAATCGTCTGCCTGATCCTGTGGCACTTTTTCGGGAGTGTCGTGGCCACCACCATTGGTGCCGCCACAATCGTCATCCTTCGGATCCTCGCCGCGCAGTTCAAGTGGAAACTGCCAAAAGCTTAACGCTCGTTTCCTACTCGCTAAAGTACAGTAAATCAGGTTTTATCCCTGGTTTGTATATACTATTTCTAACCATTCCTCTTTGGTAAGACGCAGAAAATGTTCTGTACGTTTGTCGTTAAGCTTGCTCATATACCGATCTTCTTCTGTATGATGGAATTTGAATCCGCATTTTTCTAAGCAACGCTGGGATCGTTTATTTCCTTGAATATAAGCTGCCCACATTGCTGTACAGTGCAATTCTTCAAAAGCTAACTTTTCCAAGGCTTTTATCGCTTCAGGGACATAACCCTTTCCCCAGAAAGGAACATCAATGAAAGTTCCTATTTCCAACTCTTCTGGTGAATATGAATAAGAATCCATATCAGGTTGACGTATCCCTATGTACCCTATTAACTTTGAATTCGAACGAAGAAAAA
Organism: Lachnospiraceae bacterium UBA1778; assembly: GCA_002315255.1. GTDB lineage: Bacteria > Bacillota > Clostridia > Lachnospirales > Lachnospiraceae > UBA1267. The sequence continues at coordinate 7,451 of DCGM01000060.1, forward strand.
TGGCAAAACGTGTTGGTTCTTTCATCCATGGCTCAAGTAAAAATTGCCGGGTTTCTTCAGGTGTTTTCATTGTCGGAAGACCGGAAGGTAAAGCAACATCTTCATTTGTGAGTATATTGTAGAGGTCTTGAAGATCACCTTCCTGCCAGTTGCGTAAAAACAGATGTTTAGTAGTAATTGTACCCATTCTGTATATTTCCTTTCATTAGCCAGAAAAATCGATTCATCTTCACCATTAAGGATTTAATGCTTGTTTTAGTGATTAGTCAATGTTTCAAACACTTAACAACTCAAACTTCCCACACTGGAAAGTGTTCCTGAACCTAAAAACCAATATTGGGAACATGTCTTTAAATACGGGCATTCACGGAATTGACATTAACACCACCGTCTCTACATGCCTTGAGTTTGGAAGTCTCATGTCAGGTCGAGCAAGACAATATTCCGCCTGCCAAAATGTAATTTGGGGTGCGTGGGACTATTTCATTACATACTGCAATCCGAATAATCGGAAGCAAGTATTCCGTAGATATAATAATCACACCATGTATTTACCATCTTGCCCTGACGAATCAGACCTTCTCTGGTATA
>DCGM01000106.1:0-4572 GCA_002315255.1 Lachnospiraceae bacterium UBA1778
CGATCTTTCCGAGCCCGAGCAGCACAAGTTCAGCAGCGCCCCAGACGAGCCGTCCGCAGAGCATTGCGAGAACCAGGGCGACATAGATGAAGATTTTCTTCTTCGGAAGGATCTGATAAAAGAGTCCGGAAAGGAAACCATACGCCGCCAGCTCGAAGCACATGGCAATGCCGGTCGGCATAATCGGCGGCATTCCGAAGAGGGCAAAGCGAAGGATCGGCGCGATCAATCCGACCACAAGCCCGTAAACCGGGCCGCAGCAGAAGCCGCACAGAAGGACCGGAATGTGCATGGGGCAGAGCATGTTTCCGATCTGCGGAATCTGCCCCGTCAAAAACGGCAGAAGGAGCGCCAATGCCAGGAACATCGCGCTTAAAGTAATACGGATTATCGAATATCTTTTTCTCGAAACCGCTCCTGCTTTCATTCTTTTCTCCCATCCTGTTTTCAAAATGATCTTCCATCCCGCTTTCAGTAAAAGCCCCGGCCGGGATTCATTGTTATTCACTAATAAGGCTGCCGAAGTCTGTTATGGTTCTGGGCTTTTCATTTCTGTGTCATACTAATCTGTTTTCACGGATAGTCCGCCTTCTCCCAGCAGTCCGCTTTCTCCCAGCAGTCTGTTTTTCACCAGACGATATGCGGGCGCGTACTTCTCGCGATATACAGCGCTATGCCGGACTGCCTGGCGCGACTTTCCGTATTCTTTCAAGAAGGTTTCCCAGTCCGCGGGCGAAACCGTAGTGAGAGCATTATCAGCGATGGATATGGCGCTAGCTTTGCCAGCGGGGTCGTCGCTGCGTCCGGAGTTTCGGAGTGATTCAGCGTTTTTTATCAGTTTCTCTGCAGTCAAAAGGCAGTCCGTGAATACGCTTTCCTGTTCTTTTTTCAGGATCTCGCTTTCCTGTTCTTTTTTCAGAATCTTGCTTTCCTGCTCTCTTTCCGGCATTCCGGCCGTTTTTACGAACAGGTCAAATAGCTCGTCCGCTCCTCTTCCGCAGGCTTTCCATGCGGAAATATTAACACGGGAATAGCGGTCGTTAAGCGGTTCAAAAAGCGGAGCGGATGCATCTGCCGAAACGGACTCATACTCGTCCATAAAATAAGCCCGCGCGGCTGAAAGATCCTTTAAGAGATGCTCTGCGCCGAACGCTGCCTGATAGCAGAATTTTACGATGTCCTGCGCCGTCTCCTCGCGATGGTTTTCCATATGCGCACGGAGGCAGGCTTCAAACGATAAATCCATCTTAACTCCTATAATACAGTCTTGACTCCTCGGAAAAAACTTGGCTCAAAAATAAAAAGAACCACTGGAGAATATATACCAGACTCCGCGGTTCTTTTCAATAATTTACGATGCAGAAAAAAGTTCCATCCCCTGGGGATTTACTCATCCTTAAAGTATTCGATCACGTTTTTTTCGCCATCCGCGTTCTGAACGAGGAAGGAAATCTTATCAAGCTCCAGGTAAGCGCCGAGGACCTTTTCTTTCGTACCGTCCGAACGTTTCCATTCTTTTTTGTCCGGCAGAATAAGAACACGCCCCGGATATTTCTTTCCGGCGCTCTCACAGGAGAAAGCGCTCTTCATCCATACGCCCGATGCATCTGCGACTGAGAACTCATTGCCGACAATATCGAGTTCGGTTTCGGTTTCTAAGGAAAGCCAAACGCCCTGTACAAGCGAGCGGAGCGCCTCCTCCATGTCGAGCGGGAGCGCCAGAATTTCCTCCGCTTTCTCTTCCGTCTTCCGTTTATTCTTCTCATTATACGTGATCAGAAGAAACGTAGCTGCCAGCACTAAAAGAACCAATAGCCCGATAATATACTTTAACATGCGTCTCCTATCCGTCCGCCCGACCGGCGGAACTGTTACCTCTTAAAAAGTATTCCGATCGCTTCGCTTACCGTTTTCACCGGCAAGCAGTATTTCCGATATGATTCCTCGACCGCACGCAGATTCCCGGCGGGAATCAGGCATTGCTCATAGCCGAGCTTCACCGCTTCTTTCACACGGATTCCGGCGTTCGATACGCTCCGGATCTCGCCGGTCAGACCGACCTCGCCGAGCGCTGCGACTTTTTCCGAAACCGGCCGGTCATAATAGCCCGATGCGATCGCAATAATGATTGCGAGATCCATCGACGGCTCCGTCACACGCATTCCGCCGGTCAGATTGACATAAACGTCATATTCGCCGAGCGAAAGCGAGGCCCGTTTTTCGATCACGGCGATCAGCAGGTTGACGCGGTTATAGTCGATGCCGACTGCCGTCCGCCGCGGAAGTCCGAACGGCGTCCGCGATACCAATGCCTGAATCTCTAGAAGCATCGGACGCGTGCCTTCGAGAACTGCCGTTACTGCGGAGCCCGAAGCGCCGATCGGTCGTCCTTCTAGAAGGTACTCCGACGGATTCGTCACTTCGCGTAGTCCCGCGTTCGTCATTTCAAAAACACCGACTTCATTCGTCGCGCCGAAACGGTTCTTTACCGCGCGGATCACGCGGTACATCGCCGAGCGGTCGCCCTCAAAATAGAGGACGGTGTCAACCATATGCTCTAACACACGCGGTCCTGCCACGGTGCCTTCCTTTGTCACATGTCCGACGATAAAAATCGAAATCCGGTCGCGCTTCGCCACCTGCATAAGAATACTGCAGGATTCGCGGATCTGTGCGACTGATCCCGGTGCGGACTGGATATCTTCGCGGTACATCGTCTGGATGGAGTCGATAATGACTACCTCCGGCTTTTCCCGTGCGATCAGTTCTTCAATCTCCGACAGATCGGTCTCTGCCGCCATCCGGATATCGCCTGAGAACTCCCCCATCCGGACTGCGCGCATCTTAATCTGCTGAAGCGACTCTTCGCCTGAAATATACAGGACTTTCCGCCCACTTTCCGAAAGGAAACGGCAGACCTGTAAAAGGATCGTCGATTTTCCGATGCCCGGATCGCCCCCGACGAGAATCAGGGAACCCGGCACAATTCCGCCGCCTAACACGCGGTCAAACTCCTCCATTCCGGTGGAAAAGCGCTCATTTTCTTTTAATGAAACCTCCTGAAGGCTCGTCGCGCCGTTACTAATAAGAGCGGACGGGGTGCGTTTTGAAACCCCGGAAGTCCCTTTCGGAGTCACCTTGACCGGCGCCTCCTCCATCGTATTCCAGGCATGGCAGCCGGGGCATTGCCCCGCCCATTTGCTCGTTTCAAAGCCGCATTCCTTACAGAAAAAAGCGGTCGTGTTTTTCGGCATGATCAACCTCCCAAGCGGACTGCTTAGAATAATCCTGAAATCTTTCCGTTGTCGTCGATGTCGATCGACTCCGCAGCCGGCACCTTCGGAAGGCCCGGCATCGTCTGGATATCGCCGGTCAGGACGATTACAAAGCCAGCGCCCGCGGAAACCTTCAGATTCCGGACGGTTACGGTAAAGCCGGACGGCGCTCCCAGCTTCTTTTGGTTATCCGAGAAGCTGTACTGAGTCTTCGCGATGCAGACCGGCAGAACATCATAGCCCAGTTCGGAAATCTGCTTTAAATCCTTCTTTGCATCTGCGGTATAGGAAACCTCCGCGCCGCCATAAACGCGCGTCACGACGGCCTTAATCTTCTCTTCGATCGTCAGCGAATCCTCATACGCATAGGTAAACCGGCTCTCTTCCTCTTCGCAGAGGCGCACGACTTCTTCCGCCAATGCTCTTCCGCCCTCGCCGCCTTTCGCCCACACTTCGGACAACACCACATTGACGCCAAGCTTACGGCATTCGTCGATAATAAAGGCGATTTCCGCATCCGTATCCTGCGGGAAGCGGTTCACCGCAACGACGCACGGAAGGCCGTACACATTTTTCATATTCGAGACATGGCGAAGGAGGTTCGGGATTCCTTTCCCGAGCGCCGTAAGGTCCTCTTTCTCCAGTTCTTTCTTATTCAGGCCGCCGTGCATCTTCAGTGCGCGCACGGTCGCCACCACGACTGCCGCATCCGGTTTAAGATGAGCTTCGCGGCATTTGATGTCGAGGAACTTTTCCGCACCAAGGTCCGCACCGAAGCCGGCCTCCGTTACCGTATAATCAGCGAGTTTCATCGCCATACGGGTCGCCGTCACCGAATTACAGCCGTGCGCGATATTTGCAAACGGTCCGCCGTGCACGAAGCACGGAGTCCCTTCCAGCGTCTGGACGAGGTTCGGTTTCAATGCGTCCTTTAATAAGACCGCCATCGCGCCGACCGCCTTTAAGTCCGCTGCCGTAACCGGTTTTCCATCGTACGTATAGCCGACGATGCAGCGGGAAAGACGCTCTTTCAGGTCGGAAAGCGATTCCGCGAGGCAGAATACTGCCATAATCTCCGAAGCCACGGTAATATCATATCCGTCTTCACGCGGCATGCCGTCCGTTTTTCCGCCGAGTCCGTCAATCACATGGCGGAGCTGACGGTCATTCATATCGACACAGCGGCGCCAGGTGATGCGGCGCGGGTCGATGCCGAGTGCATTGCCCTGCTGGATATGGTTATCAAGCATCGCGGCGAGAAGGTTGTTCGCAGCGCCGATCGCATGGAAGTCGCCGG
>DCGM01000106.1:4578-8967 GCA_002315255.1 Lachnospiraceae bacterium UBA1778
TAAAATGCAGGTTGATATCCTCCATCGGCACCACCTGGGCGTAGCCGCCTCCGGCGGCTCCGCCCTTCAGCCCGAACACCGGGCCGAGCGAGGGTTCACGAAGCGCAGCAATCACGTTCTTCCCGATCTTCGAAAGACCGTCCGCGAGACCGACCGTCGTCGTCGTTTTTCCTTCGCCCGCAGGCGTCGGCGTAATCGCCGTAACGAGAATCAGTTTTCCCGGCTTCCGGTCCGATTCCTTTAACAGGGACAGGTCCACTTTCGCCTTATATTTTCCATAATATTCGAGATATCTTTCATCAATTCCGGCTTTCTTCGCAATCTCGGAAACCGGCTTCATTTCTGTCGCCTGAGCGATTTCAATGTCTGTAAGAATGGCCATGATATTCCTCCCTTCGGAGCGCATTTTTTGCAAAACTAATCACATTAGATTATAAGGCTTTTCATGGACTTTGTAAAGAGAACGACGTCGGAATGACCGTATAATCGCCGCCCGCGGAAGCATTGGCGGAAACGGTCGGCGTCTTCGACCAGGCAGTTCCTGAAGTCCGCGTCGAATCGCCGTACAGGTACAGCCGGTTTCGTGTTCCAGAGACGCTTACCTTTAATTTAGACTTAGTCGACCAGGCGCCCGTAGCTTTCCCGGCGCGGATTTCAAAGGTGCTGCTGCTGACGTTTATGCTGCCGCCGCTCAGCCTGACCGCATAGCCTTCTCCGGATGTTCCCGCCCGATAAGCGCCTCCGATGGAATCACAGGTGCCGCCCTCGATCAGAAGCGCGACCGCCATCCCTCCGTTTTCATGCTGGGCGCAGGTCTCTCCGCCATTCAGCTGAACATTACCGCCGGTCACGCGGACACCGACAGCATTCCCGTATGGGGACATTGCGTAAACGCTCCCGCCGTCCGGCTCATAATATCCGTTTTCAACCCACACGCCGACAGAATCCGCTCCTTCTGCGCCGACAGAATAAATCACTCCGCCGTCATGGTAAACCGTACCGTCGGTCATGTGGAGACCGGTTGCGCCTCCGATCTGCCCTTCGTACGTACGAAGCGTTCCTTTGGTCCAGAGTATTCCGGCCTCTGCGCCGAATATGCTTCCGCCCTGCAGATTCAGATTTCCGCCGGCGCCTTTCACTGCTGTTCCGTCCGATATGATTACGCCGTCACCGGTAAGCGTCAGCGTTCCCGCCGCCAGCGTAAGCACTACTTCTTCCGAAGCTCCCGATGCTCCGTCTGTAGTTCCATCTGAAGCCTCTTCGGGCGACGTAAGCGTATGCCCGTTCAGGTCCAGTGTGACATCCGAATGGACCGTCCAAGCGCCTATGAGGTCCGAGTCGAGTATTATCTCAGTTTCTGTATCCAAAGCGGTTTGAAGGGCACTATAGCGCGTTTCAGCGCTATGACAGACATAGAGCATCCATTCGGCGGTGACAGGATCGGCTGTGCCGTCGGACCAGACCGATTTTTCAGGATCCTTTAGTGTAAATGTAACCATATATTCCCCCGGTGCGGAAGCGCTTTCCGTCCCTGTGACCGTCATATATTCCTTCGCAGAAAGATCTCCAACCGTCCCATACACGGCCGCCGAAACAGCGCTTCCTGTATATACTTGATCCGAAACTTCCGGAATCGGCACCTCGGTCAATGCAGCCGGCATCAGCCGCCAGGAAACCGTGAGAATCCCCTGATAGTTTCCGGTTCCGGTCAGTGTTATCGTGTTCACCACGCCGTCCGTATCGCCGGGTCCCGGCACATTTTCCGTGCTTTCACGCACAAAGTCAGTACCTTCTGAAAGCCTTATTCCGCCTAGAAAAACGACGAGTTCCGGCTCCGGCAGGACGCCGGTATAAAGCCCGTCCGGAACAGGCTCTACAGACGCTTTCGTCATGTCCGCAGGGAGAATCGAATACCGCCGCGTGACCGTCCCCGCCGTGCCGTCCTCCCAGCAGTAAAGCGGGATCGTTCCGGCCTGATCAGCATAGGTATCGCAATCTGCGATCGAGTAACTGATCTCATACTCGCCCGCATCTCTTCCGGTATCGTTTCCGCCTGAAATGACGCCGGATTCCGCGGTCAGACGGTTGCTGTGGACTTCGCCGTCATAGACGAAACTATCAGGAGACGGAATCGGAATCCGGATCTGCTCTTTAATCACTTCCACCGCCGGAAGCGGCACGGAAACGGTGTCCGCGTACATCGCATATACCGACAAAGAGTTACACAGAAAAGTACACAAAAAGACAGACAAAAATAAGCATACCGAAAGAATCGGCATGCTTATTTTACGTAAAAAGTGATATTTCATAGGACACCTCGCTCTGATTTTTCGGCCAGAACGGGCGCGCATCCTTATCGGGGATTTCTCCTCTGAAAACTGTTAATTTCGAAAGCCGCTTTCATCATACCTTCCGCCGGCATGAAAGTCAACGGACAAATAAGTGTTATTTTTCCGCACAGTTCCGCAGAGAAATACCTTCTTCTCCGCCGAGCCGGAAACCTTAATCCATCTTCTTTCCGCCGAGCCTGATAACATCCCCGGCACGCGCGAAGCTTGTATTCGCAAACATCTTCTTCGCTTCGGTTTCCCGGCTCATCAGCTCCTTGTCCGAGTTCTTCGGATCGTGGTGCGTGATGATCAGGCGGCCGACATGCGCGCGCTCTGCGAGGCGGCAGCCCTCCTGCCAGGTCGAATGGCCGAATCCCGCGTATTTCGGGTATTCTTCGTCCTTGAACATGCCGTCGTAGATTAAGATGTCGCTCCCTTCTATCACATCGAACGGCATGCCGGTCGCATGCTCGCAGTCCGCCATAAAGCAGATGCTCGAGTCGCCTGCATTGACCTTTACAATGCACGTGTCATCCGGATGCGGGGAGTTGAAGAAGCTGACGAAGAAGCCGTCTCCTAAGCGGACCGGCGTCCCGCGCTTCGGGGTTTCCACGAGGTTTCCGAACCGCGGCTGGACCGGCCAGAACGGAGCGGCATAGAAATCTTCAAACGATTTCCGTCCGAACCATTTTTCGAACGAGCCGTAGATCGTAAGATCCGCGGTGTTCGGGAAGACGCCCCAGCAGAGGATTCCGATAATGTGGTCATAATGGACATGGGTCAGCACAACGTCAATCTTTTCGCAGTCCGCGAGATACGGTGCGGCATCATAGAGGCCGCTGCCGCAGTCGACTACCAATGCGTGCTTCCCGGTTTTAACGATATAACAGCTCGTCTGGCCGCCGAATTCCGCATAACGCGTGCCTTCGACCGGACGCGAGCCGCGGCAGCCGAGGATATAAAGGACATAATTGTCCTTCGGGCGGATATAATCCGGCGTAAACGATTCGCCGGTCGTCATATCATAAACGAGCGGCGGACGGTTAAGACCTGCCAGCGACTGAAGCGCATAGACGGAAACCGTCTTTTCTCTTCCTTTTAAGTGGAGCTTGCTGTCAGCCTGCACATAATGCGCTTTCCCCTTCAGCGGCTCCATTACCTGTTCTGTAATATAAACGCTTCCGGAAGGAGCGATCGATTCGAGACGCGACGCAACGTTTACAGTATCGCCGATGACGGTACGGTTCCGGTGCTTCTCCGAGCCGACGTTTCCGGAGACGACTTCGCCGTAATGGATACCGATGCCGAAGCGGAGGCTCTTATTATACTCGGCTTCGAGGCGCTCATTGAGCGGTCCGCATTCATGGACGATGTCCAATGCGGCGCAGCAGGCGCGATAGAGGATATCCTCTTCCACGGCGCGCTCGTCAACGTTCGCGCCCTTTCCTTCCATTGCCTCGGAAAGGCTCCAGGTCGCCATAACGCAGTCACCGATAAATTTGTCGAGACGGCCGCCGTAACGGTGGATACACTCGTCGGCCATCGAAAGGTACTTGTTTAAAAGCTGAAGGAGCTCGTCCGGTTCGATCTTTTCGGAAAGCGTGGTAAAGCTCCGAAGATCGGCAAAAAGAACGGCGGCTTTATCGGTACGCCAGTCCTTTCCGTCCGGATTGACCGCCTCGATCGTCATCGCCTGATCGAGGATATCGCTGTCGACATAACGGCTGAAAAGCTCTTTCGTGATATTCTGTGTCCGGACCGAAGCCTGGAAACGGAAGAAGACACCGATGAAGGCGGTGATCGTCATATAAAGGAGCTCGAAACCCGGGTGATAAGCGACTCCTGTCGCCCAGGCGATCGCCGCTCCGACGAATGCGAGAACCACGCACGCAATCGTGAAAATCAGCACAATGCTGAGCGGCGCCATGATCATCAGCATAATCTCGATAATCAGAAGGACGCTTAAAACAATGAGCTGGAGCGTCATTTCGCCGTCCTGCATGCCGGTGTTATGGATAAGATTATAGAGCATTCCGCCCTGGAATTCCGTAAGCGGCAT
>DCGM01000106.1:9063-63846 GCA_002315255.1 Lachnospiraceae bacterium UBA1778
GCGCTGACATTGCCTGAAAGGATATCGCCCGCGGAGATTTCTTCCATCTCGCCGGCGCTTAAGCTGTAACGGATAAATGTAAAGCCGTCATCGCGTCTTACAAGATCGCTTCCGCTCTCCGCTTCCTGATTCCGGACCGAGTTTTCCGGGGATACAAGCGCTCCTGAGGTAGGCGGCGTGTACGGATCGGAAATCCCCTTCTTCTCGCAGTAGATCTGATAACAGGCCTCTGCGAACGACGGAACCCGTGTTCCGTCTTCCAGCTCCATATCCCAGTAATAATGGCGGATATAGCCGTCTGAGTCGGGAATCACATTGATATGGCCGACCGGGGCGAGTCCGGAGATCCGGCTGTCCGGGGTCAACAGCTTCGTCGCAAAGCGGTCGTTCTCATCGGAAGCGAGGCCGTTGTCAGCGACATAAAGTTCGCCGGAAAGAAGGCCTTTTGACGAGAGAACGACGTTATCGGAGGCCGAAAGCGCTTTAATCAGCTGATTGTAGTCGTCTCCGCTTTCGGAAAGCGTCATGCATAAGCCGATGACGGCCGGTGCTTTTTCCGGGTCCGCATTGAGGGCTTCTACCAGCTTCGCGAGAAAGTTTTCATTTGAGCCGTACTCCTTGATGAGCGCCGAATCGCTTTCGCGGATGCCGATGATGATTACTTCGCCCTCATCCTTAGACGCATGCTGAAAAAGCCCGTCTTCGAGGCTGTAGTCGACGAGACGTAATGCGCCGCTTCGCGCGAGAAGCACGCTTGGGAATGCGAGAAGCGCTGCCAGGGCCACGGTCAGAAGGAACGTGATCACCGGCAGTTTTTTCCGCATGTTCCGGTATAGGGTTCTGATCTTCAGAAGCAGTGATCCGCTTCCTTTTCCTTTCTTCATATAAACTCTTACCTCTTAGAAAAAGTTCCGCAAGCGGGGGCCGGTCTCCCGGCCTCCCGTTTATTCCGCCTCCGTGCGGTTCGGATAGTTATTGCTGTCCTGAACCGGCTCGTAGTAGGTGCTGCGGTTTAAGTTAAAGATATAGCTGTCCTGAGCGACGTTGACGTTGTTAACGACAATGCAGCCCTCCAGACGGTAGTTTCCTGCCGGAAGCTCATCTGACTTCACAGCAAGCGTCACATGGTTCTGGCCGTCGCCAGAGGACGTGACTGAGGAACGGTGTGCGTCGAGAATCTCGCTGACTGCCTTTAAGACGATCGTCTGGTTCGTGTTCGTCCGCATGCTGACAGTCGACGTGGAGTTCGCCGCCATGATCGCATTGAGAAGCATCGCGCACTCTGCGCGCCAAGCATACTCGGCTTCTTCATCCGGCATGTTGATGTCAATCGCCGTGATCACATTGTCCTTAATGGAGACTGCGACTTCACCGACGCGCTGCTCATCCTTATAGAGCCAAGCGGTGAACGGCTGGTTCTCCGGACTGTTGTCATAGACCCACATCTTAAAGGACGCAAGGCCGTCTGACAGGTCGTCTTCGAAGTCGATTCCGTTCGGATAAGACATCGTGACGCTGGCCATGCCGTTTGCCGACGGGGTGTACAGTTCGTACTGGCCGGTAGTCGTATTCTTCCGGTACAGACGGTACTGGACGGTCGTCGAGCTGTTGCCTTCGTTGATGTTACTGTAGCTGGCGTTCGAGGAGATCGTAAGCTTGTCCGTCTTCTTTAAGTCTTCCAGGTTCTTCGAAAGCTGGGTTTCCTCTGCCGTTAAGCGATAGCCGTAAATCGTTTCAGATTCCAATGAAATCGGAATCGTAAGGCTGGCTACCGGCGAGTTCGCGATATCGAGTCCGTCGAGCGAACGATAGACGTCGACATGCAGGAAGTAGGTTTCCGTCTCTTCGAAGCTGAAGTCGATCGCATTCGCGAAGTCAAACTTGATGTTGACGTTCGTCAGACTGGACTGTCCCTCCGGCACGTAGTTGTACATGAACTCATTGTTTGAATCATAGTACGGTACTTCGTATTCGGAGAAGATCGTGCCCATATGATATGAGCTTCCCTGGTTCTTAAAGAACGGGATACGGTCGAGCGTTTCCGTAGCAATCGGATACGTCAGATTTCCGTAATAGATGTCGGTACCGGTCGGGATATCGACGGTATGGACGCCGCTTCTGTCGGTGGAGATACTGTAGACCACTTCCAGATACGGATAGGTGTTATTCATGACGTCGGTCCGGTAGACGTATTCAGACGGGATCTGGTCGATCAGGCTGACATTTACGATTAACGGCAATGTCTGCGAGAAGGAGTCGACCTTCGCATTCTGCTGAAGACTTAAGACACGGCGCTGTTTGATTTCGATCCACGGCTGCTTATCGGTAGAAGCCTTATGATCGAGGTAGTAGCTGTCGAAGCGGAACGTCGTTTCGCCGTCCGTATCCGGCATTACCTGCTCTCTCGGGTCCACGCCTGCGCAGACCTTGATATCCATCGCGCTTCCGAAATCGCCGGACTTCGTATGCGAATAGTTTACAACGAAGAGATACGACTGGAGGCCTGCGCGGTCATCCGTGACCGTCGTGTCGCCTTTACGGAATGCGTATGTCGTCTCACGGAGAGCGGAGGTTCCGTAATCGTCTACTCCGTCATGAAGCTGCAGGTTCGGCAGCTGATAGTTGACGGACGGGTCGGAAGCCAAGACGAAATCGCGGAGCGAAATCTTCGTCTGGATATTGCCCTCCCGTGCCGTATACGTATAGGTTAAGCCGGTGCTGAGGTCAAGCATCATGATGACGGTTCCTTCCGGAATAGTGCTTAAGAAGCCCGGTCCGTACAGTTCGAAGTAGGTTTCGACCTGAAGCGGAAGCGTCTTATAAACCGGATAAGCGTCAATGATGTTTTCGAGCGTTACGCCGCTTGCATTGACATAGGTCGCAACGCCGTCCGTTTCGGAGAGAAGGTATCCTGTCTCCCTCGTTCCGTCCATATGCTCAACCGTATAGATTTCAAGCTCGCGCCAGTTCTTACCGATCTTTATTCTTTCCGTCTTAATGATCGGCTGTCCATCATTGTCATACGCGATACGGTCGATCGCATAGCGGTCGCACGAATAAGCCATTTCGACATATGCGGTGAAGGATGCGTCATCATTTAACGGCAGACGGTCTGCATAAGAATAATAGCGGTATCCAAGTCCAGCGAGGAATAACGGCTGATCCGTATCGCCACCGGACGAATAGGTTGCAAGCGTGCTCTGGTCATAGAGGTGGTCGCCTTCGGTGATCCAGGTGCGCGAGGTGACATTGATCGTCAGGTCGACCTGTACCGGGACGGTAGTCGTCGTCGATAACGGCCAGTAATGGTCTTTGTCGTGACGTCTGTCGGAAAGGAGATACGTGATTTCAATCATGCTCCACGTATTGTTATCATCCGACTTCGCCATCGTGAAACCGGTCTGCTCACGCCAGGTCAGGTTGCCGGCGTACTTCGTCTGAATGCCGTCCTCCACGAGATACGACTTGTAAGAGATCTTACGGACATTCTGAAGTGTCGTATCCGAGATCGAGGTCTCGTTCTCTTCCGCGTCGGTCTCCACCGTGAAGTGGCCGTTTCCGGTAATCGCTTCGTTCAATGCGGTGAAGTACTCTTCCAGGTTGAGGAGTCGCGTCTGCGCACTGTCATAGCGGAAGTAACGGAGCTTTCCTTCTTCCGTTTCCATGATGTGGCCGATTTCTTCCAGGCCTAAAACAGTATCGGTCAGGATATCACGCGCTTCGAGCGTCTTATCAATGCCGACGCTCTCATAGATGCCGCCATCGGTCGGACGTGTCGTGACGCCCGGATCGAGGACGTTCCGGATATCCGTCACGCGGATAAAGCGGAAATCTGCGAGGCAGGTTCCTGCCATCACCTGATCGTCGAGACGAATCTCATCATCCCCCCAGAAGTACGCAGGGTCGAAGAGATCGCTTCTGTCGTCATAAACATTAATGCCGTAGAAGCCGCCGACTACATTCTCGCCAGGAGTTGCGTCTGTATAACCTAATACCGTTCCGGCATGTCCGGATTCTGCGCAGATCCGGTTGTCAGTTGCGATGATCTCCGTAAAGTTCAGCTGCATGATTTCCGGAATGCAGAGTGCTTCGGCGCTTCCGATCAATCCGCCTGCCTTATCTGCAATAATCTCGTTACCGGTGAATTCAGAATCGTCGAGCTGCCATAAATCATCCTGAACGTCGGAAGGATCCGTACCGTAGCCTGGATTCAGATAAACATATCCGATAAATCCGCCTGCGCTGTCGGTGTTACGATCGTAGGCTATAAAACCGATCTGGGATTCGATCAAAGCAATCTGATTTCCATAGAAGCCCGATGCATTGAACATACCGATGATGCCGCCGGTATAGTACGCGGTGATATCGGCATTCAGCACTAAAATGTCCGAAAGGACCGGGACCGGTTTCGCATCTTCTTCCGCATCGTCCGGATATTCGAGCGAGCCGCCCTGCGTCATGATGCCGATAAGACCGCCGGCGTATTCGGCAGCGATTCCGTGATCGCCATCGGAAGAAATCGCCGGGACATTTACCTGAACATTTGAGATATGCGTCATATTACCGTTCATCACGCCGATGAGGCCGCCGGCGATATCATTGCAGATGATGGTCGGATAGACGCTCAGGTTCGAAATCGTATTATAGTCGGTTCCGTCCCAGGAAACAGATCCGAAGAGACCGTTTGCACGATAGTAAAAATACGAATCTAACGGTTTCATGGAATAGGTGACAACGGCATTCTGACCGTCGAAGGAAGCTGTAAACTGGCGTCCGTTCGTCCGATACTCGTACGAGCTGCCGACAGACGTGCTGTCCGTGTCATATGCGCAGTATGCGCCGATTCCTTCGAATACATTCTTATAGCTGACCGTCAGGAACCGGTTCGTCGCGCTGTCGCGGACAGCTGCGTTCACAGTTCCGGTCAGATTATAGATTCCATTCTCCACAAGCTGATAGACCGTCTTCGAGGTCATCATCTTCGCGATCATCTCGCTGTTCACGTCTTCATCGGTTCCGATAAAGAACTGAAGCATAAACGGTACGCGGCCGACGGAGTAATCGTACGGGATGACAGCGCCTGCCGTAAGATTATCGCCGTGTCCTGTAGAACGGCCGAGGCCGTAGGACAGCGTTCCGTTATTGACTGCCAATGCGAGCAGCAGAAGTTCTTTGTTGTTATCAATGGTAAAGATGAAGTTTCCGTCATCGTCAGTCGTCGAATCGATATGCATTCCGAGGAGATCTGCCGCATAGAGGATATCCGTTCCGCAAACGAGCGGAAGCCGGCTGTTCGCAGTGCTGTACTCCATGGACGCCGCCGTATCGGTCGTCGTCGGACGGTTATTCATCATTTCATAAGCGCTCTCCGGCTCATCTTCAGGCTCATCTTCAGGCTCATCGACAGTCACATCGGCACCAGGCTCCCTTGCATTCAGCACCATCTGATACTGCTCAAAGAGTTCACGGTTACGCTGTAACGTATCTTCAGAACCGTTCGAAAGGACCGGTTCTTCCGTCGGGGTTTCATCCGTCTCTTCGCTCGATGCTTCCGGTTCGGTTTCAGCTTCCGTAGCGTCTTCGGTTCCGTCTTCGGTTTCGTCCTCAGTTACGTCTTCGGTTTCGTCTTCGGTTCCGTCTTCCGTTCCGTCTTCGGTTTCGTCTTCCGTCGGCGTTTCAGCTTCCGGTTCGGTCTCCGGCTCGGTTTCCGGTTCCGGTTCCACGATGACTACATAATAGATTCCGCTGACCTTCTCACGGCTGACGCCGTCATCCGGTGCAACTGAAAGTGCCTTAAAGAGGATTGCATAAACACCTGCATCTTCAAAGACGACAGTGCCTGCGTTCGTGCCCATCGCGCAGTCCGTAAACTCAGAGAAGTCGCCGCCGTTTACCGCATACGCATACTGGTACTTTTCAATGCCGGTCGCTGCTGAGAGTCCGCTGACGGTCAATGTGACCGGATCAAGCGTCTCCGCTGCGGAGCTTTCGGAAAGCGCCGGCGTATAGCCGTGGCCGTCCACATTAAAGTTTCCGGTGATGTAAGCTTCATCCGCCTGCATCAGGATTGCGCCGTTATAGACGACCGTCTTATAACGAAGCTCCTGCGCTTCATTTCCGAGCTGGTCAAGCGCGCTGATTTCGACTGTGCAAGCGCCGACGCTCTGCTTTAACGTGAAGCGTGCTGTTCCTGTGGTGGAAGTCACTTCAGGCGTTCCATTAATGGAAATGACTACACTTGCGACGCCCGCGCCGTCTTCCAGGCCGTTCGCGTCTTTCTTATCCGTCGAGGTGACTTCGAGAACGGTTGCCTTTTCGAAGAAGAGGCCGCCGGTCAGGATGTTCAAAAGATCCGCGATCGGTTCATCATTGACATCGTAGGTCTCCATCGTAAGGATCGGGCCTGCATTGTCTTTCTTAAAGGTGAATTCGACATAGGAGGAGCTGTAAACCTGCGCGCCGGTCTTCGCGTAGACGCGGTAGGTTCCCTCTTCCGTAAGGGTCGCGCTCGTCATGAAGTCATGAAGCGTGCCCTCCGCTCCTAAGCGGTATGCATATCCAATGATACCAGATAACGGTGTCGAATCTGTGTAAGAAGCATAAATATCAAGCGAACTTCCGTCCGTCCAGTACGTGCCTTCCGATGCATAGCCGGCGTCGGAAAGGTCCAGCGTCGGAGCGCCCGGAACCGTATGGTCGATCGTACCGATTTCTGCGATCGCATACGAATGGTTTCCGGCTTCATCCGTCACATTGAGACGGTAGCTTCCGTTTTCGTAAACGATGAAACTGAAGCTGTCATCGCCGATCGTGACGGTCGCGTCAGAGAGCGTCCACGCTTCGTCTTCCAGCGTCTCAACGACTGCAGAAACGAGTTCTGCGCCGCTGATTCCATACGGAATGCTGACCGTAAGGCTGTCAGAAACCCAGCCCGCGCGGCTCAGCGAGTGCGACTGTAAAACAGCGCCCTGCTTATCGATATTCGTGATAGAAAGTGTCTCGGAATATGTAGTGACGTTTCCGGCTTCATCCATCACCTTCACGACAATGTTCTGCGTATTCGCCGAGTACATCTCCGTATTCGCGGTCTTCCAGGTCGCGCCGCCGTCGAAGGAATATCCGGTGATCGGAGCGCCTTCGTAGGTTGCGTTAATGGTCAGGACGGCGTTCTGGTTCGTCCATTCGAGGGAAGCGGTAGAATTGTCCACGCTGCCGATTGTCGGGCCGTCGCCGTCAATATTCGAGATCGTGACAGTCGTCGTAGCATCCGTAAGGTTCGCTTCGTCATGCGCCTTCAGCGTGATGACGTCGTTAGCGGAAACCGTAAAGGTATAGCGATATGTATCGGTCGTGCCGCTGACAAGCGTCGGATCCGAAAGCGTATACGCGCTGTCATCTGCGCCGATTGCCTGAACCGTGCGTGCAGCGACACCGCTGTCCTTCACGAAGAAGGTGACCGTGACGGTCTCGTTCGTCCAGTCAGTCGTCGACTTCGTAATCGCATAAGCGCCGGTCGTCAGGATCTGCGGTGCGACGAGGTCGATATTCCGGACATTAATCGGGTTCTGGGTGTATGCCGAAACATTGCCGGCATTATCCTTAACATAGACATAGATGCCGTCGCGGTTCGCCGAAACGGTCAATGTGTTTCCGGTGCCCCACTCGCTGTCGAGGATTCCATCCTCCGTCGAGGAGTTCGAGAACGCATACTGAGAAACGCCGGAAAGAGCGTCAGCCGCGCGGATCGTCAGGGTGACAGCCGATGCGGTGACATTTTCCTCGCTCCAGTCGATGCCGGTGACTGCCGGATCGGTCTTATCGACATAAATCGACAGGATATCCGAAAGTACCGCATACTGAACAGTAAGCGGAGTCCCGTCATAGGAAGCGACAGAAGCCGCACGGAACTTATACTTACGGTTTCCGTCCGTCGTGATCATAAGCGAGCCGTTCGAGCCGGTTCCTGTGCAGGAAGCCCAGGTCGACCAGGTCGTCCCGTTATCCGTCGAGTACGAATACTCATAATGATCGATTCCTGCGAAGGAAGAAGCGCCGGAGAGATAAACGATAACGTCCGTATTCGTCGGAGTGCCGAGCGTATAAGCGGACTCGCTGTTATCGTCATTCTTCTTATAAGCGACTGCTTCTGCATTCGTAAGATCGATTTCTGCGATATTGCTGCTGATTCCGGAGTAAGCATCACCGAAGCTGTTACCGACATTATCGATAGAGCTTACACGGATTTCCGCAGTGCCCGTCAATGCGAGCTGATACGGGATCACAAGCACGATGGAGGTCGTACCGGTCGCTTCCGCAACCTTCGTGCCGTTGTCATAGACTTCGACCTTCGACTGCGTGATACCGGAGCCGTTATCGCCATCGTTTAAGGAGACCGTGAGGACCGCCTTCCGGTTAAAGAAGAGGCCGCCGGTCAATGCGGACAGGAACGCAGACGTTCCGTCCGTGTTATAAATGTTGATTTCGGTCGTGTAGGACGGTTCTTCGGTATCGACATACGCTTTCGCGGTTTCGGTTCCGGAGGTGAGCCCTGCGCCGGTCTTAATGTAATAGTTCGGTGTAACTGTACCCGTTCCTGCATTTGCGGCAAGGGTTACGGTATCGCGATAAACGTTTCCCGTCTTCGTCGCCGGGATATCATTGATACCGTCGACAAACCGGTAAACGGTATAGCCTGAGCTCGATTCCGTATCAGTCAATGCGATTTCAAACGTCACCTGAGTGCCGTCATACCACGGGAATCCGTCGCCGTCCGTATAGACTGCATTGATTGCAGAAACAGACGGATCAGAAGGCGTATGCGGGTCGACATTCGCCAGAATGCAAACCATCTGGGACGGCACTTCCGCGCCGGTCACGGCGATAAAGCAAAGGGTGCCGGAGAAGTTCTCGTCAAAGCCCGTCGCTGTGCCAAGCTCGCTCCAGGTGCTTCTGTCAAACGCCGGGACAGACTGTCCTGCCGGGACTGCCTTATAGTAGTAGCTGATGCCGCTGATCGGAGTCACACCCGGGACATAGCCAAAGGTTAATTCAGACGTCCAGGTGCCCGGTACATACAGATTTCCGTCCGCATCGAACACATTCACATCAATCGTCGGGGTCGTCTTATCGATGTTCCGGATGAAAAGGGTCGCCGGATATGTCGTGATATTACCGGCCACATCTTTCACCGCAATAATGATGTTTTCCGTATTCACGGTATAGCGCTTGCTCGGGCTGCTCTGCCAGCTCGCGCCGCCGTTAAAGGAGTACTCTTTAATCTGTGAAGCATCGTCTTCCGCATCGACTGTGATGATCACGTCATCGCTCGTCCAGTCATCGCTCGAAGGCGTCCGGGAGATCTCGTTAATCGTCGGATCGACCTTATCGATGCTCATGACTGCACAAACGTTGTTATAGTATGTAACATTTCCTGCAGCATCCCTTACAGCAATATACAGAAGGGTGTTATTTTCCACCAGGAAACTGTTCCCACTCTGCCAGGTCGCACCGCCATCGAATGAGTATGCCTCCGATGCGAGTCCGACCTGATAGACGGTTCCGTCAGGCATCTCAGTGCCTTCATCATGCGCATCGACAGAAACGATTACGGACTGGTTCGTCCAAGATTCATTATCATAATCATTTCCGTCAGCCGTCTTAAAGGAAATACCACCGATAACCGGATCGGTAAAGTCTAAGTTCGTGACCTCGAATGAAGTCGTTCCATGATTTCCTGCGAGATCCGTGACATCGACCGTGTAAACGCCGTTATATTCCACAAAGAGATCAATGATCCAGATCTTATTATCACCGGTCAGCTGGGTAACATAATAGTCGGATATCTCCGTTTCTCCACAGATAATGTCAATATCACAGAGTTCTGATGTCGGTTCCTCTACTATCAGACAGACATAATAGCCCGATTCCATCGGGACCATCATAGGAGTCGGTAGAGTCGTATAGTACGGGTCATCACGGTCGATGCAGATCGTGAAATCAAACATCTCACCGAGATGATCTGCATGATCAAACGGACGGAAACGGATGTGCCTCTCGCCAGCCAACCAGAACGAATACTCATCGCCATTGAATCCTTCTGCACATGACGAGAAATCAAAGTCGTCAGAATTGTAGGAAATGATTAATCCGCACCATCCGGATGCAAAGCCGAGATCATCGTTATCCCCTCCGTAGAAGATAAAGTTGATCCGATCCGCATTGACCCATGTGCCTTCCGCATAATCAGCTTCCACGCCGTCTTTTTTATATCTGACAGTAGCGATATCAGCATACGGTTCTTCGATATCAACACGAACATCCGTAACCGGATAATCGGCAAAATCATCTCGCGCGTTATCGCGGTAGCTGAGCGTGATGACACCGCCGACCTTATCATCTATCGGAACGATGAAGGTCAGGTTCTCACCGTCGTCGCTGCTTAAGTAATCTTCAATCGACTCTGAAACGCTTCCGCCGGTTAAGAGCGGGTAAGAAATCGTGCTGTTTTCAAAATCGAATCCGCTTCCGCCGATCTCATTGATGGTAAATACCAGCGAGACCGATTCGCCAAAGAGGGTGATCTGATCCTCTGAATAAAAACTATAATCAGCGCGTAATCCGTAATCCTTACTGATAAAGTCCCAATTGGTTACGTCCGGCGCATAAGCATCGTAGCAGATTTCATAAGAAATTGAACTCCCATTTTCGCACTTTGAAAACGCAATGAAGGAATACTCTCCGCTTTCCGTAATCGTGATGGAAACCACACCGTTTTCGGCAGATACCGTTTCGTTAACTGTACCATCAGAAGCCCAGTACATAACCCGGTCTAAGCTGCTTCGCGTATCATCGAACTGGAATGTCGCGACGATCGGGTTCGGAACCCAAACGCCCTCGTCATAATGTTCACCATCAGAAGTGAAGGAATAGATCAGGTTGCCGGAATGAAGCTCGACTGTGAGATCCAGATAGGAGACCGGGCTCATAACGACTCCGCCGAAGGCTACCGCACGCGCATAGTAACGGTTCGTACCATCGAGGGGCGTTATTCCGCAATCCGGATCATACTCTTCCCACGTGATGTTATCGTAGGAATACTGAAGCGTCGTGATTTCTGCGCCTAACGTCTGCGTTTTGGCGAGTCTGATAATCGTAGCATTCTCATACCAGCCGTCGTACTCGTGGCCGTTAACAGTGATTTGCGGCGCGGTAATGCTCTTTAAGATATTGACATGCTTCGTCGTCGAAGCACCAGCGAGGTCCGAATTCGAAACTGCGCGGAACTCATAAACATACTGTCCCTGCGCCGTCACCGTGACGCCGTTCGCGCTCTCTTCATAATCTGTGAACTCATCCGAGCCTTTACGGTACTGGTATTTCTTAATGCCGGATAAGGAGAGACCGCCGGAGGTCTTCATAAAGACATCCTGATAGGTCCATTCATCATCTGAATACTCCGTGCCTGCGGCAAAGCTGCTGCCGGTTCTCATGTCGACATCCGGAGATGACGGTGCCTTCGAGTCGAGGACGATATAACGGGTTTCTGAAACCCTATTAGCGACCATATCAGTTGCCATGAAGAGGATTTCTCCGTCAAACTGCGGATCAAGGCGGACTGCCGAAACCGCGCGGCCGTCCGTTGCATTTACCGTGCCGAAATGTACCTGTCCGTCAATACCCACATATTCCCAATACAGATAATTCAGGTTCGGGTCCGTCGCGGTTTCATGGACTAAGATCGAACGGTTAAAGAACATTCCGCCTGTCAGGAATGCTAAAACGCCTGATAAAACATCATCATTGATGAGTTCATACTGGACGCCCTCGAATACAGGTGCAGAATAGTCGACTTCAAAACCGGTCGAGGCCGAAACCTCGTTTCCGGACATATCGATCGCGTAGGCAGTGAATTCATAAACACCGTCTTCTGAACTTACGCCATCAAAGTCATGCGAATAAATGTAACGCTGCTCAGTGCTGTCAAAGACCACATCGAAGAATTCATCTGGATCAAGCGTCACGGTCTCTTCTACGATTCCGTTCTCGCCGACCGTCTTCTTTACAACCGACGCAGTGATCGTCGGTTCTTCCGCAAAGTTCGCTTCTTCGACATAGATATAGAAGCGGTCCATATCGTTAGACAGCGCCTCTAACAGTTCCCTACTGTACGGCGTCGCTTCGAACGTGATATCCGGATACTTCGTATCGAGATAGAAGGAAAGCTCTTCGTTTGCGAAAATCAGCGGGAGCCCGTCCTCGTCGTCGAATGCGGAATAATACTCAATCGTATGATGTCCGTCCTCGAACTCATCGAAGACATACTCATAGACCTCTTCCTCGTTACTGAGGATATGGTCGACACCGTCAATGATAAAGTGGACATAGGTTACCGGGTCCTCGAGCGTCGCAATACGCTCCGGAAGCGTAACGGTGAAGGACGGAACTTCGCTAAACCAGTTTTCGTCCCACTCATCAACCACCTGATTGTTAACCGTGACCGTGACATCCGGAAGGGCTGGAGCGCTTTGCCAGACACACGCATGGATCGAGGTAATTAGCGTACGTCCGGAGACAGAATAATAGGTAACCGCATAAAAATTGTTCTTATCCCCACTCAGCTCCAAACCGACGGAAAGCGGCGGGTCAAACGTCTGGGTATAGGTTTTGTCGGTCAGCAGGTCATAGGTTTCGACCGTATAATGATCGATTCCGGAGAACGCGGTCGCTTCCGGGAAGTTTATTAAAAGGGTCTCACACGTGTATGTGCCTTCCGTATACGTGCCGCCGCCGATAATAGGAGTAGCCGTCGGTGCATCAGCTGACGGGTCTAGCGCGTCGACTTTGACATGGATATAGGACAGCGGGCTCGTATGATGCTCATCCGAACCTAAGTAGAAATATTCAGACTGGACGCCTGCGCCGGATTCCGCGTAGAAGTAGACGTCATCATCCAGCGTATATCCATCCGCCGGAAGGAGGACGCCGTCCGAGAACGACTGTGCAGACTGTCCGTAGACATAGTAGTAGTAAGTAACGCCGGAAGCGTTCGTGTTCAGCGCTTCTTCGGTATAGGTGACGCGCTCATTGTACCAGCCGGAATCCTCAAACGTATCGAGGTCCGGAGTTACCGTAAACTGCGGGATGCGCGTATCAATGTTAATGTCAAATTCATCGGTTTCCGCACCTGCGAGGTACGAGGTTACCGCGCCGCTCGCATTGAATGCGATAGCTGCGTTCGTGACCGCACGGAACTTAACGGTCGTGGTAAGGTCTGCTTCTCTGGGAGCCGTAACCGTGAGCTTCGCGCCTGTAACATTGGTGACCGGTGCGCCGTAGCCTGTGATCGTGGTCTGGCTCGTCGTCGTCAGATTGAAGTAGAAGCCGTTCACGGTTGCGCTCGTGACCCACTCGCTGCTTCCGTCGAGCTGGAACTCATAATGATGGATTCCGCTCATGCTTTCGCTTCCGGAAAGCGCATAGACCAGGTTATACGAGGTCCAGCTGCCGTCATAGCTTCCGACGATGGTGCTGCCGAGAATCTTATCTGAGCTGACTTCCGGTGCAGACGGGACTACAGTATCGACGAGGAACATGTCTTCTTTATCGCCGATTCGCTCATAGGCATCATTTCCCGCATAATCAAGCAGCTTAATCTCCATAAACGCCGCGAGCTGAATATCCGTGCTGTCCGTGAAATCAGACATCATGAAGGAATCCGACTGCGACATATTACGCCGTGACGCGAACGCATGATCCAGATGATAATCCGACTGATCAATCCAAAGTACCGCCTCTGCATCCTTCAGGCCAGCGATGCCTTCGTCGTGATAGGTATAGGTCACTTTAATGTCACGGCCGAACAGAAGTCCGCCCGTAAGTGCGTTTAAGATGCCGGAAACAACGCCGTCATTCACGATTTCGAACTTGACGCTGTCAATGACCGGTGCCATCTTATCGATGAGCACGTGCCAGGTATTCGAAATCTCGGAGACAACGCCGGAATTCGAGACGGATGCAAACCGATAGTAGGTTTCATTGTAATAGTCAGCGGTCTGTTCAATGACGAATCCTGTCATATCTCCGATAATGCCGGTATAAGAATACGGAGAAGACCAATTGCTCCAGTTCGTTCCATCCGAAGAGGTCGAGTAGAGCAACGAACGTGCGCCGCCAAACGGGCGGTTTCCGTCAGTATCGCTGACGCTGACATAGAAGCGGACGTCTTCATTGATGAAGGTATCGGTGATATAATCGCCAGTTTCGGTCTCTTTGCTAAACTTCTTAACGACAAGCGTCGGAGCTGCTGCTACGCTGTTCGACAGTTTGATCGTCTGCTGATAGTAGAGTTTTTCCGTCGGGAGATACCCACGCGCGCCCGTATTCGTGTCGAGGCCGGCGTCAGAGGTCGCCTTAAAGGAATAGACGAGATCGGTATCGCTCGTAAAGTTAATATAGACATTACCATCGGCTTCCGGCGCAAGCTCCGTCCAGGTGACAGACGCGCTCGTCGGGTCACCCGTCGTATAGAAGTAATGGTTCGTCGAAACAGAGTCCGCCAGCGATAAGGTGATGCGGATATCCTGATCGGTCCAATCGCCAAAGTAGTCTTCAGTATCCTCTCCGAGCGTCTCTGCGGTAACCGTCAGATCCGGCTCCGAAAGGTCGATCTTCACCGTATGGGTTTCCGTCGTCGTATTATTCGCGCGGTCAGTTACAGTAAAGCTGATCTCATAGATGCCGCTTTCATAGAAATAGATGTTCTCTTCTGTTTCGCCTTTTCCGCTGCCGGTATTCGAATATTCGCCAAAATCATATACTCCTTGACCAGCTTGAGTAACCGAATAGGACCAGTTGTCAATGCCGGCATTCTCTTCGGTAATCGAAACATGGACGCACAGCCGGTTGTTTAAGTACTCGTAATCCGGCATGCGCATTCCGTTATCAAATATATTATTCCATCCTAACGAGTTCGGCTGGTTGTTGCTGTCCCGCGAGAACGTGATGACCGGAGCAACATCATCGACGTGGAAATCCGCCAGTGACATAATGGCCTCGTTTCGGGTTCCCATAGCGGCATCTGATCCGTTAATCTGGAAATGACCGGCATTATCGTAAGCAAAGAGATGGATCGATCCTTCAAAATTCGGGTCGATCTGGAATTTAGCGACATATGCCGTAGTGCTTCCGGAAACCGGAGTCACGGTGATGTCTGCCGGATCTAAGAACTTCGGTGCGCCGTCCTTTTCGAGCAGCGCTACGCTGAAGTCATAGAAAGCTGCGCCGATATGGCCGATAGACTCTAGCTCCATACTAAACGGGACGCTGACCACAACAGCATCATTAAAGAAGAGGCCGAATGAAATCGAGTTTAAGAACCGGTCAAACTCGGACCGGTTGACATGCTCATACGTGATGATGCCAAAGGCCGGAGCAGTCTCATCATAACGGAACATCACATTCTGCTCCGTCGGGTTGAAGGAATCGCCGAAGTCATCCGCCAATGCGTCCGAAGAAGATGTGACCGACTTTACGGTATATTCTGCGCCGTCCGTATTTCCGCCCGGAACCGCGTAATCGAAGGTAGCATGATAGACGCCGCCGACGGTAGCCGGAGCGACCACATTACATACGGAAGCAATAAAGGTACTCTCCAGCACACCGTCACGATAGATCTCGAAACGGTTGAACGGAGCGATAGAATAAGAGTCGAGCTTCAGGATGACACGGTTATAGTCATCGTAGTTCACATAGTTGTCCGACTGATTCGGATATGGCTTCCAGGAAGATTCCTGCCCTGAGTTTCCGAAGTAAGCAGCTACGGAAGTTGTCGGAACGCCGGAGTCCTGCATGACGACGAGGGAATCCGTGATCACATTGCCGGCCGCATCTTCTGCCCGGAACATATATGTATGGACGCCTGCTGAAAGCGGAATTTCCGCGGAGCGGGTCGTGCCGTCAGAGGTCAATGTAAGCGGGCTGTAGGTCTGGTTTACGGCGTTTTCGTCGACCATGTACCAGCCTAAGGAAACAGGCGCAAAATTGTCCTGCGTAAACTTAACCGTCATACGGTCTTCCGTATACCAGCGGTCTTCATGCGGCTCGCCTGAGATCTCATAAGAGAGCGCGGTCGGGTCCTTCCTGTCGATGTGGATATGGTATGCGGAGGAAGCGGTTCCGGTCATTCCCGAATAAGAAACCGCACGGAAAATAATATCTTCTACGAGGTTCGAGCCGGAGACACAGCTTGTCGAGAAGAGCACATATGTCTCTTCCTCATCCGCCCACTCGAGATCATTCCAACGCGCGCCGCTGTCGGTGCTGTACTGGAACATCTTTACGCCGGAAAGGACTTCGCTTCCGGAAATCTTAAAGGTGACATTCCACTTCACCCAGTTCGAGGTCGTATTCGGATAAGCCACGACAGAATCAGCCGTCTGATCATAATACGTCACTTCGAGCGTCGGAGCCGCCGGCGGCACGTTATCGACCGTGAAGTCGACTAAGGTTACGACCGCACTCCGGTTATAGCGACCGTAATTTCCGCTCGCCACATCCGTATTTAAGGAGCTGTCCTCGGCGTACATGGAAACGTCGCCGCGGAAGTAATAATAGTCATTTCCGTTGATTCGACGGGTTGTCGCCGGAACCATGAAGCTTGCATAGTAGAGGCCGGTCGTCGCATCCTTCGTGATTGCTGCCGAACGGTAAACGTTATCTGCGAGACCACGCTTATAATAGAGCGTCGTCAGCGGAGATGCTGCGATGATATTTTCATCGCCGTCTTCCGTCGTACGGGTGGACGGGTCATTGATTTCCACAGTAACCTCGACCTGGTCATTAAAGAACAGGCCGCCGGTAAGCGTGTTCAGAAGTCGGGAAATCGAGTCATTATTTACGCGCTGATACGAGATCGTATCGGTCGTGAAGGCCGGAGCCGTCGTATCGAAGTTGACGATCGCCGGCGTCGGAATGACATAGGTACGGTCTAAAAGATCGCGGACGCGGAAGTAAACCTTCACCTGCGTATCCGGATAATCTTCTGCCCGAAGCACGATGCTGTGCTCGGTCAATGCATCCGCCGAGAACTGATCGGAGAAGCTGATCCAGCCTCCTTCCGAAAGCGTCTCGTCCCATGTCAGAATCTGGTACTCGAGCCATTCCGGCGTACCTAAAGAGCCGACCCCGTTCAGAATCGTACCGTAGGTCTTCACAAAGTCTGCGGTGATCGTCTGATCCGTGCTGTAGTAGTGGTCAGCGGTATAGTTTGAAATATTATGAATCTTCAGTTTCGAATCGGTCGCGTTCGGCGCGATCTTATCGATATACTTGATTTCAACGTTCGGTGACTGGTCGTCATGGCCGTTCGACATGTCGCCGATATTGCCGGCGTAGTCGCGGAGACGGAACTGGAGGATCCGGTTCGCATTGAAGGTCAGCGTGAGGCCGTTTTCGTCCATATCGTAGGTCCACTCCGTCCAGGTGGTGCCGCCGTCTAACGAGTACGCTTCGATGCCGGAGTTCTTACCCGAGAAATCATTTTCTATTTCTATGAAGTCATATGCATACCAGGTTAAAGTCACATCCGAAGAGTTCCATTCACTGTCCCAGTATTCTGGAATACCGGTAACCGCGATAACAGTCGGTGCGACGTTATCGAGGAAAATCGTACGGGAGTAGGTGCTTCCAATGTCAGGGTCAAGCACATTTCCTGCTTGATCGATCACGCGATAGAAGATGGTAAATATGCTATTCTGGCAATTCGTCTGAATATCGTCGAGGAGCCCCGCTGCCGAATAGACTACCCAAGCATCATCGGATACACCAGTGCCGTTATAAAACTGGTATTCAATCCGATCCAGTCCTGAAATACCCGCATCCGTCGAGATCGATGCGCTCTCGATGCTCTGAAGACAGATACTGCCAGTATCGTAGCGATCCGTGACATCTGTACCGTTAATATAGATCAGCGACTCATCAAGAGACGGAACCGACATATCGACGCGGAACGTCACATACGCATCGGTCTCATTGCCGCTACGGTCAGTAGCGACGAGGTGGAGGACATAGAGGCCATCAGCCGAAACGGTCATCGTATACTCTTCCATCGGATCCGGTCCAAGGTCCTGGAGCTCCGTATACGCTTCTGTCGAGTAGATCGTTCCCGTCGTTTCAACCTTGTTAGTATTCGCGACTCCGTCCGGATAACGCGTCAGTGTATAGGTAAGGGAAAGCAGCGTATTCAGATCGCCTTCATAATCGCGGGATTGCATAACAATTTCAGCAGGCCTGTTAAACCAGAGGCCGTCGCCGGATTCCAGGCTCAGCGGCTCGAGTTCGCCATAGCTGTTATTTTCATCGATAATCAGATCCCAGCCGCCGTCGATGTTATAGGTTGCCCCCGGTGCTGAAAGGACCAGACTGAGGTCCGGTGCGGAATTATCGGTAACGAGACCGACTGTCGTCCAGTAAGAATACGTATTATCGGCGATATCCGTCGCCTTCACATAGATGACGCCGCGGAAATCGTCTTCCAGCGTATAGGTAGTCTCTGTGCCGACTAAGGAGTACCAGGTATAATCGCCGGTCGCTTCATTGACCGTCGAAGAAGTATCCGGGAAGGCGGTCCCAGAATACTGTCTCGCTAAATAGATTTCCAGGCTCTTACGGCCGGAAATATCGAAGTCCACATCAAACGTGAAGGTCTGATGGTTATAGAAAAGACCGAAGGTCAGCGCTTCCATCAGGTTGCCGATGATGCTCTGGCTCTCGTCTCTGATATCGACGAGTTCCGGATCTGTCGCGTCAACCTTATAGGTATACGTTTTCTTCGTGTTATGGTTTCCGTTCGTGCGGCCGTCATAGAGATAGGTCGCGTCGAACGTCTGGAGTTCGATCGTATAATAGCCGTCATCCAGCATCTCGAAAAAGACGCGTTCCTGGGTCGAACTGAAGTCAAACTCTGCGTTCCAGGTGCCTTCGCCGGTCGTTTCTTCGGTTTCATAATACGCTTGACCATCAGCATCCCACTTCTTAAGGTAGACCGTTGTCGGATAAAGCACGCCGTCTTTATAGATCTTATATTCGGTGACGCGCGGAGCTTCCAATGCAGTCGCTTCTGCCGGGAAGTATGCGTTAAAAGCCAGCTGCGTGTTATACCAGCCCGCCGTATTCGGGAATGTCTCAGGAATGTAATCATTGGATTCTTTAAACATGAGGAATTCCGAATATTCAGCAACGCTGTGGTGCCAGTCTAAAAACTCTCCCGGTGCCGTCTTCTGGATCAGAACCTCATAAGAGGTCGGGCCGTAATCCGGTTCTTCGACATAGATACCCTCGTAAACGACATAGGTTGCCAGCGTGTCATACGGATCCGTGACCGTCTCGACATCCTCTACGAGCGAGGTGTCGCCGATCAATGCCATGAAGCTGTAGTTCGCGTGCGTATTCTGGTCGAGCGTGAGCGTGAACCGTCCGCGTTCGTCCGCATGGATTAAGTGCCAATCGCCGCCGTTTACATTGTAATAGAACTTCGCGCCGATATTCGCGTTCTGCGTACGGACGGTCTGTCCGTTCGGGTTGAAGATCAGGCCGTAGTAGTTCGCGGTGAAGGTAAGCGTCTTATTCGTCCATTTTCCGGTAAGTGCACCGTCATCATTTGTGATCTCTTCGTCCCAGATATCGTCGACGTTCTTCGTGATGACGAGCTCCGGAGTCGTGTTATCGATCTGGATGAGCTGGGAGGTCATGTCATTGTAGACGTTTCCTGCCGTATCCGTGACGACGATCTTTACATAGTAACGGCCGTTGACACGCGTCGGATAGGAACCGTAGAACGGCTCGTTATAGAGCGAGAGGCTGTTCATCGCCGCCTGAAGCTCGCCGCTGTCCTGCGTCCAGGTTTCAATGAGTTCTTCCTCGCCGGTCTCGTAGTCGATATTGTAGAACTTGATATTATCGATACCGGAGGGGTTCGCATAGGTATAGAACTGAACGACTGCGCTTCTGTACCACTGGTCAGAGCTCAGCGTCCGATAGTTCGCATCTTCCGTATAATCCGGATCATTGTAGGTATGGTTACGGTCCGGTTCGTAAGCGGTCGTACGCTTCGAGCCGATCACATGGTCGATACGGGAGTCGAGCAATGCGTCGTAAATATCGACGATAAAGCCGTTCGACGAAATGATCAGCGAGTTGTCCGCGTTATCCGTAAGACGCGCGAAATAGACACCGATGAAGTCTTTATCTTCATAAAGCTCACCCGTGCTCTCGTTATCCGGAGTCACCCAGCTGATCTGGTCGCTGACGATAGCTGCCCACTGCTGCGACGTCATCGCATTGATCTGAGCCGCGGTCATCGCTTCGATTGCAGCCTTTGCTTCTGCCGTCCGCACCGGAACGCGCAGGTATTCCAGCTTCTTGTAACCGGAAATGTCATAATTGCCGGTGACACGGAGCGTCTTTGTATTATTAAAGAGAAGGCCGAACGTGATCGTGTTCAGGAGCGCACGGAGCTGGTTCTCTTCTTCGATATAGAAGACCGGATCCGTCGGAGCCGTCGTATCCAGCTTGATCGTCGTCGAAGCCGTTACAGAACGTGAGAAGGTCTCATCCTGGACTGTGATCTCGAGCGTATAGATTCCGTCTTCGGTAAGATGGAATACCGTCGGTGACGGCACGTTCGCCGGATCGCTGATGACGATGGTGCCGGACTGGCCCGAAACAGCCACGCCATCCTTATAAAGCTGATAGTCCGTATAAACAGGCGCCTGAAGACGGCCGCTTCTAAGGATATGATACGGCGCGTAAAGGCTGACGTTCACCGGATCATTGAACCAGCCGGCGCTGTTCTTCTGCTGGTCATACGTGATCTTATAGGTCGAGTTTCCGCTGGCGTTCGTGAAGCCGTAAGCAGAGCTCGGGAAAGATTTCTGAATCTTAATCGTGTACGCGTCCGAGATCTGGTAGACACCGGAGGTAGTCGTGACGCGGAACTTGACATTTTCGTTAAAGTCTTCCGAGCAGGTGATCGAATTCACCGCCGTGCCGCTGGCATTGCGGATATCGGTCCAGGTATTTCCGTCATCGATCGAGTACGCATAAACGAGCGGTGAAACCTGGTTCGGCGTGCTGAAGGAAGCCGTAACGTCCTTCTCCGTCCAGTAAGTCGTATCCGAGCTCGGATAAGCGCCATCAGAGGTCGTGATGTCGATCAGAAGGTCCGGGGTATGCGAGTCTACCTGCAGATGGCGGGACGCAGTCGTTACATTGCCGGCGCGGTCCGTAACGGTAACTTCGACATCGAAGATACCCTGCGTTTCCGTATTGATACCGTACTGCCAGAGGTAATAGCCGACGCCGTCGCTGTTCTGGAACGTGTCGTCAATGAGCTCGAGCTCACGGAGCGTCGTCTGCGTGCTGCGGCCGTAGTCACGGATTTCGCGGTAGATAACCGAGACAACGCCGGAATCCGGGATGTCATCCGTCGTATCTTCGCCTGCAATGATCGTGATCAGCGGGTCAACATAGTACCAGTTGTTTAACATTCCGCCGCTGGCTGCCAGAGGCTGAAGCGTCGGGTCTTCATTTTCGAAAATCGTACCGTCGGTCTGGGTGACCGTGACATTGCCCGCATTATCGCGGACGCGGATGAACACGATACCGCCGAAATTGACCGGAATCTGGAACGTGCCGTCGGTAACCGTCGTCCAGATGCTGTTATTGAAGCCGTCGGGCTTTTCGAGGTTCGCCGGAATCTGGCCGTCCGAGATATTGTAAAGATAATAAGAGAAGCTTTCAAATCCGGAGAGCGAGCAGTCTGCGGTCAGATGGACCGTGCGATACCGCTCTTCATTCTGATAGAACCACTTGAATACGAGTGCGGACATGATCCGGTCAATGAGACTGGATTCATTGTTCTCAATCGTGACAAACGCTTCATCCGGGTTCGTGAAATCCGAATGCGCCGTAAAGGTGACAGAATCCTTCTTGTTTCCGGCTTCATCTTCGAGCCATACCGTCAGCGTGACGATATCGTCCACGAGAAGCTCGTAAAGGTCCGCAATGTTTCCGGCCGTCAGAGGGACAGAACCCGTCGTCGAATCATCGTCTGCAGCTACGGTTCCGGTCGTCAGATTCTCATAGCGGTACCAGACAGAGATCGGAGCGGTTTCCGCATGATAGAACGGGTTGCCGATCTGATCTGCAACCTTTAAGCTGAATGTCGGATAATCGTCGACATAGCGGTACCACTGCTGATAAAAGCCGCCCACGCCGTCAATGATCGTACCGGTCGGGTTCACGCTCGCGACGATATCCGCAATCGTAAGGTCACGAAGGTGATCTGTCGTCTGCTGCATGGAAAGAAGGTACGTGTCGCTGTCGGAATAGAGGCCTGCATCCGACATTAACGTGAAGTATACCGGCGTATTATGCGCCGTATCGCCTGTCAGCGTGAGGGTGTTCGTCGTGTCGTCCCAGCTCGGATAAAGGAGACCGTTTCCGGTGCTGATTTCGGACGGAAGGGTGAACTGAGTGCCCTTCAGCGTATAACGGACGCCGTTAATCGTGACAAACCAGGTGACCGGCGATTTATTCGTCGTCAGTTCTTCTACGACGAAGGAAGCGCTCTCGGTCGTCCAGGTGCCGTCTAACACGCCCGTGGTGCCGGTGGTACGGATCTGCGGAGTCTTTGAGTCTTTTAAAGCGAGCGAGTTCACGATATGAACGGCGCTCATGTTGCCCGTATTTGAAACGGCGCGGAAGTAGAACTGATAGATGCCGTCCAGCTCATACGGGAGATTTCCGTCGAGATTTAAGATGTTCCAGACGAGATTATTGTCGGAATCATAGGTCATCGGAAGCCAAGCCCAGTTCATTCCCTCTTCGTCCAGGGTGAAAAGGCCTTCCTCGTACGGAAGAACATTGCCGTCCGCATCGAGTTCCTGCCATGCGAACTCGAAATGGTCGAGCAGCATGCCAGGCGTCGTGCCGCCGGTCAATGTAAAGATGATATCGCTGCTGCCCCACTCGGAAATCCGGCGGGAATCATTATCACGTGCGTAGGAAACTACGACATCGCCCGGCGTCTTATTGTTCGTGACGAAGGATGCGAAGCGCGTGCTCACGTGGCCGAGATAGTCGGTCGAGCGGAAGTAGAGCGCATTGTTCTCGTTCGAGAAGGAGAATGCGGTGTAGTTATATTCCTGCCAGGTGATTCCGTCATACGAGTACTCAGTCGTAAACGGATGGTAGAAATCTAAATAGTTCGGATTGTTCGTCACTTCCCATGCCTGGAGATCTGCATAGACGTCCTCGCTGAAATGGTAGGTGCGGCCGTCACGCTGGATGACAGGATCATAGCTTTCCGGGAAATCCGTGCCATATGGCGTGGTTGCGAAATTAATTTCCGTAAGCGTCGGGGCCTCGCGGTCGATTGCGAGGTAGATCATCGAATAATGCTGGCTGTAGTTGTCATTATCATCGCAGACACGGAATGCGACTGCATAGAGGCCGTCATTCGGGAAGAGCGTCTCAAGCTCGGATACCGTGAGGGTATGGGTGTTCGTCGCATAATTTCCGGCCCAGGTGTTCGCATTGGTAAGGTCCGTAAAGTTCGTGAACCGGTTCTTGTTTTCCGGCGTCTTCACGAGCATCTGGCCGTTCTCAACCGTATAAATATCTAAGGTTTCGAGAGCGCCGTCCGCCAGATTGATGATCGAATACTGAAGTCTTTCCGGTGCTCCCGGCATTTCGGTGTAGGAAAGAACGATCTGCTGGATCACGTCGGTCCAGTCGGTATAATGCGTATGCGCATCCGCATCGATCACCGGAACCGAGGTCGGGAACTGCGCCATACGGCCCTCGGTATCGAAGGTCAGCGTGTTTGAATAGTTCTGTCCGTTATCTTCAGGACCGCAGTTGCCGGCATAAACGGTGAACGAATAGACGCCGTTTAAGTTAGCGTTGTTCGCTTTCAGGTCATCCGGAAGATGATATTTAAAGATAATATGGCCGTTTTCGTCAAGATACCCCGGCTCGTCCGTACCATTGTCGATCGGGAGCAGATCGAAATCCTGATAAACGGTAGACGGGTCGCCATCACGGACGAGACGCACGTTCAGGATTAACGGAGACTGCGGGAAATCCGCCTTCGACACATCGACATAGATAATATCGTCTGCCTGCGCATAGGTATTATCCTTTAAGCTGTAGTGGCCGTTTCCGTCATATTCCATACGGTCGACGCCGGAAAGAACGAGCGAAATCGAATTTAAGGTCGGGCGCTCGTCATCCTTTAAGATGTGCTTCGTGTGGAGCGTTCTCCGTCCCATGAAGTCTTCAATGACACAGGCGACATAGTAGTTGCCGTTCGGCGTTTCCGTCAGATTATCGCCTTCTGTGACCAGGAAGCTGTAGCTGTAAACAAAATCATCATCCATCGTCTCACGGAGCGTGATGCGGTGGAGCTCGCCGGCATACGTGTCGACTACGTCCGGATCCGTCACGTCATCCGAAGAGAGGAACCAGTAGAGATAACGGACGCCGGAAGCGACTTCTTCAGGGCCGTCATCATGGATGTTCGTAAGCTCTACATAAACATCCTCGACCGTCCAGAAATCATTGTCATTCCAATCCTGCTCCGTCGTATCCATATCGAAGAGCGGGTCTAAATTATCGATCGTCACGCGGCGGTTCACCTGATACGGGAAGGATTCATTTAAGACATTATCCGTCGCAATGATCTCCGGCATACCCTGATATTCATAGCGGCGTTCCATATCGGTGCGGTTCACGTAGAACGCGACATGGTAGGTGCCGTTTCCGTTATTTGTGACACTCGTCAGATTCTTCGTGTTCTCTTCCGTCGAAAGGATGATTTCTGCAGCTTCGCCGTCGTCATCCGTCGCGTACGTTAAGTTCAGACTAACGTCTTTCAGACCGGAATTCTTTTCCGTAACATCCATCTCAATCGTCAGGGTGTTAAAGAAGAGACCGCCGGTCAATGCATTTAATAAATCCGTGATAAAGCTGTTGTTAAATTTCACGTTCGAGATGACCGGCTTGATCTGGTCAACACGAACCGTATAGTATACCAGGCTGCTTGACAGGCCTGCGTCTGAAACGAGCCACAGGCAGTAGGTATCTTCAAAGAAGGACGGCTGAGACGGGGTGGACGGAGAAACCGTGACGTCAAGCGTCCAGGTGCCGTCTGCCATCTCGAACTGGCCTTCGTCATTCGTTGCGCCAAAGAACTGCGGCGTTCTCGTCGGATCGCTCAGTTTGTAACCGTAGAGACGCGTAACGCCGAGGTTTTCCACCGTATCGGTGTAGGTGACGCGGATATCGTCTGCGGACCACGGAGCGTTCTCCGTGACTTTACCGCGCGAATACGTCGTGCTGCCGTCATAAACCGAATTATCGACCGTATGATGCGCTTCAATCGAGAGCGACGGCGTACGGTTATCAACCTTCGGCACGTCAATCGTGGTATCGATGGCGCGCAGATAATCGCCGCTGTCTACATTGCTGTCATGGACCGAAACCGACCATGCTTTCACGGTATGAATCAGCGACCGCGCGCAGTAATTGTCGCGATACGTATAGACATAGCAATGGTTCGTTTCGTCATATCTGCCGTTTAAGTTAACGGTCGTGACCTTCTCATCCGTGCCTTCCATATGGCTGATGGTGAGGCCGAGGAGCGGAGCAGTCGTATCATAAACAGAAACCTTGAATTCCTTATAAGTCGTGTAAATCGTATTGACATCATCATATAACGGTTCGATGACAATGCGCGGCGCAGTCGCGTCACGGCGGATCGTGATCGTCGTGTCGGTCACGCGGTCTGCCCAGTCGCGGACAGCGATATAGACCGTATGGACGCCGTTTCCGAGATGGTTGACCGGGATCGCATAGTTGCCGTTTCCGTGAAGCGTCATCGAAACATTGTCGAGAACGTTATCACTGTCGATACGGTAAATGATCGATTTGATGCCGGCGCAGGTATCTGCCGCATAGAAGCTGATATCCGGAATGCCTGCATCGTAAACGCGCCATTCGCCGTATTCACTGGAATTCTTCAGCGTAAGCGTCGGGTCGGTCACATCGAGGACATACCATGCGGACGTGACGGTGTCCGCCGTAATCGTCGGGTACTCATAGTAGCTTAAGAGCGACCAGTTGCCGGCCTTATCGAGTGCGCGTACGAAATAAGCGCCCTTATCGTCCCGGTTCGGACGCGTAAAGACGGTATCATTATAAATCTGCGTCCAGGACGCCTGACCGCGTGAAACGAGGTCCGCGATCTTCGCTTCCCACTCGGCGCGGGTCGCATACATTACATTCTCTTTAATGTATATATATTCGAGACGTTCAATGCCGGAGCTGACGCTGTTCGAAACGACGTCCTGGCCGTGCATGGTGATGGTGAACGGGTTCTTATAGACCGCTTCGCCTTCAATCTTATCGCCGTACGGCTCAGCAGAGTAAGCGTTCGCATACGTGACGGTCGCGAGCGGCGCCGTCTTATCGATGTTCAGGTTCATTACCCAGGCTTCATTTCCGCCGATCGTCGTAAGGCCGGTCGAAGATTCCTTCAGGCGGATCTTAATGCTCTGCTTCCGCTCGCCGGTAATCACGAGAGACGACTGCCAGCCGGAGCCTCCGGTGATATCCTCGATCTCATCGTATCCGTTCGTCGGAACGATTTCGATGTCGGAATTGAACCACATGTTCGTGCTGACGACATCATAAGTGCCGATGCGGTTTCCGTCGTCATCCAGACGATAGATGATGTAATCATTGACAGTTACACGCTTCTTAATGACGTTAACGGTCGCCGGATAAATCCGGATATTATAGTGCGCGAGCGTCTCTTCGTAGCGGTGATCCGTCGGGTCGGACGCATAAGCGTTCGTCAGCTCACCGACTGAAATCGTATAGCTGCCGGCCGGAACAGAGCCCGCCGGATAAGTGCCTTCCTGGAGTTCATACGGAAGGACAACCGTCGGAGCGCTCAGGCCAAGTGAAGCCCATGCAAGCGTAATATCGTTCCAGATTGTCGCCTCTGCATTGCCGCTCGGCGCGTAAACCGTGCTGTTCGCGAAGCCGCGGAGACCGGAAATATAGACATTTGAAAGGTCTTCCGGAAGTGACGTGAAGCCGTACCACAGCTCCTGATCCTTCAGATAAATGGTGAGGTTCGCCTTTGAAACGGTGACCGGAATCACGACTGAGGTCGCAAAATAAGCGCGGTCCTCCGGCTTCGTGATGATAAGGTTCGCCGTACCGATACCGTTAATCTTAATGTAAAGTTCATTGTCCTTATCATAAGCCAGTTCGATAACATCCGTGCTGTTTCCTTCGATCTCGAGAATCAGCTTCGTGTTCGACCATGCAACCTCCGAATCGGCAATGCCGACCGCGGAAGCGAGTCTCTTACGCTTCGTCGCATTGTACGAAGAATAGAAGCTTGCTGAGGTGTCTGCGTTGACGAAGTTCCGGATATTGATCGTGGTGGACATCATCGAATACGTCAGGTTCGACGGAATCGTAACATTTAAGTCCGGATATTCCGCCTTCTCAATCGTAATCGTGCAGGTCTTATAATCGGTCTTTACCACCGTCTGCGAGACGGATTCGACTGCCTGGACACGGACCGTAAACTCGAAGGTTCCGCTATACTTCGGATAACCTGCGAGGACGCCGTTTTCAGTGATCGTAAGGCCGAGATCGCTCGGAAGATATGCATATTTTCCGGCATCATTTTTCGTAACTAACGAATATTTATACGTATTTCCAGCGCCCCAGGCCGGTCCGATCTGGCGCGTGAAGTAGGTGTTGACGGTTCCGGTAAACTGCGTCTCTTCGCTTCCCCAGATTAAGGAGCTGGAAGCGTCCGTACCCATGTAGAAGATATTTCCGTCGAGGACGGACGGGCAGATGGCCGCGCAATGATCCTGCTCATATTCTGATCCGACAATGTAGAAATTCTTTACATAGTCTTCCGGAAGGTTTAAAAGCTGAAGAGTTCCCGCTTCGACGATACCGACATAGCCGCCGATAAAGAGAATCCCGCCGTCAGAGAAGTCCGGCGTAAAGAAGCCGCTGATGCGGACATTGTCAATGACGCTGTCGCCGCCGATCGACATCGATGCGACGAGCGCGGAGTATTCGCGATCCTCACCGGTAGAAACGACATCAATACCGTCTGCTTCCGTACGGATGATCATATTCTGCGCGGTAGCGCCCTTAATGACGCCTAAAAGGCTGAAGTTCGAGACGGTGCCGCTCGTTCCGTTCGTCTTATCGGAAAGCGTAATCGTATGGCCACGGCCGTCAAACGTGCCGCGGAACGGATACGAAACAGAACCCAGACCTAAATAAGCGTCCAGCGTTCCGGCCGCTTCGCTCTGCGCTGATGCGAGGTTATCGATATAATAGCTTTCAAAATCAAGGTCGGTGATGACGCGGTAGTATGCGTTCATCAGGTATTCGGTAAGCGCCGAAAGCGCGTTCTGATACTCTTTCTCGTGGCCTTCTACGAGCGTCGGAATCGTCTGCCCGTTGACATAAAGGAGGACCTTTCCGAGCGTCTGGCCGCCCGTGTGGCTCGCGCTCGCAATCGCGAAAAGCTGCGACGGGGAGTCAATGATGAACGGAGACGCCATCGTGCCGAGGCCGCGGTCTAAAACGTTCGTTGCCGGGTTTACATGAACGGTTTCATGGCTC
Organism: Lachnospiraceae bacterium UBA1778; assembly: GCA_002315255.1. GTDB lineage: Bacteria > Bacillota > Clostridia > Lachnospirales > Lachnospiraceae > UBA1267. The sequence continues at coordinate 37,792 of DCGM01000106.1, forward strand.
ATCGTGCCGGCAGTCGTGCCATGCGCTTCCGTTCCCATCACAGCGTCATCGATCTGATAACCGTAGCTGGAGCCGTCAGCTGCATCATAATAATAGTAAACATTGCCGCTAAGGAGCTGATAGACGAACGATGCGTAATAGTCAGGATCGTTCTCAGAGCCTGTGATTTTGCGGCCGAGATAAGCATTCGCGCTTCCTGCACTTCCTGCATCCGGGAATGCGACTTTTTCCATTTCAACTAACGTATTCTGTCCGCTGACGCGGCCGATCAATGCGTCCGCGATCTGGACGTTTCCGTTGATTGCATTGGCAGGAAGGCTGATATGGATATTTTCCACAGAAAGAGAGCCTTCAGAAATCGAGCCGATGAGAAGGCCGTTTCCGCGTGCGTCCGAAGTCGTAAAAGCGGAAGTAAGCTCCGCGGTCTTTACGGTTACACCGTTTAATGTGATGTCGGAAACGATCACATTTCCGCGTTCGACAGCGTCGAGGCCGATATTTCCGGTTCCTTTTCCAATGAGTGCGCCGGAAATCAGTGCGCCAGCATAATAGGAGCCGGCTACTTTTCCTTCAATCGAGAAGTTCCGGATGGTGACCGTGTCAAAGATCGTCTTTGCTGCGATCGGTCCGAAAAGACCGGAATGATTGTCGCGCTTCTCATAAGCGCTTCCAAAGTTTGCTTCAGTTCCGTTAAAATAGATATTCGCTGCAGAACCGTCAGGCTTTTCGCCATAGTACGTTCCGCCGATTAACGGCATCGGGTAATAATTCATGCCGACCAGCGAGATATCGTTCGCCACCTTGAAGACGGCCGTCTTGATATAATAGATCTTATCGATATCGGTTGCCGTGCTTCCGAGGAAGGACGTGTTAAAGCATGAAAGAAGATAACGCGCGACAGACGGCATCGCCGCATTAAATGCGGACAGCAGCTGAAGCTGATAAGCATTTGTGATAAGATACGGATTCGCTTCTGTTCCCTGTCCGCTGATGAACATCGGGCTGAAGGAGGAATAAATCCGCTCTGCTGTGCTGCCGAAGCTGTTCGACAGGAGCGAACCTGACAGGACCAGGATACCGCCTGCAGGGATTTCGGTGCCGGTATAGTCCCAGGTCGATTTCATTACCTGGCCCGCGATCGTTCCGTAACGGCCTTCGACCGCATCAATGCTCATGCTTCCGGAAAGCGTCGGCGCGACAGCGGTGATATAAGCTTCCGATGCGTCACCGAAAAGCGTTCCGCTGAAGTCATCCTGATCGGTGCAGGTGATCGAAGTCCGTGAAAGCGTAATGCCGCTGATGTCGAACCGGCCGCTGGCCTTTCCGGCGATCAGACCGAAGCCGCCTTCTGAAGAGAAGGCGCCGTTAAACTGGACCGAATCAAAGTCTGCTTCGACGCCGAGGATTTCGCCTGCAAAGCCGCCGGAGATACCGGTCTTCCGTCCGCCGCCTGAAACAGCACAGTTCGAAACGTTCATTCTGACCGGGTTATAGGTAAGCGAGACGTTCGAGTTTGCGCGTAAGCCGGTGAAGGTGGAGTTCTTGTAAACACTGTTTGCGTCGTAATGGATGCTGCCGATCGCGCCGCCGATTCCGAAGGCATTATCATGAGTCGAGCTGACATATCCGGAAATGGTACAGTAGCTGACTGTAAGATCGAGACCAAAGGTATCGCCGTAAACGCGGTTCTGCGCCGGAGTGATGATCTGGCCGATCAGACCGCCCGCATAAGAGCCAGAGGACGAAACGGAACGCGAGACTGTGACATTATCGAAGATAAGAGCGCTCTTCGCCGTCGTGGACGAATAGTCTGCAGAACCGACTAAACCGCCGACGTAAGCCTGGCCGGTAGCGGTGCTCGTGATAGCGACTGCGCTCGTAATATAAGCGAAAGTGATCGAGGTCGCGACTTCGCCGTCCGTCGGGATTCCGATAGAACCGGCAATACCGCCGGCATATCTGCCCGCGGTGACGACCGTTCCCTGTAAGGTGAGATTTGCGAACCATGCATCTCCTGTGATTACGGAGAAAAGACCTACATTGTCCTTTCCGGTCCGCGTGCTCAGTGTGATGCTATGCCCTTCCCCGTTAAACGTTCCGGAGAACGGCATATAATAATTGACGCTGTTAAACCAGCCGATCCGCGTAAAGCCGCAGTTCTGAAGGTCAATATTACTGACCAGGCGGAAATCCGATTCCATCAGCTCATTCTGCGTGATTCCCGGGATGAAGCGGTCTAAAAGATCGCGTCTTCCGGAGTTCACAGCTGCTGCGAAAAGCAGGAAATCCGAGGTTCCGGTCAGGATGAACGGATCAGCTTCCGTGCCGGATCCGGTGATCTGCGTAGGAATCGTGAAATTCCCGAAAAGTTCGGAATTCTGGACGATATCAATATTCAGTTTACTGTTGTAGAGGTCTTCGAGAAGGACCGTCTGATGATTGACTGAGAAGGTGCAGCTTTCAGCATAGAGAAGCGCATGGTTCGCATTCGCGCAGACCATGAAGCGCTTGGAAGAATCGGCTGCCGTAAGGAGTCCGCCCTCCGGGAGACGGTTGTTTCCGGAGAACTTGATATTGTTTAAGACTGCGGTGCGGCCGATGTAACCGCCGAGGCTGCCGTAGGTACGGGTGTTATTCACCGCGGTATCGACAAACACGCCGGAGAGCTCCAGGTTAATCGCGCCGCCTGCTTTTCCGTTTACGGTGACTTCGTAGGAACGGAGGTCACCGACGAGGCCGCCCATATAGGTTGCGGCCATTTCCATCTGGAAGCCTTCTGTCTGCTCGAGACCGGAGTTCCGGATGACCATCGTAAAATCATTCTTTTCGTTATTGATGACTGCGCCGACGAGGCCGCCGACCGCATCCATCGGCTGGGTTCCGCTGGCCGTAATCGAAACGCTGATTCCGTCGATCACTACCTGCGCGTCCTTCGCGTCGCTTGCAATGACCTGACGCGCGACAGCGCCCCAATCGCCATTGAACTGGGTGCCTTTACCGGCTGCCTGTGATTTTTTGTCGTTTGTATTGGAGAAGACGATCTCGCCGTTTTTAATGACTGCGCCTTCGCCTAAGGTTCCAAAGAGCGGTGCATTGAGGTAAAGCGTGTTTCCGTCTAAATCGAGCTGTCCGTAGAAGCGTCTCTTCGCGTCCGCACCGGAAGCATTCAGCATGTCATTGGCGGCAAAAGCGATATAGGTCGCGTTCGTACCGGACGGATCTACCTTAAAGTATTTTCCGACCGTATAGTTATCGATATTCGCCATGTTCCGACGAAGCCCAATGAAATCCTCTTCCGATTTCAGAAGATATGCCGTCGCGGCGCTCAGTCCGTCTCCGGATTCAAAGATATACTCGGAGAAGATCTCCGTATCCTGAATCTCAGGCGAACTTGCCTCTACATGCATATCGGGAACTGCCGCAAACAGCAGTAAAACAGCCAGCGAAAAACTGACTGCTTTTTTAAGGAATGATTGTGCTTTTTGGACTCTGCTTCTACTCACGTTGTACCTTCTTATCTTCTGCCTATCCCGGGCCTTTCCTTACGAAAAGACCCGGAATTTCACACAGGCATTACTTTATTTTTTTATTCGGATTCTTCGGTAGGTTCTTCTGTCGGTTCCTCCGTAGGTTCTTCCGTAGGCTCTTCATCCGTAGGCTCCTCAGTTTCCTCATCCGTCGGGTCCTCGGTACTATCCTCGGTGCTGTCCTCGGTGCTGTCCTCGGTTCCCTCTTCGGTTGAATCTTCCGTGGAGGCTTCGGTTGAAGCCGTATTCCTATCATTCTCCACAACCTGCGCTGTGATCTCGATATCGTCTTCTGTCAGATCAAAATCATGTTTGAAGAACAGTAGCGAGAGACTGGTGTACGCCTGGAGGTATACCGTCAATGTTCCGTCCGTACGGTTAAGCGCCAGCGGGTCATTGTTCAGCAGGTTGAATGCATTATTCTCAAACTCATTTAAGTAAATCAGTTCGGGATTCCAGGAAATGACTACCTTCTTCGTAGCTTCGCCATCGATTAGGTTCGTCTTTAAGCTGTAGTTCACGAGGATGTTTCCGGGCGTTGTATTGATTTCAATGTCTCGGAAGAAGCTGTCTGCTCCTTCAACCTCCAGCGTGAACTGGCCGCCGATGTGGTGGTAATAAGTATCATCAGGGGCCGTTACCGCGGTAATCGTAAACCGGATCTGCTCGAGCCATCCTAAGCTCTCTCCGGATTGAGACCGGACGCAGATTTTAAACGCATGCGATATACCGCTGGCATCATTGCCTTCTAATAAGAACGGCCCGTAATAGGGGCCCTCAAACGCGTCATAGCCTTCCGTCGAAGGATTGAACACGTCGCTCGCACCGAGTTCCCGCCATTCGTCAGGCTTTAAAAACGGGGTTTCCGAGCACTCTACACCGTCCGCGTATAGCGGCTCAATCCAGATGTCATAATCTGTGTTAAACGTTCTGGTGCCCTCTGACGCAATCTTCTCGACTGCGATCATATAGCGGATATCATGACCTTCTGTATTATAGAGGAGTTTATTTTCAAAGTTGGCAATTTCAAATTCCAGTTCGTATTGAGCACCGTTCCATCCTCGCGTCATATACTCTTTCGTATCGGCTGAAAGATAGCCGCAGGCGAAGAAGCTGGAGGTTGCGACCATGTGATCGTATTCGTTTAAATACGCCACATATTTCCCTTCCGTCATGCACGGGGCCGTCAGCACGAGGCTTGCAGCTGCGATGCATCCCATGACGCGCATGAGCGTCGGCCGTGGGAACGGGCTTCTCTCTTTCGAAAGCCGGTCGTAAATATAATTGAGAACCGGTCTTCCGAAGAAGAGGACTAAGAGGAGGACGCACATCAGGATCAATGCTTTCGTCGAGGAGAGAAGCCTTGTGGCAAATCCGAGTTTCGGGAAAACATGCACTACCTTTCCGACATATTCCGCTGCGCTGATCGGATCATCTTCTGCTTCATTGGCAGTACCCTTCGTCACAAACCGGCTTCCTGCCTGCTTGATGATCGCGTGTGTGACGAAGCTGTCATTCCGATAGTAGGTAACGATGTCTCCGACGGCCAGCCCGTCGTAGTCCCCGCTCTTAATGAGGATCAGGTCTCCTGTCATAATCTCCGGTTCCATCGAGCCGGACTCTACGGAAAGCACCGCGTACGGAAGCCACCGGAGTTTTTCGGAAAGACCTGTTTTAGTTAAGATAATCGTTAAAATGTTGATAGCAATGAGACCGCTTAAAAGGATTGTGAGAAGTACCTTCAGGACCTTATAGGCGGTGGTCTTTAAGGTATTTCCGTTCATCTCTCTACTGCGCCTCCGTTCTCTTCATTGTAGAGTGCTTTCGTCCGATCGAAGTTGAAGTGCTTTTCTTCGTCGTCGGAGTAGACGCATTCGACAATCAATGTCATTTTGTTTCGGAAGGCCGCATTCTGAAGGGCTTCGTTCGTCTCATCCGCAACGATGCGGTACAGGTTGAAGGAGTCATTCGTGTAAACGGTTTCATCGTTCTTTGTCAAGGTATTCGACAGTGTGAAGACTGCCTGGCCATCGGTTCCGGCGTGAGCATTGAAGCTGCCGCCCAGCGAAGTGTCCGCATAAGAGAGGACAATGTATAACTGGTAGCGCCGCATTTCATCTTCCAGAACCGTCGGGATTCTCGGATCATCCGGTCCCGTCATCACTCGGTAGGTGCCATACTGTTCATCGTACAGCCGATATTCGATGAGGTCCGGCGCTTCGGTAAGCGGAAGGAATTCATCCGTGATACCGTCGTCGTCGATGTCTTCGATATCCATCCGTTCAAGCTGCATATCGAATGCATCCTGGTCGTACCAGTTTTCCTCTCCGGGGTAATCATTGAGCGGAAGCATCAGCCGTACGTGGTAGTAAATGAATTTCTGCGTCTGCCGGTTTTGGAGCGCTGTTCCGTTTGTGATTCGGAACTTGAATTCTCCTCCGGTCGCATCCGGATCATCGTCTTCGTTGTAGAACGCCCGGTAGTCGATCTTGTAATGGTATTCGTACTGCCGGTCGGCTATCTCGTCTCCGTCTTCAGAGAGGATGACGATTCCGGTTCCGTACCGTTCCTCAATCGGGATGTCGTAAAGCGTTTCGTGGCTTTCCGGGTCCGGCATCGTGACGTCCTGTCCGTCCTCGTCCTTCAGTTCGTTTGCAGAGGTGCAGGCGAGCAGGACTTCCATGTGCTCAACTTCATTCATCCAGTAGGCGTCGTTTGCTTTGACGACGATCGGATCTCCGTTTTCGTCCGTTCCGATCGTTTTCTCGATCAGGTTGCCTGCGGTGTCGAAGATCGGCCACTCGAGAATCAGCTTATGCATGTTCAGGTGAAGGGCTTCGCCGAGAATGCTGAAGGAGGCTTCTGTCATTTCGTGGTCCTCATCGGCGAGGTGTTCCTGAATCTCGCTGCTGGAGTAGAACCGGTATTCGTAACGGATCGGGTCGCCTTCCTTCTCGGGTGCCACCGTTCCGGTCTGAACTGCCGTGTAGTAGAACCATTGGCAGATCTCTGTTTCGGTGACCGGGTCCGTCGTGATGATCTTCTGTCCCAGGGTGAAGACCAGCGGCAGGTTGTGCGTCGTCCGGATGCGGACGGAGTATCGGATTCCGATCTCCGAAGCATTGCCGTCTGACATGCCGTTCGATACGGAGAAGGGGTAAACCCTCGCGGTGTTCCGTTCGTCGTCCTCGTCGTACTTCATACCCGGTGTGTATTCGTTCTGTGCAATCTCATCGCCGAATGCGTTGACCGTCTCTTCCTGGAGATCGTCCAGTTCGACGTCGCCTAAGAGGACGGCGTTGAAGGAGGCTGCGCTGTAGCTCGTGTAGACCGTTCTCGTCTCTGCGAACTTTGCGTAAGAGATCGAAATGAGGAGGGCAAAGATGACGAGCGCCATCGCGCCGCTAACGATCACGGAGCGCTTTAATTTCTTCAAATCGCTGATTTTTCGCATCTTTTTCCTCCTTTCACAGATTCTTAACATCTCATTTTTAGACACCTTTGCGCACCATCCGGCGAGCGGATCGTGCGCAAAGTAAATAGAACATATTGTATTATAAAATAAGGCTTTTCAGCTGTTTTTTTCTAGTTTTTTCCTGCGGGGTCCGATCCGCGGTTTCTTACTCTTCGCTCGCCGCAATCCGGTCTTTTCAGATTACTCTTCGCTAGCCGCTGCAGTCGTGCTTACCGGCATCAGCTGCGTCGCCCGGATGAGGAGCTTCACGTTCATCAGTCCTTCGTAGAGATCTGGGTACTTGCCTACCTGGGTGTCGAACTCGTCCCAGGCGATCTGGTCCTCTACGGATGCTGACGGATCGACTTCCGTCATCTCGTAAACCCATTTCCAGTAGATTCGGACCATATCCATCGTCCCGTACGGGATCGAACCGGTCAATGCGGAATCCTCGTCGTTACTGAACATCTCCTGCGTGCATTCCGGATCGCGGTAGAAGTGAATCCGCTGCTGGAACTCATTGGACATCGAACTCTTATCAATGATCAGCTCGTATCGGACATCGGTGTCAGACGACTCGGCGCTTAAGTTGATCGGGATGAAGCCCTGTGTACCCGGCGCTGCGAGTTTTCCGAACTCCTCTTCTCCGCTGTTCGGATTGACCTGATAGTAGCGGAAGACGTTTACGTAGATCGTGTCGAGCTGCGTGCTCGCATTGAATTCCCACTGTGCCGCTTCAAACTCGACTGCCGTAACAGCAACCATTTTCGTGTACCAGCCATAAGTGAAAGCGACGGCTGCGATCAGGAAAACCACAAATGAAACGAGCAAAAGGATGGCACGCTTTTTCAACTTTTTCATAGTGTACCACCCCCTTGTGTTTTTTCTGTTAAATCAAGGACATTTTCTGCATTTTTTTCAGAATTTTCCTCGTTTTTTTCTGCTTTTTCCTCGCTCTTTTCTGCTTTGAACGCAGCTGCGAGGCGAAGAAGCTCTTCCGCCTCTTCTTTCGACAGTTTCGGGCCGGTTTCTTCAGTTTCGCCGTTCTCTGCCTTCTCCTTCTCTGCCGCCTCACGATACTGGCGGGCAAAGTCCTTCGCGTAGAAGAAAATGATCAGCATGACCGGCATGACGACAGCTGAAATGAAGCCCATCGGCGTCATGACGAAGCCAATGAGTGTGCCGAGCCCGGTCAGTTCGCCGGTATGGAAAACGACCTTGCCGTAGATCTGGGCATAGGTGACGCGCGCTTCATCCGCAGTATTGTTCGCATCGCCCTTCGTGATAAAGATCGGGTTTCCCTGCGAATCCTTACCGTCCGTGCCAATGATGCGGTGCGTGTTTGCCTGCCCTAAAATCGCAGCGTCAGAAGAGCTGAACGTGATAATGTCGTCCAGCTGATAAGACGTCTCTTTATGGACGAGCGCCGCAGAACCGGAATGGATCGTCGGTTCCATACTGCCCGTCACTACATAGAAAAACCGATAGCCGAAGATGGCAGGCTCCTGTCCGGTCGCATTCTTTACCATCAGAATCATTGAAATGCCGACGGTAATCACTAAAATGACCGTGACGAAGCCGGAGAGGATCTTTTTGATCCACTCCTTCGGCGTCAGCGTCTTCTTTTCTTTTTTACTTTTTGAACAATTCATGGAATAAACCAAACCTCTTCTTCGGCGCTTCCTTTTCCGTCTTTTCGTTCTGCTTTTCCATTTCCTTCTGAGCGGCTGCCCAAACAGCGTCCGCCTCTTCCCAGTTCGCGTCAGCGCCTTCCGGGGCCTTTGCATCCGAGAGATTCAGGATGACCGGTTCTGCGTCCGCGTTTTCAAGCTTTGAAAGCTCAGAAGCATCGATCATTTCCGGCTTCTTTGCCGCATTTTCGGAATCTTCCTCCGCAGTCGGCGGTTTAATCGCTTCCTCCTGAGAAGTGCCGCCGTCCGCATCGGTTAAGACACCGAATTCGACCATGCTGTCATGGATATCGTGATTCTTCTTCGCCGCTTCCTGCGCGACCTCTAACCGGTTCTTCCGATAGAGTCCGCGGACCGGCTTGAATTCCGGATCAAGCTCCGCATCGTCGTCTCTGCCCTTCGTGACATCGACAATTACCTCGGTAGTCGGGATGACAGAATCGTTCTGCTCGAGTTTCTTCGCCTCTTCCAGCTTCCGCTGCTCTTCCTCGCGGCGCTTCCGGTCAGCTTCTTCTGCCTGCTCTAAGAGCCCGAGCGCCTGCTTTTTCGCAGTGCTTCTCGACGTCTTCGCATCGGTGCCCGCAGCTTTCTTCTTTCCGGAACCGGATTTCGTACTTCCGGACTTTTCGCCTTCCGTCTTCTTTCCGGAGGCAGTCTTTTTCGAGGAGGACTTCTTCGGTGCAGCCTTCTTCGGTGCAGCCTTTTCAGCCGGTTTTTCAGCTGATGCTTCCGCACCTTCGGTCATCTCTTCCGGCATCTCGGCCTCTGCAGGCGTTTCCTCCTTCACTTCTTCCACAGCTTTCTTCTTTATGCCGCGGACCGGCGGACGTTTTCCGGTAATCTCTTCATACCGGGCCGCCAATGTATTTTTCCGTTCTTCGAGTTCCTGAATATCGGCCTCATCGGTCGGCATCATCTCCGGCGGCATCTCATTGATCTCCCGGAGTTCCTCTAAGATACTCGTTCTTTCACGTTCAAGCTGCGCTTTCCGGATACGCTCGCGGATGACCGGACGGTCGTCCTTGATCTTCTGAAGCTCGGTACGGAAAAGCACGACGAGCGCACGTTCCTGCTGCTTCGCCTTCTCGATTTCCTTCTCTTTCCGCGCCTTTTCCTGAAGACGCTCCTGTTCCTCCAAAACCTTCTGTTTCTCGGCTTCGCGGACCTTTCTCAAGCGCTCCTTCTCGGCTTCCTTCTCGGCCTTCTCTTTCGCGGCCTTCTCTTCCTTTTCGCGCTGGCGCGTCTCTTTTTCCTTCTCGCGGACGAGGCGGAGACGTTCCTTCTCCTCCTCCTGCATGAGCTGCGCCTTTGTAATCTCCTCGACTAAGACCTTACGGATTTCGACATCCGGGAGGTCATAGTTACGGGTGATTTCTTCCACAATCTGTTTGATATACTTCGGCTTTAACTGCTTCTTCCGAGCATTTTCACGGGTGTCGACACGACGGTCTTCCTCCATCTCCAGCCGATATTTTAAGATCACGTAATCGATCATGATCGCGTGATAGATGTCGCGCGTGAACTGCTCGTCAATCTCCGGGCTCTGCTCGTAGATTTCGATCTTATAGCCGACATCAGTGTAGGTAAGGATAAAGTCCCAGAGCTTATGGCAAGCCTTAAAGTTCGGGTTCTTTGCGATTGCATTGGTACGGACAAGCGGCGGTTTGATCTTACCGAATTTCGCCATCGTCTTAACGAAAAGCGTCGTCCGGAAGTTGCCGAACAGACGATGTAATCGCGCGATACGCGAGAAAATCGTCTCATTTCGGGAGTCCGCGGAGAGGAGGTCCTCATCCTGCTGGATTCGAAGATCAATGCTGCAGGTGATATGCTCTAAGAACGAGTGCGAATCCGTCTGCATCAGAAGATGCGCGCCGTACTCCTCATTCAGAGCCGAGAAAATCGCCTCATAACGTTTATCCAAGAAGTCCCAGGTCATCTCAATCAGCGTATAGACGAACTTGTTCTCGTAGGTATTCCACGAGTCCTCCTTCGTCTTCTGCATGAGCTTGTTCGGACGGACATTCGTTTCCGTCACTTCATCAATCATGTTTCCGTGCTGCGCGAGATGCCGGATCGAGTCCGGGGTAACCTTTTTCGACAGCGCGACATTGACGATTATCTCGTCCTGCTGGATGAAATTTCGCGGGTTTGCAATAACTTCCTGAATCGGCTTTACAGCCGCTTCAATCGCATTGACCCACCGCTCGTCTACGGATTTCTCGACTTTCCGGTTCGAGAACTGGAAGACGTTTTTTCCGCAGCTTAACGTGTCCAGGAAGAAGCTGTAAAACTCCGTATCCCTGAACGCGGCCATCGTGCGGCTGTCATACTTTTTGTATAAAGGTTCGATTTTCTGCGTAGTTCCCATTCTTACTTTCTCCAAGTAAAATCATTAAGACATCTTCTGCATACGCTCCAGGTATTCCTTACAGATCTGGAAGTTCTGCTTACCGAATGCCTTATCGAGATAAAGCACGAACTTATGGAGTTCGTCCTTGATGAAGCCCATGTTCAGGGATTCAAACTTACGAAGGATCTTCTTCGCAATGATGAAGTCGAGACCATCCAGCTCTGTACCGCCGCAGGCGATAAAGCACGGGACGAATTCACGTAACTGCTTCATAATACGGTTACCGAACGCGAGACGGAAGTGCTTGATGACGTATGCGTCCATTTCATCCAGCTTCTTCATATTCTCGGCCGATACCGGGTATTTCTTCTTCGCTTCCGCGAACATCTCGGAAAGATGCTTTGCGGTTACATAGACCGGGTCTGCGTCTTCGCAGGTAAACGACTGCGCCTTCGAATCCAAGTCGATCGGGATAGCACGGTCGTAGACCTTATCTGCAACTGCGAATGTGGAGTCATCGTTGTTGATGGTTCCGACGAACCAGGTGTTGTCGTTTACATGGACCTTACCGCCGTTGATCAAGCACGGGTCATTGTCCCAGGTGGTCGTGACGATATCGACGAGCCACTCCTCCGGTCGCGGCATTTCGAGGACGGAAAGCATTTCTGCGAAGTAGTACTCGACACGCGCGATGTTCATTTCATCGAGGATGATGATATGCGGATCTTTATAGTAGTTCGCCTCGTAGATAGCGCGGAGGAAGTCCGTTTCATTGAACATACGGGTGAATTCGTTAAAGTATCCGAAAAGCTCGGTACGTTCACGCCATGCCGGCTGAACGGCTGCAACCGTCGTATCTAACTGCACATATTTACCGAATGAATACGGAAGGGAGGTTTTACCTGTACCGGAAATACCCTGTAAGATGATCATTCGGGAAGCGCCCATGGACGCTACGAAGAAGCGCATGATGCTGATATCATAGAAGAGACGTAAGCGGGACGCTGCAAAGAGACGCCAGCGGTTACAGAACTCTTCCAATGTGATCTCGTTATCGTAGACAGGCTCCTGATACTCGGTCTTATAGTAGTTATCAACCGTAGTAAGACGGAAGAAACGGCTCGTTTCAGGCGCAATCGGCGGTGAATCCGGCGTATTCCGCTTGCCGTCGGCCGTATGGCCCTCGTCTCCGTGCGCTTCGCTGCTTCCGCCTGCTCCGCCACCGCCGGAGCCGCCGGCTCCGCCGATACCTCCGAGTCCTGCGACGCCTTCGGTCACGTCTGCGCCGTTTCCGGAAAGCTCTGCCGCAATCTTCGACTGGCCCTCGAGATCCAGAATGTCGGTTCTCGCCTCCATGCCCATCTCAGCCACCTTCATAGCGAGAATCTTATCCTTCTCGTAATTCAGACGGAAGACTTCACGGTTCAGCTTCGCGACTTCTTCCTTCATCCGCTCATACTCTTTTACCGGGACCTTGAAGGTCAGCATCTTTTTAATGAGCTTGATTAAGAAGAAAACGCCGACAGCAATGATGGCGATGAGAAGAAGGTTTTCTAAACCTACGAGAATCCAGCCCGGAACATCAAAATCCGGGGCATAGCTCTCGATGATCTTCATTCGCATCGGGAAGTTTAAAAGTGTATTCAGGAAATTAAAGATATCGATAAATATCTGGACAAAAGCTTCCCAGATCAATCCTAAATCCTGATAACAGTATTTCAGAAACGCATCCATGTCTACTCCAAAAAAAGGTTTGTCCGTGTTCAATGGCGGTGCGCGTGACACGTGCTGTCCGCTGAACCCCGAATAAGTGCAGTTATTTCACGGAAGGAAGACTCCCGTGAAACAGCTGGTCTCTATGTGCGGCCGGTCAGGCCGCGGAAACGGCTGAAACCGCCGTTTTTACGCATGTTTCGCTTCCGGCTTTACTGGTCTCCTGCCGATGGTGATGCTGCTGCAGGAGCGACTGCAGGTGCTGCAGCTGCCGCTGCTTCCTCTGCTTTCTTTGCTGCGTTTGCGGCCTGCATTGCCTGAATCTGAGCGATCTGCTCCGGAGAGAGGCCCATAGCAGCCATCTTCGCATCAACCTCTGCCTGATAATCGAGACGGGTCTTCTCTGCCTTGTATGCGAACAGGGACTTGAAGAAGTTCACGATTTCGACGATGAAGAGGATCGCGCACGGAAGAACGATGCAGACTAAGAAGCCAATGCTCGTCTCCGCGAAGCTGATAACATAGCCGATTCCCGGAATATGGAAAGCGTACTTGCCGACGACGGAGGACTGATGAACTGTCAGACCGTCTTCGATGGTGTTGTTATCACCCTTCGTGACGAAGGAATAGTAGTTGCCGTAATCTTCGACCTGGATGATTCTATGGGAGTTTAATGCACGCTCGCCGTTGATTACCGTCCAGAAGGTGATGACGTCGTTTACCTTTAAGGTAGAGGGGTCGGTAACCTTCGTGTCGACGATTACATCGCCCTTCGAGAAGGTCGGCTTCATAGAATCAGACTCGATCGCAAACCAGCTGACACCGAATACGTTCGGCACGCCGTCGCCATTCTTTGAAATAAATGCAGAGAAGCTGACAAACAATGCAAACACGATGACGAGAACGACTACGATGTTTACAATGGTATTTAACGCCTTTTTCGGCTTCTTCTCCTGCTGGCCTTCTGTCGTCACAGAAACATTTTTAGCGGTTTTACTCATTTTTTTTACCTCACTCTCTCAATACTTGAGAAAAAATTATTTAAGCTTGTAAAGTAAGCTCAGACTAAAGGGGGTTCTATTCGCGGCCGGTGAGTTCCAGATTCATCCGGAACGCGCTGCCCGCTATGTCATTCCAGCAATCAGGGTCTTGCCCTTCCAGCCAGATGAACATACGTACTTTAACCGGTTCATCCTTGATCAGGTGTATGATCGATACGTCTGAACCGTTTTGGCCGGCTTCACCGAGGATGCTCACATAGCGCGATGCCGTTCCTGACGTCTGCAGGCGGTCGGTCACATACTGTGAAGAGATGAAGTAGCCGTAATTTAAGATTTCTGCGGATGTAACCTTTTGGCGGTTCCGGAGCTTTTCGAGGACGTCCTCCTCGTCCCAGCTGCTGCTCTTCTGAATGATGAGCTTCGCCGGATCGATCGTTACCGGTTCGATCACCGTCTTTCCGTTACTGTCAAGGGTAAATCCGAGCGGCTTTGTTTCGAGATAATTGCCGTTCTGGAATACCTCCGCAGAGAAGTCATTGCCTAACACATACCGGCCGGCCTGGTCCTGTTCGCCGGAGCCCGGCTTTCCGGTGCTTGTACGGATATCGGAATTCGGTTCGTAGATGACAAAACCGTTTTTCGGATAGATGTCCGAATATCCGGTATTGTCCAGCCCTGACGCTTCGCTGTAAGCAGGGTTCGTCAGGAAACCGATCCGGATGCAGTTTTCGCCGCCGTAGGAGAGCTTTAAGGTTTCTTCGCCGTCCTTCACTTTCAGTATGGGCTGACCGAGAATGTAAGTTCCCTGAATGCCCTCATCGGTCAGGAGATCGTCGAAGGAGTCGGCCTCCGGGAAGGAAAGGTGAACCGTACATCCGTCTTCCACTTGTGTCATCAGATAAAAATCTACGTAGTAGTAATAGCCTTCTTTATCGCGCTCGTTCAGTTCATCGCCTTCTAAAGGATTTCCTTCATCGTCCAGCGCTGAGATATTCGCATGCTCGAGCCGGTCATCTAAGATGAATTCCTTCGCTTCCATCAGCATACCTTCTACCTGATAGGCAGGCAGGAACCAGTTCAGACCGTCCACCGTCGATACGGGGTGAAGGCCGATCAGATTCTGAAAGGCATCGGAAAGGTTTACATACTGTCCGAAATTCTCTCCGTCAGAAGAGATTAAGATCGTCCGGTCGGCATAGATTCCGACTTTGACGGCGGAAGCCTCCGGCGTCGTCGAAATCGTGTACCAGGCAAAGGATACGCCTCCCAGAACTACAACTGACAGGAGAAGTGCGATTCCTGTTATGAGCAGTTTCTTCGGGAGTTTTCTCATTCATTGCCCTCCTTCTTTTTATACTCGGAGTAAGGGACAACCTCGGATTCCCGATCTTTTGTATAGGCCTTAAACTGGATGTTTGCGAAAAGCTCGCCGCCCGCGGTCATGTTCGTGCAGTCCGCATCCTGGCCTTCCAGCCAGATATACAGGCGGACATGGCGCTCTTCGCCATCTTTAAGGTCAAACAGGATATTTCGATCCATGTTTTCGTTTTCAATGAACTCGCCCGGCGTATAGATGACCTCGTCCTTCAGCACCGGATATTTGTCTTCCCATGTGGAGCAATACTGCTGGAGAAGGAGTCCGTTTGAGCCCTGAAGCACATCGCCTTTATAGCTGTAGGTAGTCTTTAAGCCCGTTCCGCCGTCCGCGTTCGGTTCGTAAATAATGAACGTCGCGGGTTCGATCTCTTTCCCGCTTTCGTCCTTCCGGCCTTCAATGAGGAATGCCATACGCATCGCATACTGGGCGCCGCCGCCCTGGTCTTCATGGACAAAGGTGGTGGTATTCCATTCCGGCTCTCCGATTAAGAAGGTGCCGGCGCCGAGCGTTCCGTCCTCGCGCTGCACTGCATCTGAAAAGGCTACATTGCAGGCAGAGCCGCAGGTGACGAAGAAATCGGTATAGAAGATGTAGCAGCCGCTGCTCGTCTGGTTTTCAGGTAAAATATCGCCTGTCTCCGGATCGGTCAGTTTAAACGCTTTCGCCATATTCGTCCGCCCGTCAATGCCATAGTAGGGGGCGTAGAATGCGCCGTCCTCGGGGACGTAGGTGGCGGGATGAAGGACTCCCGTGTTCTTCGATACCGTTTCGAGATCGAGGATCGTGCTGTAGACTCCTGCGGTGCCCTCCGGCGTCGACTTCGCGACGGAGAGCGCATTGTCGGTCGTAACGGTGATCGTAATGTCTGAAACAAGCGGTGTGGAGGAAATCGAGAGCCACGCGAAGGAGACCGATGTAAACAGGATGACCGCGACCGCCATGATCCAGAATGCTATAATCATTTTTTTACGGTTGGTCATGTTTCTCTCCTTTTCGCGGACAGTAGTCCCCCTGCCCTTCATACAAACAGATTGTATGCTAAAATTGTTTCCAATATATGTTTAACTTTTGTAGATTCTGTATTCAAACCGTCATAATCACTGGTTTTTCCGGCTTTTTCGCATCGAAACAAAATGTTTCGTAAAATGTTCACAATTCAGATGTGGCTGGCACGAGAATCGCGGCGGATCTCCCAGTCTGTCAAATAACTCGCGCAGACCGAGAAGTGCGCTTCCAGACATAAAAAATTCCCGGGGACTTTTATGGTCCCCGGGAAGATGTTTATTCAGGCTATAAGCCATCTTTCAATTTTTCATCGGTTCCTGGTGTTCGCCTGTACCCAGGGCCGCGCCGGATCTCTCCGGTAATCCGCTAATAAGCGGGAATGATTCATCAGAATCGATTATTCAGCTGCTGACGGATCAACATAGTCGATGCCAAGGTCAAGAAGGTGAGCAGAATGCTGGAACTGAATGTTGATAGCAGCGCTCTTTTCGTCGTTCGCAAAGTCAGCGTTCGTGACATCATTACCTTTGACGAAGATGTACATCGAAACTTTAACAGCGGTGTTAAGGTTGTTCTCGTCTACATCAGTGGTCGCAGTATCATCTGCAGTGAAGGTGTAGATCGTGGTAGAAGAAAGCGGGAACTTACCGGTGCCAACGCCCTCTTCATCTTCAATCTCTGCGCCTCTGGTAGCATATACCATCGCTGCGTCGCCAACCTTGAAGCCGATCGTGATGAGTTCTGCTGCTTCACCAGAGATGTAGCTGCCTTCGCCATCGACACCGTTTCCACGGTCATAGTCCTGATCTTTAATGTCGCTTGCCAGGATTGAAAGGTTTCCTGCAACGTTGGTACGGACGAAATAGTCGATACGATATGCCCAGACATTGCCGGAAGCATCGATCAGTTCGAAAAGACCGCCATCGGTGTAAGCTGCAGATGCTGCAGTTTCATCGATCAGTTCTTCAAACGTCGGGGTCAGAGAACTGACTTCTTTGATTCTGCCGTCTTCGCCGAAGTTCGGAGCCTTCGCGTCAAAAGAGAAGAAAGATTCGCCATCAGCATCCGTGCTGCAGGTCTCTTCGATAGCGATCGGCTTTAAGGAATCAGTGGTATGAGCCGTGAAGTAAGCGGTAACATCAACGAGGTTTCCCCAAGCGGTATTCTTACCGGTATCAGCGGTTCCGGAAGCAGACGGAGCAGTGCCGGAGCCGTCGCTTGCAAGAGCGATTTCCAAGTTGCCGTTCGCTGCGACACGGGTGGAAATTCCCTTGATTTCCGGTGCCGTAGAAATCGTGAACCATGCGAATGATGAGCTGGTCATTAAGACCGTAGCGATCGCGAGAGACGCGATAGACGCCATTAACTTTGTTTTCAAATTCTTCATTTGAATCCTCCAAATTTTTAATGTTTTTTTATTTATACAACTCTCAATGGATAGGCGGATCCGTTGAAAGGATGTACCAATATCAGAGGCGGCTTTTTAGGGCGCGCCTTCGGACGCTATTTCGCGTCCTTATCACCGACTTCCTGATTGCCGCCGGCGACATCCTGGCTTTCCTCTTCTTTCGTTTCTTCTGCTGCCTGCTGTTCCTTCTGATAGCGGCCCATCATGTAGTCGCTATATTCGGTACGCCAGACACCGGAGAAGAGGTTTCGTTCTTCATCGTCAATGACGTTGAAGTCCATCGTGTATTTCGCAAATCCTCCGAAGATGTCGTTCTTGCAGTCCGGGTCATTGCCCTCGAGCCAGATGACGATCGTGTATTTGTGAATTCCGCCCGCCGGAACGTTATTGACGAGGCCCTGTACGACGAGGTTATCGTCGACATAGGAGGTCGTCACGACTGCCCACCGGCCATCTTCTTTCTTGTACTGGTCTTCGGTGTAAGCCTGATCGTAGAACGGCGGAGTATAATATCCGTAAAGGCCTTCGGCATCTCCGGCGACATCCGGCGCAGCGTAAATGATCTGACGCCCGTCTTCGTAGAGCATGACCCAAACGGCTTTATCCACATTCAATGTACTGTCGGTCAGCTTCAGCTGGTACTGATAGCTTCCCGGTTTCTCGCCCTCGTTCCGGATATAGAACGTATAAGCGAAATGGTGTCTTCCGTTATGTGAGCCGTCGATCTCGTCGACATTGCTTGGAAGATCCTCTAAGGTGATATTCGTGATTTCTTCGCATTTCTCACAGAAAAGACGGGAAGCTGTCCGCTCGAAATTCGAGGTTTCGGAAAGCACGAAGCCGCTTCGCATCATTTCTGTCGTCAGGTTGACGGTGAAGGCGCCGGCCTGGTCCGTAACATAGGACCAGAGGAATAAGGCAAGCGTGAGAAGCGCTGCTAAGAGGAGGATCGCCTTCAGACCGAAATGGGTTTTAAACCAATCAATCAGCCGTCTCCACCAGAGGAAGTATTTCCGCTTCTTATCGTCATAGTAGAGACCCATCTCGTAAGCGATCTGTTCGAAATCTTCTCGCTTCGTGATGCCACGGTCTTTTAAGTCGGTCCGCAGGATTCGGCGTGCTTTCTTAACACGTTTGACCCATTCTTTATATTCCGGGTCCGATTCCCTCGGTCTCGTTCCGACGTCGTATGGCGACCGGTACTCTTCCGCTTTCTTCGCGAATTCTTCGGATTCAGTTGTCTTTACTTCCGGATTCTCCGGAATGCTTTCGTTCAGCTGCTCCGCCAAAGTTCTCACCTCATATGGTCAATTACGCTCCCACCTGAAGTTTCAGTTCCCGGTCGACTAAAATGTCTTCGCCTTCATAATCACCGGAAACCGGTCCCATCTGAAGGGTTACACCGAGTTTGGAAAGAGCTGCGCGGTCTTTCTTACGGTCCAGGTTATTGGAGAGAAGCACCGCGCCGGCTTTTGCGAGTGATGCGTAGATTCGTTCGGTTCTCGGGTCTTCCAGAAGCTCCTGGGAGTTCTGTCCGATCGAAATGTACGTTCCGTCGAAATCTTTCGCATCCATCACGGTAAGCTCTGTGGGAAGCATGTCTTTAAAGAGGATCCGGACGCCCAAGCTCTGAAGGTCTGCGATATTTTCGAGAAGGCCTTTCGTCTGCTTTAAGAAGTCCTCCTGCGGAACTTCGAGGCAGAGCTGCTTCGGTTCTACGCCGGTATCCTTTAAAATCCCTTCGATCTCCTTTTCGGACGCCTTACGGCTCATATATCCGCCGGGGATCTCAACTGCGACATAATCGCACGGGATGCTGCAGGCATTGAAACGGTTAATCGCGTCACAGGCTTCTAAGATAAAATAGCTTCCGAGGTCGTTCTGAAGTTTTTCTCTTTTAATAAGGGGTGCGACCTCTTCGTAGGTTTTCCAGTCCTCACGGACTCTGAAACGCATAGAAGCTTCAAATCCTGAACGGTTGCCGTTCTTTCTTTCAAGGATCGGACGATAGACCAGCGAAAACGGTCTGCTCACGGTCCGACGGATGAAAGTATCTGTAGTCGGCACGACACGGCTTTTTTCAATGTGTGCCGAAAAGATCTTTCTCAGTCTCGGCCGGGCGGTCTTAAAGACCTCCACGATTTCCGGATCGAAGTTCGTTCCGGCTTCTGCCTGAATCCGTTCCATCGCATCGTCAAACGGTGTTTCGGAGCGGCGCTCCATCACGTAGTGATCAAAGCAGTCGCAGATGGCGCACATGCGGCCGAGGATCGGAATGTTCGTTCCTTTCAGGTGTCCCGGAAATCCGGTGCCGTCCCAGCGTTCGTGATGGGATTCGCAAACCTCCCGGAAGAAATTCAATTCCACGTTCTTATAAGTTTTGTTCGCTCCGAAGAGCGTATCAATCAGTCTGACGGAGTCCTGCGTATGTCTTCTGAATAACGCGGTCTCCTCCGGAGAGAAATCTTCGCGCCAGGTCTGGTACGGTTCCGGCACCAATGCTTTTCCGAGATCGTGATACTGTCCGGAGAGGGAGATCACATTGCGGTGGTCTTCTCTTAAACGGACACGCGCTTTCGCGTCGTCTAAGTAGATATCGGTCATGCAGCACTGGATGAATAAAACGTCGAGATACTCGCCTACCCGTTTGCTGTGGGCCTGGACGTCATCCGCCAGAGATTTCACGGTATCATCAATACTGTTAAATGTTCTTCTTAATGTATCATCCAAGGCGGTTCTTCCTTTTCTTTCCGATCGTGGCTTCCTTTTGGAAACCGGTTATTTGATTCGCTTGTGCCGGATCACTGCCAGGACAATCAGGAACAGATTGAAGAGGAGGAGTGAAACGACTGCGATGAAAATAGCTAAGTTTGCTTTGTAGAACTGGAGAACAACTTCGAATAAGAAGCCCAGTCCTAAAAGAAGGAGGTACGGGATCGCGAGAAGCAGTAAGATCTTTAAGATCAATGCGATCACGGATTTCGAATTTGCGAAGAAGCGGATGACCGGGACATTGGAGAACCCGTCTAAGAATCCGACTTTAATCTTCTTCTCTTCGGCCGCTTTCTTTTTCGCGAGCTGCACTTCTCTTCGTTTCGCCGCTTTCTCTTCTTTAATCTTTTCGGCATTCTCTTCGCGTTCGAGAAGTTCTTTCGCTTTTTCCGCTTTCTTTGCAGCTTTCTCATTGATGGAGCCGGTCGCCGCTTTCATAATCATCTCAGCGGTTTCTTCGTCGATCTCTGAAGGAGCGCTTGCAGCTTTCTTCGGTTTCGGCTGCGGCGCTTCCGCCTCGGCCTTCCCCTGCGCCTGACGCGCTTTCGCTTTTGCGATGCGGTCCTGGATATTGGAAGCTGCCGGTGTGGGCTCTTCGCTCTTTTCAGAAACTTTCTTTTCGGAAGCTTTCTTGTCTGAAGCAACCATCTGCTCAGCCAGCTTTAAAAGCTCCTGTGCTTCCTCTTCGGTCATTCCACGATTTACATTTTCATTGTTCATACTCTTATTAACTCCTTTTCATCTTTAAAGACCGTTTCTCAATTCGTTGTCGGGAGGCTTCACACTTTCCTTTCCGACCGGAGGAAAAGCTTTCACTCCGAGAGGGTTTTTGATGATGACAAGCGTATCCTAACAACAGTTTGTGACAGAAATGTGTACTGTTTTGCAAAAAACTGTGACACTGAACAGAGTGTTCGGGACTTCACAGATTCTTCATTTTGTCGGGACATTTCCTTCATTCTCTCAGGACAATTCCTGCATTTTTCCGGAACATTCCCGGCTTTTTACTGGGACATATCGACGATTTCCGGGACGGAAACCAGATCTCCGAACAGGTTATGGTTCAGGATGGTGAAATCGGACAGAAGCTTTAAATGCTTTCCGTCAAACTGAATGGTGACGCGGATGTCTTTATAAGTGCAGGAATAGATGTTCACACTCCCCTCTTCATCCTCTGACACGGATCTCTCAACTTTCTTTAAGGTAAAGAATTTATACATGGCGCGTTCCTTCGCGACCAACGTGACCGGAGCATCGAAACTCTTCATCCGGTTCTTGATTTCCATATACTGTTTGGCAAAATGCGGAACGATCAGTATCCGCTGATAGCCGGGTTTGTTATAGCTGTAGATTAGCTGCTCGCCGACGCGGATTACTTTCTCTAACGGATATCGCGAGCCGCGCCAATTGATATAACCGTCTTCCGGTTTTACGAGAACATTATAAACTTCTTCCATGATCCCTTCCTCCTTTACGGTTTTCTGCTCCGGGAGGGCTTCAATCCTTCCCGAAACGGTTTTCTGCTCCGGGAGGGCCTGAAGCCCTCCCGGAAGCTTAAATCTGCCGGTTTTCGCCGGGTTAATGCTTTTTTAGGAATCAACGGCTGTTTATTTCGTTTCAGCCGCTAATGCCGCTTTTTTCTCCTCTTCCGCTTTCTTTTCCTTATCCTTCTTCTTTTTTACGATGATAAGGATCACGGTGAGGAGGATGATGACTGCGAGCACAATGAGGATCCACCACGGGAACGTGACGCCTAAGAGGACGAAGTTCGAGAAGTGGTCGGTCTTAAAGACGACATAGTTGCCTTCTCTCGTCGTGTCGAAGAACTCAATCCGGTTGTCCTTGTCGATGTAGACCATCTGAAGGTTCGTCGCGAAGCGGAGGTTCTCCGGAAGGAGGATCTTCACCGTATAGACGCCGTTAAACTCGGTGATCCAGACATTGTCGACTAAGAAGCCGATATCGTAGGTTTCCATGATCGAGCGCCAGGTTAAGAGCGGCTTCAGCTCGTCTCCGTACTTGCCCTTTAAGGAGGAGACGGAAGAACCGTAGTAACGATAGCCGTCGCCCGTATCGCGGATGTCACGGTAAATCGCGAAGCAGCCGAAGAAGTCCGGATCGGCCGGGTCAATGATCAGCTTTCCGCCGTACGGGAGGCCGAGTTCATTGTAAACATCGCCCCAGTAGCCGTCTGAACCTTCCGCATACTCTTCTGCATCCTTTTCGCCGCGCCACAGCTCGACCGGGCGGATGACGAAAATGCATTCTGCATAGAACTCGGAATAGTCGTTCGTTGCAGGAACGGTCGCGCGGACCTTATAGACGCCGGGCTCGGTCGGGAGTTCCGCACTCAGTTCGTCGGAGCCGGAGAGTCCGTAGGTGAAGACCGGTGTGCCGTAAATCGCGGTAGCGTGCGGCGCATTGATCGTTTCATCGTAGCGGCCGGTCGTCCAGCCTTCGATCGTCACAGAGAAGATCTCGTTCTTCGCAATGCCGATCTTCCAGGAGACGGTCTTCGTGCCGGTGTAATTGCCGGTGCCGGTAAGCGTCATCTGATAGGTGTCTGCGGAGGTGCCTTTGTTTCCGGTGACGGTGTAATCGGTGCCGCCCTGTAAGAGAAGTTCGTTTCCGTTCTCTTTCGCCTTTACGGAAAGGATGCCTTCGGTCTGCTCCTCACCGTTATAGGTTAACGTATCCTTTAAGATGACTTCGACGTCTTTGAGGTCCTTCGGAAGGACGGTCAGCGTGCCGAAAGCGGTCGTAACGGTGTAATCGGAAGCGAGCGCATGGTCAAAGACTAAGCGGCCGCTGTTCTTCGATTCGCCGGCATCCGTCTGCGTTCCGGTGATCTCGAGGTGCGCCTTTTCGCCTGACAAAAGACCAATGATCTTTCCGCCTGCCGTAAGTGCAGTGCCGTCATAGACGCGGGTTGCGCTTTCAGTCGAAACCTGAAGCGGAATCGGGCGGATGACGAAATCCAGTGAAACGGTCTCGTCTTCCGGAAGCGCGTAGTTGCTGTTCTCAACCGCGGTAAGCGCTGCGGTATAGCTTCCTGCGTGGATTCCTTCACCGGTCAATGTATAAGCGCATTCATCGGTTCCGCAGAGGTTCGTAAACTCGAACGTCGGGATCTGAGCTTTTCCGTTATAGCTGAATTCAGCTGCGCCCCAAGCGATTTCGAGGACCTTCGGAGAAATCGTCCAGTTCTTAACGACGGTTCCTGAGAAGTTTCCGATACCGTTAATCGTAAGCGTGTACGTGCCGGCATCCGTCTCTTCCGAAATCACAAGTTCATAATCGGTGCCTTCGACGAGCGTGAGCGTCTTCCCGTTCGAAACGACGGTAACGCTGTCAATCGTCTGCTTGTGCGGCGCGCCGTCATAGATGATGTCGCCGCTAAAGTTTACGGTAATGTCGTCAACGCTCTTCTTCTTAATAGACAGCGTGCCGACGGTAACGGTGCCGATCGTGTAATTGCTGCTCTTCGCGGTCTTATCAAACGCGAGCGTATACGTATTTTCCGCCGTGCCGAACGCAGTAATCGTTCCGGTCGTTTCGAAGGAAACGGTTTCGCCGTTCTGGAGGCCGTTGATCTTACCTTCCTTCGTAAGCGGCGTGCCGTCGTAGGTCTTCTCGTCATCCGGGGTCACGATCGTGATCGTCGCCGGTTTGATGGTGAACGGAGTGGTTCCTGCAGTCGCTTCAAAGACATAGTCGGTTGTGACGACGCCGTCACGCTTGACTTCCGCCGCTGCGGTCGCCGTGTAATTTTCGCCGGTCGCATTGGCATCGGTCTTTTCGCCGGAAACCGTTAAGGAGAGGTTCTCGCCGGTGACTGCGTTTCCGATCTCTGCGGTCGGGAGCTGCGGCTTTCCGTTGTAGGTAAGCTCGAGGTTCTTCCAGTTGACCGTAATCGTCCGCGGGGCAATCTTTATGGTGCTGTCGTTAAACTTCAGGTTGAGGTTATCGGTAACATCAATGCCCTGCTTGTTCCGGATGATGAGCGTGTCGCACTTCGCGGTCTTCGTGCCGTCTGAGACATGAGTGACCGTCGCGCTTGCGGTCGCCTTAATCAAGGTGTATCCGGTCGGAAGCGTAGAGACGTCTACTGTAGCGCCGTGCGCTTGGCCGTCATAGGTGTACGTGCCGCCGTTTACAGTGATCGTGATTTCGGACGTGTTCTCCGATACGGAGAGCGTTCCGACCGTTTCATTGATCGTGTAATCGGTCGAAGCAGCCGTCTTATCCCAGGTGATCGAGTACGTGTTCTTCGAAGAACCGGTAGCGGTCTGCGAGCCGGTCGTCTTAAATGTCGCGGTCTCGCCGTTCACAAATCCGCTGATCGAGCCTTCAGATGTGAGCGGGTCGCCGTCGTAGGTCTTACTGCTGCTCGGCATATTGACCGTCAGCGTAGCCTTCGTCACGGAGATCGATGCGCTGCCCTTCGTAATGTTGAGTTTATCCGTAACATCGATTCCCTGCTTATTCTTAATGACGAGCGTGTCAACCTTCGCGGTCTTCGTGCCGTCTGCCACATGGGTGACGCTGGTATTGCTCTCCATCGTGATGAGCGTATAGCCTGCCGGCAATGCGCTGATCTGGAGGTCGGCCTTATGCGCCTTTCCGTCATACGTGAACGAACCGCCCGTCACAGTGACGGTGATTTCGCCCGCGTATTCGTTGACGGTCAGTTTTCCGACTGTGACATCCGATTCGATATCATAGTTCGAAGCCTTCGCCGTCTGATCGAACGTAACGGTGTATGTGTTGTCCGAATTTCCGACAGCCGTCTGAGAGCCGGTAACTGTGAAGGTCAGCTTTTCATTGTTCTGAAGTCCGGTGATACGGCCGTCCGCGGTGAGCGGATCGCCGTCATAGGTCTTCGTCGAAGCATCCGTGACAATCGTGAGAACCTTCTTCGCAACGGTGAATTCGACAGATGCGGTGCCGGTGTAGTTGCCGGTGCCTTCAATCGTCAGCGTGTACTTGCCTGCGTCTAAACCGAGGTCGGAGCTCTTCTCTTCTGCTCCGGTGCCGACAGTCTTCACGGTATAATCCGTGCCTTCCTCAAGCTTCACCGGAACTCCGGCTTTCTCGAAGAGTGCAAGTTCAATCGTCTGCTTCTGAGAAAGACCGGTATAGGTTAAGGATTTTGTGAGCGTGAGCGTCTGTCCGTCAATCGAAGCCGGCTTGATCTTCCAGTTGAGTTCGGTGTTCGTCGGAAGCTTGTAGTTCGCTTTCTTTTCGCCGTTCAATCCGGTTACAGTCGCTTTGTAGGTGCCTGCCGCGGTCTGCTTGTCGCCGGTCACGACCAATGTGATCGTGTCGCCGTCGCAGATGCCGGTAAGCGTCGGAGTGACGTTCAGCTCTTTCGTGTTATAGGTCGGTTCCGTCGCGGTCGGCCAGGTGACCGTTACGGTCTTCTGTTCGATCGTGTAATCGACGGTCCTTGATTCTTTGTAGTTTCCGATACCGTAAATCGTAATCGTCTTCGTGCCGGCTGTCGTGCAGTCGGTCGGATACGTCACCGTATAATCGGTATCAAGTTTCAGGACGGTATCGCCATCCTTCACCGTAAGAACCGGCTTATAGGCCGTATTCGAATAGGTGACCGGGGTGATCGCTTCGACCGTAACGGTCGAGTCGCTGATCGCCTTTTCGCCGATCGTCCAATCCTGCGAGAGGCCGGTGGACGGAAGGACATAGTTCTTAATGGAGGTACCGGTGATGCCGGTGACTTGTGCGGTGTAAGA
>DCGM01000106.1:63957-64405 GCA_002315255.1 Lachnospiraceae bacterium UBA1778
TCGTCGGCCAGGTGACCGAAAGGACACGCTTCGTGATGCTCCAGTCCTGCGTGAGACCGGTCGTCGGAAGCTTGTAGTTATCGGCGCGCGTTCCGTTGATTCCGGTAATGCTCGTCGTGTAATCGCCGGAGTCCTTCTTCGTGTCATTTGACAGGGTTGCGGAGACGTCATCCTTCACCGTTCCGACCTTTTCAATGCCGTTAAGCGTCGGAGCGACGGTGTGGTTTGCGCCGTCATACTCGAAGCTCACAGTGGTCGGCCAGACGATCGTGAGCGTCTTCTTCGCGATCGTGAAGTCGATCGTGACTTCGCCGGTATAGTTGTTCTTACCCTTTAATTTCAGCGTGAAAGTGCCTGCGTCGGTCTTCGTCGCGCTCGCATTGTCGACATAGAAATCGGTGTCGAGGACGAGCGTCGGCTTATCGCTGTCTTTATTCAAGGCAAGCGT
>DCGM01000016.1 GCA_002315255.1 Lachnospiraceae bacterium UBA1778
TACGGTATGAGCCTTTTCACAGGCGTCGGTTCACGGGGGGAAGGGATGCCGGAACCTGAGGATGGGGGCTTCTTTTTTAATAGACAAGGAGCCCGCACTGTGCTATAATTTTAACGATTGTGGAGTTTTGTGCCCTGACCCGTCAGAAGAAAGAGATGGGACGCGAAACCTAACCGGCTTTATGGCCGGAAAAAGGAGAATTGTTCAGTGAAAAAATACGATGTAATCATTGTCGGAGCAGGACCGGGCGGCATTTATGCGGCCTATGAAATTGCACATAAATCAGCACTTTCTGTCGCGGTATTTGAGAGCGGGCACGCATTGTCCGGAAGAAAATGCCCGATCGACGGAAAGAAGATCAAGTCCTGTATCGGCTGCAAAACCTGCTCGATTATGTCGGGCTTCGGCGGCGCGGGAGCTTTCTCTGACGGAAAATATAATATTACGAATGATTTTGGCGGCACGCTTTACGAGCATATCGGAAAAGAGCGCGCGATTGAGCTGATGCGCTATGTCGACGACATCAATATGAAGCACGGCGGCGAGGGTACGAAGATGTACTCGACGAGCGGCACGGCGCTTCGGAAGGTCTGCATGCAGAATAAGCTGACGCTTCTGTCGGCGCAGGTGCGGCATCTCGGCACGGACATTAACTATAAGGTTCTCGGAAATCTTTACGATGATCTGAAGGAACGCGTCGATTTCTATTTCGATACGCCGGTGACGGATGTCGAAGTGAGCGACGGAGGATATACGGTTCTCGCAGGAGATGAGACGTATACGTGTGAAAAATGTATCGTTTCGGTCGGCCGCTCCGGCAGCAAATCCCTGGAGCATCTCTGTGAAAAGCTGCAGATTCCGACGAAATCGAACCGTGTCGATATCGGCGTACGGGTAGAGATTCCGGCGGCGATTTTTGAGCATATCACGGACGAGCTTTACGAGAGCAAGATCGTCTATCGGACAGAAAAATTTGAAGACAGCGTGCGTACGTTCTGCATGAATCCGCACGGCATTGTAGTCAATGAAAATACAAACGGAATCATTACGGTGAACGGCCACAGTTTTGAGAATCCTGCGAAGAAGACCGAAAACACGAACTTTGCGCTCCTTGTGGCGAAGCATTTCTCGGAGCCGTTTAAGGAGAGCAATGCCTACGGCGAGTCGATTGCGAAGCTTTCGAACATGCTCGGCGGCGGAGTAATCGTCCAGCGGTTCGGCGATCTCGAAAGAGGACGCCGGAGCACGGAAAAGCGTATCGCGGAAGGCACGATCCGACCGACGCTCAATGCGACTCCCGGCGATCTTTCGCTGGTGCTCCCGAAGCGGATTCTCGACGGTATCATTGAAATGCTTCATGCGCTCGACAAAATCGCGCCGGGCACCGCGAACGACGATACGCTTCTTTACGGTGTAGAAGTCAAATTCTACAACATGGAAGTTGATGTGGATGACCACCTGATGACGCGTTATCCGGGCCTTTATATGATCGGCGACGGCAGCGGCGTGACGCATTCGCTGTCGCATGCGTCGGCGGCGGGCGTGTTCGTCGCAGATGAGATCATCGGAGAGTGAGTCTGATATCGGATTTTTGCGGAGTGGCGAAGAACGCGGAAACGGATTTTTGCTGAGTGGCGAAGAGCGCGGAAACGGATTTTTGCTGAGTGGCGAAGAAAGCGGAAACAGATTATCGCGGAGTAGAATGAAGCTAAGTTCCTTATTACAGGAAATTGAATATTCGGTCGTTTCCGGAAGCACGGACGTCGACATTACGGGCGTTTCGCGTGACAACCGGAAAGCGGAGCCGGGCGATCTTTTTATCTGCCAGACGGGCGAGTTTTTCGATTCGCATGATGAAAAAGTGCTGAAGGAGCTCTCGGAGAAAGGCGTAAAGGCATTTCTCGTCGAAAAGGATGTGACTTCGCCGGAGGGAGTGTGCATTGTCCGGGTCGACCGGGTGCGCCTCGTCGCGTCTTCAGTCTGCGCGGCCTTTTACGGGCATCCTGCGCGGAAGATGGTGATGATCGGCGTGACGGGCTCGAAGGGGAAGACGACCTCGACGCATATGCTTCGCTCCGTGCTTATGGCAGCGGGCATTCAAACAGGCCTGATGGGGACGAACGGCGTCGATTTCTGCGACCGGCATTATGACCTTACGAATACGACCCCGGAGTTTGACGAGGTCCAGTATTATCTGAATGAGATGGCCCTGGCGGGCTGTAAGGCGGCAGTGATGGAGGTTTCCTCTGCCGGCATGATGAACCACCGGCTCGACGGCGTGACGTTTGATTACGGGATTTTCCTGAATCTGCAGGAGGGCGACCATATCGGACCGCGTGAGCACCCGGATTTCAATGATTACGCGCGTTGTAAGGCAGAACTCTTAAATCACAGCAAGCGTGCGATTCTCTACGGAGAGGACGCGTTTTTGACGCTTTTTATGTCATATGTGAAGCTCCCGAAAGAGGCGATTCTGACATTCGGCGAGAAGGAAACAGACGATTATCAGGCAGTCTTTTCGGAAAATCAGTTTGACGAAGCACGCCGGCTTCCGGGCATCCGGTTTGACTATACGGTGAAAACGCAGATTCATTCGTGTTTTACAAATTTCCCGGGAAGCTTTAACGTGTTAAATGCGCTTTCGGTAATCGCTGTCGCGGACTGCATGGGACTCCCGGAGGAAGCGGTGAAAGCCGGTCTTTCCGATGTGAAAATCCGCGGGCGCAATGACATTGTCTACGACGGAAAATTCCGCGTGATCGTCGATTTTGCACATAATGGCGCGAGCGCTTGGGGACATCTTTCCGCATTGAAGGAATTCCGTGCAAAACGGATCGTCTGCGTCTTCGGCGCGGACGGAAACCGCTCCATCGGACGGCGGCTCGGAATGGGAGAGGCGGCCGGAACATTGGCGGACTTCTCGATCGTGACGTCCGGACATAACCGGTTCGAGACATTCGAAGCGATTTTAGCGGATATAGAGACGGGCCTTCGGAAGGCTCCGGACCCGCATTATATCGCGATAAAGGACCGCGAGGAAGCGATCCGCTATGCGATAAAGAATGCGGAAGAGGGCGATCTCATCACCATTCTCGGGCTTGGCCATGAGAACTGGCAGGAGGAGAACGGGAAGAAGCGCCGGTATAGTGATATTGAGTTTGTCAAGCAGGTTGTGAAAGAGATGAACCTGTAAGGCAGCTTCAGAATAAGGAGAACGTTATGAATAAAAATCCGGTCAACGGAATGCGCGACATTCTGCCGAACGAGATGAAGGTGCGGAATTATGTGTTAAAGCTGATCCGCGAAACCTATCAGTCGTTTGGATTTACCGAAATTGAAACGCCGTGTGTCGAGTCTATCGAGAACCTTCAGGGAAAGAACGGCGGCGAAAATGAAAAGCTTATCTTTAAAGTGATGAAACGCGGCGAAAAGCTGAATCTCGAAACGGCGAAAACCGAGAATGACTTAGTCGATTCCGGCCTCCGTTACGATCTGACAGTGCCGCTTTCCCGCTATTATTCGAATCATCAGGCAGACCTTCCGAAGCCGTTTAAGGCGCTTCAGATCGGCCGCGTCTTCCGGGCGGAGCGTCCGCAGAAGGGGCGGTTCCGTGAGTTTTATCAGTGTGACATTGACATCTTCGGCGATGGCACGAATCTCGCGGAAACCGAGCTGATCCTCGCCATGACGACGCTGCTTCAGAAGATCGGCTTTAAGGGCTATGAAATCCGGATCAATGACCGGCGCATCTTAAAGGCGATGGCGTCATTCTCAGGACTTCCGGAAACAGAATACGACGAGGTTTTCATTGCGCTCGATAAGATGGATAAAATCGGCCTCGAGGGCGTGACGAAGGAGCTTCTGGCGCTCGGAATGACGGAAAGCGATACGGCAGCGGTTCTCGGATTCTTTGAGGCTTCCGGAACGAAAAACGGCACCGAGGGGCTCGACGCATTGGCAGGAAAGCTCGGCGAAGTGCTGGACCCGTCGGTCGTTTCGAACATGAAAGAGATTTTCGCGCTCGTCAATGCGGCGAAATCCGAAGGCTTCGAGCTGATTTTCGACCCGACGCTCGTCCGCGGCATGGGCTATTATACCGGCCCGATCTTCGAGATTTCCGTCCCGCAGTTCGGCTCCTCTGTCGGTGGCGGCGGACGGTATGACGAGATGGTCAAAAAGTTCTGCGGACAGGAGACGCCGGCTTGCGGTTTCTCGGTCGGCTTCGAGCGGATTATCAGCATCCTGATGGATGAAAACTTCCAGGTGCCGGATGCACCGGAGAAAGTGGCCGTCCTTTTAGAGAAGGGCCTTTCCGAAGAGAAGAAAGCCGCAGCGTTTAAGGACGCGCAGGCGCTTCGGGCAGAAGGAAAGTGCGTCGCTATCGCGATGATGGCGAAGAATAAGAAGTTCCAGAAGGACCAGCTCGCGGCGGACGGCTATACCGATATCCGCGAAGTTTACGAGCGGGAGTTCTAAGGCGCGGGCGCGACAGAATCGCGACAGAATCGCGACAGAACCGCGACAAAACCGCGACAAAATCGCGACAAAACCGCGACAAAGCCGCGACAAAACCGCGACAAAACCGCGACAGAATCAAGCACATAAAATCAAATTTAAATATATCACCACCAAGTGAAGGAGCAGACATGGAAAGAGTCTATTTAGGAGAAGTCAGAGAACATCTCAATGAAGAAATCCTGGTTCAGGGTTTTGTCGAGAATTACCGCAATTCCAGCGCGATGGCGTTTATCGTCATGAAGGATATCACGGGAAAACTTCAGATTACGATTGAAAAAGAGAAGCTGCCGGAAGTTACCGCAGCGATCGAACCGCTGACCGGCGATTCTGTCATTTCGGTCATCGGCACGGTTTACGAGTCCGAATATGTCAAGTTAAACGGCCTGGAGATGATTCCGAAGGAAATCCGCATTGAATCGGTCGCAGCAGCGCTTCCGATCCAGCGTGAAGAAATCCCGGCGACGAAGAAGCGTCCGGGCGTTCCGAAGTCCGGTATCGATGATCGTCTCGACTATCGTTGGATCGATCTCCGCACCGATAAGAACCAGTTCCTCTTTAAGCTTCAGACCGAAGTGACGCGGGCAATGCGTGACTTCGTCCTCGACCGGAATTTCATTGAGCTTCACACCCCGAAGCTCATCGGAACCGCATCCGAATCAGGCTCGGAAGTCTTCGCAGTCGACTATTTCGACCGGAAGGCGTATCTCGCTCAGTCGCCGCAGTTCTATAAACAGATGGCGATGGCCGCCGGTATGGACCGTTATTTCGAAGTCGGACCGGTTTTCCGTGCGGAGAAGTCCTTCACCGCGAAGCATGCGACCGAGTTCACCTGCTTCGACGTTGAGTTCTCGTATATCCAGTCGTTCCAGGATGTTATGGATTTCGAAGCAGAGCTCTTAACGAATATGCTTCAGAAGGTTTCCGATAAATACGGCGAGCAGTGCAAAGAACTCTTCGGAATGGAGATCGTCGTCCCGACGCTTCCGTTCCCGCAGGTTTCATTGGCAGACCTGTATAAGGGCCTCGAGGAAGATTTCGGCTTCACCGTTCCGGATTCGGAAAAAGGCGATCTTACGACAGAAGCTGAGCGTCTTTCCTACGAGTGGGTGAAGAAGCATTATAATCACGAATTCCTGTTTATTACCGATTATTCCGCTGAAAAGCGCGCATTCTATCATATGCGTGACGAGAACGGCGTGCCGCAGGGCTATGACCTCGTATGGCGCGGCGTCGAAATCACGACCGGCGCACAGCGTGAGCATCGCTACGAAGTGTTAAAGAAGCAGGCAGAAGAGAAGGGCCTCGGCGAGGACGTCAAGTTCTATCTCGAGTTCTTCAAATACGGCTGCCCGCCGCACGGCGGATTCGGTCTCGGCATTGACCGTCTGACGATGCTTCTCACCGGCCTTCATATCAATGAGGCGGAATTCCTGTTCCGCAGCCCGAAGCGTCTTACCCCGTAATGTGTTTTTTTTCCAGAAAGGATGACAGAGCTATGGAGTTAAAGAAACTGGTAGAATCAGGCCTCGGTACCGTCGGTATCGAATTCGGCTCTACGCGTATAAAAGCAGTATTAACCGATGACAATTTTAACCCGGTAGCTTCCGGCGACTATGTCTGGGAGAACCAGCTTCAGGATGGTATCTGGACCTATCCTGAGGAGCAGTTCTTTGAAGGGCTGCAAGCCTGCTTCGCAGCGTTAAAGCGCGATGTACTGGAAAAGACCGGCGTGAAGCTTACGAAGCTTCGCGCACTCGGAATCTCCGGCATGATGCACGGCTACCTCGCCTTTGATAAGGACGGGAAAATTCTCGTTCCGTTCCGCACCTGGCGGAACACGATCACAGGTGATGCGGCGAAGGAGCTTTCGGATCTGTTCCATTTCAATGTTCCGCAGCGCTGGACCTGTTCGCATGTGCGTCAGGCTGTGTTAAACCGCGAGCCCCATTTAGCGGAACTAGCGACGGTCCACACGCTCGCAGGCTATATCCATTACCGCTTGACAGGAGAGCGCGTCGTCGGCACCGGCGAAGCGTCCGGAATCCTGCCGCTCAATGCGGAAACGCTTGATTATGATGATGAGATGATCAGCATCTTAGACCGCCTGAATGCGGCCTCCGGCTACAGCTTTAAGATGCGTGAGATCCTTCCGAAAGTCGTCAATGCAGGCGAATACGCAGGACTCCTGACAGAAGAAGGCGCGCGCCTTTTAGACCCGACCGGAGCACTTCAGCCCGGCTGCATCGTAGCACCGCCGGAAGGTGATGCCGGCACCGGAATGGTGGCGACGAACTCCGTCCGGAAGCGCACCGGCAATGTATCCGCCGGCACCTCCGTATTCTCGATGGTTGTCCTCGAAAAGCCGCTCTCGGACTATTACGAGGAGATTGATATGGTCACGACGCCCGACGGCGCGCCGGTCGCGATGGTGCATTGCAATAACTGCACGTCGGACCTCAATGCGTATGTCGGCCTCTTCCGCGAATTCCTGACGACGCTCGGCCTTCCCGCCGACAACAGCGCGATCTATACCGCACTTTTCAATGCGGCGCTTTCAGGCGATAAGGATTGCGGCGGAGTCGTCTCCTTAAACTATGTTTCGAGCGAACCGGTCACGCATATCGCGGACGGCCGCCCGTTACTTACCCGTACGCAGGACGCAAAGATGACGCTCCCGAACTTTATGCGCGCGCAGCTTTACAGCGCGATCGCAGCCTTAAAGGCTGGCAATGACATCCTCTTAAAGAAAGAGAATGTGCCGGTAGACCGCCTCTTTGGCCATGGCGGCTATTTTAAGACGAAAGGCGTCGGACAGCAGATTCTCGCGGACGCATTGAACGTGCCGGTCTCCGTCATGAAGACCGCCGGTGAAGGCGGCCCGTGGGGAATGGCAGTGCTCGCAGCGTATGCAGCTTACTGCGAGGAACAGAAAGCAAACGGAGAGAAGAGCGGAAAGATTGAAAAGCTTTCGCTCCCAGATTACCTGGACAAGTGTGTCTTCGCCGGAAATTCCGGTGAAACGCTGAATCCGGACCCGGAGGGAGTTGAAGGATTTGATAGGTTCATGAAACGCTATCAAGCGTGCATGAATGCAGAGAAGGCGCTTACAGGGCTGTAAGCGCCTTCTCTTTTTTTGACAGGAGAGCTCCTCTGTCTGATGACAAATAAACTCCTCTATCTGATGTCAGGAAAACTCTGTCATTCCTTGATGACAGGATAGATCAGATCGTCGAGATTTTGTATGACTTCATCCATCTCTTCCCGTGTTTCAAACTGATAAGCCAGCTTCGCGATCGGATAGTGGGCATGCTTAATATCATTGACGAAAGGCCACGTGTCTGACGTGAAGAATTTCCGGTGGCAGATCCGCTTTTCCAGGCTCGGATCGATAAAAAGATGGTCGATCTCACCTGAAACAAAGCTGAACAGGGTATGAGAGAGAATATATCGATGGGCTGGAGTCGAAGATAACAGGCTGTTAAAATAGCTCATATCCCCTAAAGAAGCAGTCAGCAGAAGGCGCGTCATATCGACGCCACAGCAAAGCTCGATATGGTCTACATTGCAGTTTCCGGGCTGACGCGGGTTGATTTCTACCATGAAAAATTCCCCCTCCGCGGTGAAAAAGCCCTCGGCATTGAAATGACCGAAAGAAGCGCCTGAAGATAAAATTACTTTGCGGACAGCAGAATGGATACTTTCTAACTGCTGCTCGCTAAGATCGGCCGGATACACATCGTATACGGGGCGCAGGATATCATGATAGGTACGATAGCTGTCTCGCGCACCTTCAAAAAACACCTGTCCGTCTGCCAGAAAGGCTTCGATCTCAATGATCTTCAGGGTACTGTTTTCGATATATTCTTCAACACAGACTTCGCCGTTTCGCGAAAACTCGGCTGCCTTCTTAAAACTCTCCAAAAATCCGGTTTCATCATATGTCCTTACGATAGACTGCCCCTGAGAGGAGGAGTTCAGCATCGGCTTTACGATGATCGGAAAACGGAGTTTTTTGACCTTATCCGTGGCTTTCGCCGCATCTTTTTCACTGAAAGAATCCGGACAGAAGACTCCGGATTTTTTTTGAAGTTCCCGGAACGAAGCTTTATAAAGGATACTCCGGACACTGTCTTCTGAATTGCCTTTGTATCCCATGATTTCGGAAACCCGGGCGGCAGCGATTACCGTGGGGTCGGTAAGC
The DNA here is from genome assembly GCA_002315255.1 of Lachnospiraceae bacterium UBA1778. GTDB lineage: Bacteria > Bacillota > Clostridia > Lachnospirales > Lachnospiraceae > UBA1267. The sequence continues at coordinate 8,720 of DCGM01000016.1, forward strand.
CCTAAAATCCCCGAAGCATTTTCTTTTTTACAGATGTCTGCCATGCTGTCCACATCAGACGCATCCACGAAGTAAACCGCATCCGGATAATATTTCACCGGAAGATCTCGGCCGTTTGTGACGCACATGACGATCCTTATGTCCAATTCTTTGGCGCAGGCCAAAACCTTATCGACACGGGGCTCTGCCAGCTCACCGATGACCACTAATGTACTTTTCATTATAGTTCCTCATGATCCATTAACTCTTTTTCATAAGCCGCCGACGAATCGGCGCCGATCACCACAAAGTTTTTTCCTGCGATGCGGTTTTCCCGGATGAAATCTTTCATTGCGCGGATACACATACCGGTGGAAAGCCCGACAGGGATTCCGGCGTTTATCAGCTGTTTCGTTTCAAGGATCGTATCCTTGTCCCGGACCTGCACGCCCGGAACGCGGATTCCGTTTAGGTACGGAGAGGCCTTATGGTATCCCGGTCCGAAGGATAAAAAGGCTTCCGCTTTTTCGGACAATGACAGTCCCAAACTCCCATAAGGCTCGACGCCAATGCAAACGGTCGTTGGGCTACATTCCTTCATGCCGTCCATAATTCCGCGCAATGTGCAGCCTGTTCCGACCGCCACAAAACAATAATCTGCCTTTATTTCTTCCGCAATCTCATATGCAGTAGAGATATGTCCTTTAGCGGCAGCGGCGTTGTTATACTGATTCAGCCAAACATAATCTTTCGATGCGGACAGCTCTTCTGCATATTCAATTCTACGTTCTCTCGGGTCTTCATTCTCTCCGCATTTCAGGACGAGCACCTCGGCGCCGCTTGATGTAAGCAGCCCGCGTTTGGACTCCGGGCAGTTTTCATCGACGATGAGAAGCGTTTTATAACCCAATTCATGACCAAAATGCGCCAACGCGAGGCCGGTGTTTCCGGATGTGGATTCTACGATAGTTTTACCGGAAAGACTTCCGCCCTTTGACAGGTAATCTTTCAGCATTGCTTCCACGCATCGCGCTTTTGCACTGCCGGTAGGCAGCATATATTCGGCTTTTATGAAGAGGCGGTTGCTATCCGGCAAATAGCCGTCGCTCACGGCTATCAGTGGCGAGTTTGCATATGACTTCATTCCCGGGCCTCCTTTCCATAATCGCTGCCTCTAATAAAGGTCTCGATCGGACCTCGCTATTATCGGTTTTATTTTATCCTTTTTGCCTCATTCTGTCAAAAAAAACTGTTCTTCCGAAAAAACTTCTTCTATAAATCACGGAACAATGATAGAATGTTATGAGATGATTACATTTTCGCAATGAAAGGAAAAATATGCTGGAAGAGTTAAAAAAGCAGGTTTATGAAGCAAATATGGAGCTTGTGCGCCAAGGGCTCGTGATTTACACCTGGGGCAATGTTTCCGGTATCGACCGCGCCTCCGGCCTTATGGTAATCAAGCCGAGCGGCGTCGAGTATTCGGAATTGAAGCCGGAAGACATGGTAGTCACAGACCTCGACGGAAAGGTGGTCGAAGGAAAACTGAAGCCGTCCAGCGATACGATGACGCATTGCGCACTCTATAAGGCGTATCCCGAGCTCGGCGGCGTCGTCCATACGCATTCTGTCTATGGCGTGACGTTCGCGCAGGCCGGCCTTCCGATTCCGGCGCTCGGCACCACGCATGCCGACTATTTCTACGGCGATATCCCGTGCACGCGGAGCCTGACGGCGGAAGAGCTGGACGCAGGCTATGAATTGAACACCGGCAATGTGATTATCGAAACGCTCGGCGACCGCGACCCGCTTTCCTGTCCGGGAATCGTCGCGCGAAATCACGGACCGTTTGCCTGGGGAAAGACGCCTGCGGGGGCTGTTTATCACGCGGTCGTCTTAGAGAAAGTTGCCGAGATGGCCTATAAGACGATGACATTGAATCCTGATGTTTATCGCGCCCCCCAGTACCTCCTCGATAAGCATTATTTCCGGAAGCACGGCGCTAACGCGACGTACGGCCAAGGCCCGAACGAGGACCACTAAATTTGCAAACCGCCTGTGAAAAGGCTTTCGAGTGTATGAAGTGAGACCGGTCACGGTTCACTATGCATCATCTTCGCTAGTCGCTCGTTTCCTACTCGCTGCAGGCGGCCTA
>DCGM01000045.1:0-12873 GCA_002315255.1 Lachnospiraceae bacterium UBA1778
GTATGCGGCAGATAGTTCTTTCCGTCCGCGCCCTTTACACGCATTTTTAAGCGGCGTGCCTGTGCATCTCCCAGGTTCGAGCAGGAGCAGACTTCAAAATATTTCTTCTGGCGCGGTGACCATGCTTCAATATCACACGATTTCACCTTAAGGTCAGCCAAGTCACCCGAGCAGCATTCCAGCTGGCGGACCGGGATATCCAGGCTTCTGAACAGCTCGACCGACCATTTCCACATCTGCTCGTACCACTTCATCGAATCTTCCGGTTTGCAGACGACGATCATCTCCTGCTTCTCGAACTGATGGATCCGGTAGATTCCCCGCTCCTCAATGCCATGCGCGCCCTTCTCCTTACGGAAGCACGGCGAATACGACGTTAAGGTATATGGAAGCTTCTCTTCCGGCATCAGCGCACCGATAAACTTACCGATCATCGAATGCTCGGACGTGCCGATCAGGTAGAGATCCTCGCCCTCAATCTTATACATCATCGCGTCCATATCACTCTGGCTCATAACGCCTTCCACGACGTTTCCGTGAATCATGAACGGCGGAATGCAGAAGGTAAATCCTTTATCAATCATAAAGTCACGCGCATAAGCGAGAACCGCTTCATGCAGACGCGCGACATCGCCCATCAGATAATAGAAGCCGTTTCCGGCCACCTGGCCTGCCGCGTCCATATCGATGCCGTCGAACTTCTCCATAATATCGGTGTGATACGGAATCTCAAAATCCGGAATGACCGGCTCGCCGAAGCGTTCGACTTCCACATTCATCGAATCGTCTTTTCCGATCGGAACTGACGGGTCGATGATATTCGGAATCAGATACATCTTCTTTAAGAGTTCCGCTTCTACCTGCTTCTCTTCTTCGTCTAACGCTGCCATACGGTCCGCGTCACGCGCTACTTCCGCCTTTGCAGCTTCTGCTTCTTCTTTCTTTCCCTGCGCCATCAATGCGCCGATCATTTTCGATATTTTATTCCGGTTTGCGCGCAGACTTTCAACTTCATTCTTAATCTCGCGGTTCCGGCGGTCCAGCTCAACCACTTCATCCACTAACGGGAGTTTTGCGTCCTGAAACTTCTTACGGATATTTTCCTTTACCAGTTCCGGATTCTCACGGACAAACTTAATATCAAGCATATTTTCTCCTTTAATGCGGCGCAGTTCTTTCTCCCGCATCTTACCGATAATTAACGATATTTTAGCACATTGCCATGCTATAATCAAGCAATCGCGCCACTATTTCTACCGGCCGTCCGTTCGGTCTGTTCATATTTCGTTCATAAAGTATTTTGGAATTTGAAACATTTTGTATGCTGTTTATTTACTTTTGCCCTTTATAGTGTGTATTGTAAGCGAATATATTGCTTGCCTTTCTTCTCATAGACCGGTTATTTCCGGTTTCCCCCTTTTTTGATAATATAGTTGTTTGGCGCAAATGCGCATGGTGATCTCCTTTCGATTACCCGTGATTAGAAGCGGTCCGGTTCCTCCCGGGCCGCTTTTAATGTTTCCCGGGCGATCTTCTCCTCGTACTGCCGGTCCTTCTTCGCCAACGCCTCTTCGAGCCCGCGCAGCGCCGCAAACGGCATAAACTGTTTCGCACGCTCGCTTTCCGGCATTTTCCGGCGGATAACGCCCCTGCCTCCTGGTCCGTTTTCCGTTCTGCTTTCCGTCCTGTTTTCCGTTCTGTTTTCCGTTCTGTTTCCGGTTATTCTTTCCGTTATACTCTTCGTCTGCATTCTTTACCTGCTCTTTATCCCGGCCTTATCTGTCCTTCGTCTGTCCTTCGTCTGTTCGCCGGTTTTATTCCCGTATCCTTACTCTCCGCTTTTATGCCCGCCGATCTGATGGTTCCGCGTGCGCGTCATCGCTCCCTCTTCGAAATCTATCCCCTTCAGCATCGCATCCTTCCCGTACCGTCCCTGTATTTCCAGCGCGGCCTGCTGGAGTTTCTGCCGCTTCCGGGCTTCCTGCGCCTCCTCCGTATAATCAAACAGGCTCATCTGCCAGGCGCAGTTTTCCTTCTCCACCCGACTGCAGGCGAACTGAACCCGGCGGACGGTGCGCAGCGAGTCCGCAATCTTCTCGTACAGCTCCACCATAGCCGGAATCCAGAGATACTCCGCATTCGTCGGCTCCATCATGGTGACCGACCCGCCGTCGCCCATATTCTCCTCGTCTCCGCCATACGCATCTGTGTGACCGTGCGACGAACTGCCGTCAGTTCCGCCGGAAGAACTGCCATATCCGATATATAAGCTCATCACCGGTGTCACGAGATGCTTCGCCGTCAGCTCCTGGCAAAGTTCCGTCACCATCTCTTTAATAATCGTCTTCCCCTCGGTAAAACTATAATCCCGCGGCAGAAGCTGCCCGTTTGACAGCCCCTTCGAACGCGGTTTATACGCCTTCAGGTCACGCATGGTCACAGGCTCCCGCCCCCACGCATGATCGATCAGAAGCTCGCCGTCCACACCGAACAGCCGATAAATCCAGTCCTCCGGCGCTTGCGCAATCTCCCGCATCGTATGCATCCCGTGTTCAGCCAGCCGCCTCTGGATTCCCGGCCCGATCCGCCAAAAATCTGTCAGCGGCCGATGGTCCCACAGCCGTTTCCGATAAGTCTCTTCATCCAGTTCCCCTACAAAATCCGGCGCATGCTTCGCCATAATATCCAATGCAATCTTCGTCAGATACAGATTCGTCCCGACACCACAGGTCGCCCGCAGCCCGAGCCGACGGCGGATCTCCTCCATCAGGAAAAGCCCCATCTCCTTTCCCGTCCGCCCATAATATTTCAAATAATGCGTCACATCGAGAAACGCCTCGTCTACCGAATACACATAGATGTCCTCCGGCGAAAAGTATTCGAGATAAATCCCGTAAATCTCCGCCGAATAGTCGATATATTTTTTCATCCGCGGCACAGCCATAATATAGTCAATGCTCTTCGGGATCTCGAACACCCTGCACCGGTTCCGCACCCCCAGCTTTTTCAGCGCAGGCGATACGGCGAGACAGATCGATCCTGACGGGCGCATTGGGTGCGCCACCACGAGGCGCGCCGTCATCGGATCGAGGCCGCGTTCAACACATTCTACAGAGGCGTAGAATGACTTCAGATCAATACAAAGATACGTACTCTCGGGCATGTGAGCTCCTCCTCGTGTTCACTGCCTCACGCTTCCAAACGAAAACTCGAACATTTGTTCGGTTTGCTCATCATATCATTGCCCGCAGAAATTAGCAAGCCCTTTTTTATATTTTTCAAAAATTCTTCACGAGGCCGCCGTGCGGCACGCTCCGGCAAAGCCGTCTCACCGACGCACTGTTCCTGCTATCACGAGGCGCCGCACACATAAAAACCCTGCCCCGGTTTTCGCGGCGCCGTGTCAGTCCTATGACTTCGGCCCGCCACCAGGGCAGGGTTTTCTTACTGTTCTTATCTCTTATGCTTCCGTATCTTACGCGGTCAGCTCGTTTCCATCCTTCCGCGCCTTCGCCGGCCCTTCTCTTATCCTTCCGTACCTTCGCCAGCCGGCTCCGCTTTATTCCCCAGAGCTTTCCCCGGCCAGTTCCATAAAAGCTTCCTCTGAGAGGATCGGAATTCCGAGCTCCTTCGCAGCTTTGTTTTTCGACGAGCCGGACATCGTGTCGTTATTGATCAGGTAATCCGTGTTTTTGCTGACAGATCCGGCCGTCTTTCCGCCGCGCGCTTCGATAAACTCCTTTAAGGCGTCGCGGTTTGCGAAAAGGTGCACCGCGCCGGTAATGACGAACGTTTTTCCGGCGAGCGGCTGCTCGCCTGCCGGTCCGCCCGCTTCCAGCGTGATTTCCGTCAAAAGGTCGTCGAGCTCCGCCATTTTCCGTTCATCCCGGAAATAAGTAAAGATGTCGCCCGCCATCACGCTGCCGATTCCTTCAATCGTCTGCAGCTCCTCGGCAGAGGCCGCGCGGAGCGCTGAAAGGTCATTGTTAAAGTGGGCTGCAAGCAGTTTTCCGCCCGCTGCGCCGATTCCCGGAATGCCTAAACCGTACAGGAGGCGCGCCAGCGTCGTTTTTCGGGCGTTTTCCGCCGTTTCAACCATATTGTCGAAGGATTTTCTTCCGAAGCCTTCCATCGCCGTGATGCCGCTTTCGTGGCGTTTTAAGCGGAACAGGTCCGCATAGGTCCGCACGAAGCCCTCGTCAATGAGCTTTTCCATCGTCATCTCGGACAGCCCGTCGAGTTTCAGCGCATTCCGGCTCGCGAAGAGGCTGAACGATTTGATCTGCTTCGCCGCGCAGTCCGGGTTCAGGCAATACAGGGTCCGGACGCTGTCTTCATCGCGGATTTCCGTTTTTCCGCCGCAGACCGGGCAGGTGTCCGGAATCGGGAGTTTCCCGCTTTTCGTCAGATTTTCGGAAATCTGCGGGATAATCATATTCGCTTTATAGACCGTAATCCGGTCGCCGATCCCGAGCTTCAGCTCCTCAACGATCGACACGTTGTGCGCGGAGGCGCGGCTGACCGTCGTCCCCTCAAGCTCTACCGGATCGAAAATTGCCACTGGGTTGATCAGGCCGGTACGCGACGCGCTCCATTCGACTTCGCGGAGCGTCGTTTCCGCCTTTTCGTCCTGCCATTTGAAGGCAATCGCATTGCGCGGGAATTTCGCGGTGCGCCCGAGCGATGCGCCGTAGGCGATATCGTCCATTACGAGCACCAGCCCGTCGCTTGGAACTTCATAATCCCGAACACGCTGTGCATAATCGGACACTGCGTCCGGCAACGTCTCGCGCGTCACGCAGACCCGCTGAACGGTTTCAAAGCCCTGCGCGTCCAGGAAGTCCAGCTGTCCTGCCATCGAGTTATGGACATCTGCGCCCTCTGCCTCGATCAATGCGAACGCGATCAGATTCACCGACCGCTGCGCAGTAATCCGGGAGTCCAGCTGCCGGACGGCGCCTGCGCACAGGTTCCGCGGGTTCTTATATTTCGCATCTTCTTCGATTTCCGCATTGATCCGGTCGAAATCCGCATAGCGGATGACCGCCTCGCCGCGGAGCACGAGATGACCTTGATACGGGATCTGCAGCGGAAGATTGACGAACGTCCGCGCGTTCTGCGTCACGACCTCGCCGATTTCGCCGTTTCCGCGCGTGACCGCCTTCGTCAGTTTCCCGCCGTCATACGTTAAAACGACCGTCAGACCGTCAAGCTTCCATGAAAGGACGCCAGTCTGGTTTCCAAGGAACTCCTGAAGAACCGGAACTTCCTTCGTTTTGTCTAAGGAGAGCGCCGCCTTTTCGTGATGCTCCTTCGGAAGTTCGGACAGCACCTCGTAGCCGACCTTGTGCGTCGGGCTCTTCGCAAGCACGGTTCCTGTCTCGTTTTCCAGTGCGACAAGCTCGTCATACAGGCTGTCATACCGCTCGTTCGGCATGATTTCACGGCTCTCCTGATAATAAGCCCGTGCGGCCTCATCCAAAATCCGGATCAGTTCTTTCATGCGTGCGATCTTGTCCATTCGTCCGCTCCCTCTTACTTGCTCTTACTGAAACTCTTTTTCTCCGGCGTCTTTCCGGCCGCCGCTTTCTCTGTCTGCTTTCCTGCCGGCTGTTTCCCCTTCGGTTTTCCGGCCGCCCGCAAAAGCTCCGCCTTTTCTTTCCCTTCAATTTCGCGCCACGTGCCTTCCTTGAGATCCGCCAGCTCTACGTTCATGATGCGGATGCGGCGCAGCCTCACGACTTCATTGCCGCAATTCTCGCACATCCTTCGGATCTGCCGGTTCAAGCCCTGCGTGAGCACAATCTTAAAGCTTTTATCGCCGGTTTTAGTCACCTTACAGGCCGCCGTCTGGCGTTCCAGCTCGGGCAGATAAATTCCTCTTTCCATCCGCTTTATAAACGGCTCCGTCAGGTCGCGCCGCACGGTCACCTCGTACTCTTTTTCGTGCTTTCCGGCCGCGTCCGTGACCGCCTTTGCGAAATCGCCGTCATTCGTTAAGAAAATCAGCCCTTCCGAGTCCTTGTCCAGCCGGCCGACCGGATAAAGCCGCGTCGGATAGCCGACCATGTCGACAATGTTCTTCTCCCCTCGGAAGCTTTTCGCGGTACAGACAACCCCCACCGGCTTATGGATCGCCAGGATCACCCGCGGATCCGCCTTTTTCGTGACCGCCTTCCCGTCGATACAGACCAAGTCCGTTTCGGTCACCTTCGTTCCCGGCTCCGCCTTCGCGCCGTTCACCGTAATCCGGCCTTCTTCCATCTTCCGGTCCGCCTCGCGCCGCGAGCAGATGCCGATATCGCTTAAATATTTGTTCAGTCTGACAGGTTCCATACACTCTCCCGCTTATCGGATAAACATCGCATCGCCGAAGGAGAAGAAACGATAGCGCTCCTTCACGGCTTCCTCGTAGGCCGCGAGCACATGCTCCCGTCCCGCCAATGCGCTGACCAGCATGATCAGCGTCGACTTCGGCAGATGGAAGTTTGTGATCAGCGCGTCCAATACTTTAAACTTATAACCCGGATAAATGAAAATCTCCGTGTTGCCGCTGCACGCTTTCAGCGTGCCGTCCGCCGCTGCCGCAGATTCGACGGTGCGGCAGGAGGTTGTTCCGACACAGACGACGCGTCCGCCGTTTTTCTTCGTCTCATTGATGATGCGGGCGGCTTCTTCCGTAATGATATAGTATTCCGAATGCATCTGATGGTTTTCGACCGTTTCCTCCTTCACCGGGCGGAATGTGCCTAACCCGACATGGAGCGTGACCTCAGCAATGCGGATCCCCTTCGCGCGGATTTTTTCGAGAAGCTCCGGCGTAAAGTGGAGGCCGGCCGTCGGGGCTGCCGCAGAGCCTTCATATTTCGCATAAACCGTCTGATAGCGGTTCTTGTCCTGAAGCTTGTGCGTGATATACGGCGGAAGCGGCATCTCGCCGAGACGGTCGAGAATTTCCTCAAAAATGCCGTCGTAATGGAACTGGATCAGCCGGTCGCCCTCTTCCACGATACCGGTTACCGTCGCCGTCAGAAGCCCGTCGCCGAAGACCAGTTCTGTTCCGATTCTGCACTTTTTCCCCGGACGGACGAGCGTCTCCCAGACGTCATCTTCTTTCCGTTTTAAAAGCAGCACTTCAATCTGCGCGCCGGTATCCTTTTTTACGCCGTAAAGCCGCGCCGGGATGACCTTCGTATTATTGATGACGAGACAGTCTTCCGGGTTCAGCTGGTCCAGAATATCCGTAAATACCTGATGCCCGATCTCCCCCGTTTCTTTATCTAAAACCATCAGCCGTGACGAAGACCGGTCTTCCAGCGGGTCCTGTGCGATCAGTTCTTCCGGCAGTTCATAATCAAAATCTCTTACTTCCATCTTTCCCGTCCTTCTTCTATGCTTTCCATCTGCACTCTGCAGACTTCCAGCTTCTCGTATTCTACCATAACCGGCCCTTGTTTTGCAATTTTTTATTCACAAATTACATCTCTTTCATCGGCCCGAAAAAAGTCTTGTTTTTGCTTGATTTTTGTGTGAAAATCCCTTCTCGTGTTCACATTTTCCACAGTATTCCACAACCTTCTGTTAACTCTGTGAATATTTTGTGAACGCTGAAACCCTTGATTTTACTACATTCTCGAACAATGTGTTTTTTTATGCACATTGTCCACACAATCCACATCGAGTTATCATTTTTAGCGGTCTTCTGCGCCCCTTTTCTTTTGCTTTTTTTGTGTTATTATTGTCTCGTATAAAGGAAAACGCAATATGGAAAACGTCCTGTTTTTCCGTACTCTTTTCAGAATTGCTGAGGATTATTTATGAGGAAACTTTTACTGCGGACAAATTCAGATAACGCATTTGTGTCCCTTCCGGTCGAGTTTATCGATCTCTATATGCCGGAGGCTTCTGCGGAGGCGCTTAAAGTCTACCTTTATCTTCAGCGTGCAGTGCTGGATCCGTCTCTTATCCTGTCCGTTCAGGATCTTTCTGACCTTTTTGACGAGACGCCGAAGAAGATTCACCAGGCACTGGCTTATTGGGAGCAGCAGGGTCTGCTTTCTTTAATTTATGATGATGACGAGATTACCGGCATCACATTGCTTCCGGTGGTCCGCCGCACCGATGCGGCGAAGTCTGCTCCGGCAGCTCCGGCGGAAATCCAGCCGGTTCCTGTGACACGGGCTTCCGTCCAGCCGGTTTCGGTGGCACAGCCGGAGGTTCAGCCGGTTACGGCGGCTTCCGCGAAAGCACCGGTAAAATCTGCGGGGGATGCGCCGGCGGTCGATCTGACCGCACTTCTTCAGGAAACCGCATTCTGCGATCTTTTAAGCCTCGCAGAGGTTTATCTGGGCCATATGCTTTCCGCTCGTGAAAAAGATACGCTTGCAACCTGCTATGTGCGCCTTTGGAAAGATTCCGCACTTTGCGAATATCTGATTGAAACCTGCATCGAGGGCGGCCATGCTTCCGTTTCTTATATGCAGAAAGTCGCGGAGGGCTGGCAGAAAAAGGGGCTCATGTCGAAAGAAGACGTCGAGGCCTTTGCACCGATCCGTAATAAAACCGTCTACTCCGTTATGAAAGAACTCGGCTTAAGCAGCCGTGAGCCGGCGCCGGAAGAAGAGACCATGATTCTCGGCTGGGCGTCAAAGTATGACCTGGAAGTCATCAAGGAAGCCTGCCGCCGTACGATTGCGCAGATTCATCAGCCGAACTTCAATTATGTCGCGGGAATCCTGAAGAGCTGGAGCTCCCAGTCCCCTTCTGTGACAGCTGAAATGATTGCGGTGGCGGATAAAGAGCACGCCGAAAAGACTAAAAACACGACTCCGGTCCGGAAGAATGCGTTCAATTCCATCGACCAGCGCAATACGGACTATGACAGCCTGCTGGCTAACTGATCGGGCAGAAAACGGGTGAACCTATGAATCTCACAAACGCTCAATATGAAGCCCTGAAACGGGTTTATGAAGACCGGCAGTTCGCTGAAGCGCGCGCGTTGAAGGAACGGAAGGACGCTCTTTATACGCGCTATCCGCTGTTGCTCCGCTATCAGGACGAACTGACTAAAAATGCTGCGGCCCGCGCCCGCGCCCGCATCCTGCACGACGATCTGACCGCTGCGGAGCTGGACCTTCAGGCGAACAGCTTAAAATCTGCACGCGAAGATTATATTTCCGAACAAGGGATTGACATATCCGTTCTTCAGCCGCATTATATCTGTGCGGACTGTCAGGATACCGGCTATGCGAACGGGACGAAATGTCATTGCTTCGTCCGTCAGGAGATTGATCTTCTGTATCAGCAGAGCCATCTGTCGAAGACGCTGAGTGACGAAAATTTCTCGAAAATCGATTATTCCCTTTATGATAAGGCACCCGGCACCGCGGGCCGTTCCCAGCTCGATGTGATGCGTGAGGTTATCGGCCGCTGCCGCGATTATGTCGATTCTTTCGACGAAGCGCACGGAAATATCCTTTTCTACGGCCGCTCCGGCCTCGGAAAGACGTTCCTTTCGAACTGTATCGCGAAGGAGCTTTTAGATTCGTGCCATTCCGTCGTTTATTTTTCTGCCGTTTCGCTCTTTGAGCTTTTCTCCGCGCAGGCATCCTTCCAGGAGGAAGAGCCGCACCGTCAGGACGACGATCCGCTTTACACGTGCGATCTTCTCATCATTGATGATTTAGGGACGGAAACGCCGAACGCTTACACGCTCGGGAAGTTCTTCTCTCTGATCAATGACCGCCTCCTCCGTTCGGAGAGCACGCTGATTTCGACGAATCTTACCCTGAACCAGCTTTCCGACCGTTATACGGAGCGCACCGCTTCCCGTATTATCGGCTCCTATGAGCGGATTCATCTCGACGGCCAGGATTTGCGGCTGGCGAAAAAGCTCCGCGAAATCGGGAAGTAACGGCCGGTTTACCTTTGAACCTACAATTGTAGCGCAGTATCTATAGAGTAAGGAGATTTTTATGGCTGACATCAAACTGCAGACGATCCCGGTAGGGCAATTAGGCATCATCGCAATGAAGAACATCGAACCGCTCGCGCAGAAAGTCGATTCTTACATTGCTACCTGGCGTAAAGAACGCGAACAGACGGAAGACGCGAACGCGCTTCATTTCCGCGGTTATCAGCGCGACAGCTATCTCGTCGCTGCATCAAACCCGCGTTTCGGCTCCGGCGAAGGAAAAGGACAGATTAAGGATTCTGTCCGTGGCGATGATATTTATATCATGGTCGACGTGCTGAATTATTCCCTGACCTATAAGCTTTGCGGCAATATTAACCATATGTCTCCGGATGATCACTATCAGGATCTGAAGCGGATCATCGGCGCCATCCAGGGAAAGGCAAACCGTATCAATGTGATCATGCCGTTCCTTTACGAGAGCCGCCAGCACCGCCGCACCGCCCGCGAATCATTGGACTGCGCTGCTATGCTACAGGAACTGACAGCGTTAGGCGTTTCGAATATCATTACATTTGATGCGCATGATCCGCGCGTTCAGAATGCTATTCCGGAGAGCGGCTTTGAAAGCATCTCTTGCACGTATCAGTTCATTAAGGCGATGATTAAGAATGTCCCCGATCTGAAGCTTGATTCCGACCACATGATGGTCATCAGCCCGGATGAAGGCGGAATGGGCCGCGCAGTTACCTTCGGTAACTATATCGGGCTCGATGTCGGTACTTTCTACAAGCGTCGTGATTATTCCCGTATCGAAGACGGAAAGAACCCGATTGTGGCGCATGAGTACCTCGGCCGCGACCTGAACGGAAAAGACGTTCTGATTGTCGACGATATGATTTCCTCCGGCGATTCGATGATTGAAGTCGCGCAGGAGTTAAAGAAGCGCAATGCGAACCGCGTCTTCGTCGCAGCGACCTTCGGTCTTTTCACCAACGGCGTTGAGAAGTTCGACAAGGCACACGACAGCGGCCTGATTGATTATGTTTTCACCACAAACCTGACCTATCAGAAGCCCGAACTCTTTGATCGTGATTATTATGTCAGCGTCGATCTTTCAAAGTATATCGCATTGATTATCGACAGCTTAAACCACAATCTGTCTCTTTCGGATTATCTGAACCCGGTCGACCGTATCCGCCGGATTCTCGAGAAACACCGGAATCAGGAGTAATCCGTTATGTTATTAAAGCTCCGGCTTGAGGGTTGATCCCCTCCCGGTTCTGCTTATATCGAAAAGGCCTCGCGAAACCCGCGAGGTCTTTTCAGTTTCTTGTTTCTTTCGCTTTTCTATTGTTTCTTATTCTTTCCACTGCAGGCGGTGCAGTTCCCCAAACTCCTGCATCCCGCAAAAATGGTTCTGACGAAGCGCTTCATACAGGATAATCGCAACGGAGTTTGCGAGGTTCAGCGAGCGGATTGATTCATTCATCGGAATCCGGATGCAATCCTTCTCGTAATCAACTAAAATCTCCTCCGGGATTCCTGCGCTCTCTTTTCCGAACATGATAAAGTCGTTCGGCCCATAGTTTACCGCATCATACGTCTGATGCGCCTTCGTGGTCGCCATATAAACATGCGCGCCCGGGTTCTTTTGGAGGAAGTCCTCGAAGTCATCATAAATATGGACGTCGAGCTCCGGCCAATAATCCATCCCGGCCCGCTTCAAATAATAATCATTCAAAGAAAATCCTAACGGGCGGATCAGATGCAGCGTCGTCCCTGTCGCGAGGCAGGTCCGCCCGATATTGCCGGTATTCGACGGAATCTCCGGCTCATGTAATACAATATTCATATCAATGCCTTTTTGCAGTCATCTCGATGCGCGGGTTTCTTGCTTTTTACGAATCACTCCGCGCTGTTTTTACACTTTCTCGGCCGGTTCAGGAAGCGTTCCTCTTCGCCGCGTAGAAGGACTTTCTTTCGGTCGTTCGTCAGATACCCGATCCGGGCCGACGGAATCCCTTCCGCATCGAATCGTGCTTTCCATTCCGCGCCATTTTCCGTGACCAATAAAATGCAGCCCTCTGACGAAATCTCGTATGGGTCTTCCTCCAGTGCATTGCAGATCTCGACAGTCTCCTGAAGGATCGGAATCGCCTGAAACTCAACGCGGAATCCAGTGCCGAAATCTGACGAAAGCGCCCAGAGTCCCTGGAAAATGCTCCCATCGAGCGTTTTCACCCATAATGGACTAAAAAGCCTCTCGCCCTCTCTGTCAGAACCGCTTCCAAAGATACAGGCAAGCGCTTTTTCCCTCATTAAGGCCGCGCTCTCCGCCGCTCGCGAGAAACCCTTCAGATACGCCTTCGAAAAGCGCTTTTCCAGCTCTTCACGGTTCGCTTTCAGGAGCATTTCCGCGCCAGCTGTTCCGGCATAATTCACCATCAAAATCTCACGGCTCATAGCAGCTCTCAGTTATCACTCTGTGTGCTCGTGGTCTGCGTGGCCGAAACGCCCGGAATACTCGTGAAAATAGCACCAATCACCATCGACATGATCATCGACGCCACGATGACGATGACGACGATTGCTGCAATTCTCTTTCGGATTTTTCCTTTTTCACCTGTAAACCAGTGATTCATTTTTCCTCCTTCGACGGACAGACATCGCCTAAAAAGCAATGCATGCAGTCCGGCTTCCGCGCATAACAGATCGTCCGCCCCAGCGTAATAATCTGCATATTATAAAGAATCCAATGATCCTGCGGCAGGACCTCCATCAGATCGAACTCTACCTTGACCGGATCGGTTTCTTCCGTAAGTCCCAGCTTTTTCGAAATCCTCTTTACGTGCGTATCGACTACTACGGACGGCTTTCGATAGACATTTCCCAGAATAACATTCGCGGTTTTCCTTCCTACGCCGGGAAGCGTCAGCAGTTCCTCCATCGTGTCCGGC